>NC_015666.1:3362341-3668009 GCF_000217715.1 Halopiger xanaduensis SH-6
CGAATCGACCGGCGGGGACGAACCGCTTGTAGTCGCCGTCGCGGTACCGTTCGATCGCGTCGATCTCCTCGAGGCGGCGCAGGTGGTGCTGGGTCTCGCCGGTGCCGAGTTGGAGGTCGTCCCGGATCTTCGAGAAGTGAGCCCCGGGTGTCGTGGAGAGGTAGCCGGCGATCGCGTCGCGGGCGTCGCTCTCTCCCGCGTCGGCGGCCGCGGATTCGGAGAAGCCGGTTCCGGCGATCGGCGTCGCGGCACCGAGGGCGGCAAACCGGCGGAGGGTCGCTCGTTTGTTGTCGTCGACCCCATCGGACGATGTCATGTCTCTCTACCGTCCGAAAGGGTCCGACACGTAAAACAGGTTTCGCTCCGCTTCGTTCACTGAACCGTGAGCGTCCCGAATTCGTGAGTGAATTCGCCTCGAGCGACTCGCTCGAGAGGGGCGACTCGAGCGGTTCGGAGCCGTCGGTAAAATCGGATTACGGGGCGAAACTCGCGTTCAGCGTTGCCGCGTCGGTCGGGGGCGGGCGGCGCAGCGATCGGCGGAGTCGGCAGCGATCGTCAGTTGTCCGCGTCCGTCGCTGCGTCGGTGTCAGTGCCGGCGTCGTCTCCGTCACTCGGCGCATCGACGTCGATGTCGGTGCCGCCGTCGGTCTGTCCCTGGAAGTTCTGATCCATCTCCTCGATGACCTCGTCGGGATCCGTGATGTTCGACGGATCTTCGCCTTCCTTGATCGCCTGCGCTTCCTGTTCCATCGCTTCGACGTCCATCGAGGCTTCCTGATCGATCTCGCCGATGATCTCCGAGATGTCGTCCAGCCCGATCAGTTCGCGCGTCTCCTCGTCGAAGTCGAGGGCCTCGAGCTCGGTGCCGTCTTCCTTCACGTCGCTGCCCGAGAGGTGCTTGCCGTAGCGGCCGACCAGCGAGGTGAGTTCCTGGGGCATGACGAACGTCGTCGACTCGCTCTGGCCGATTCCCTCGAGCGTCTCCATCCCCTTGTCGATGATGGCGCGTTCGCCCATCGATTCGGCGGAGCGGGCGCGCAGCACGGTCGAGATGGCGTCACCCTGCGCCTCGAGGATCTGGCTCTGCTTCTCACCCTGGGCGCGGATGATCTCGGACTGCTTCTCACCTTCCGCCTTCTCGACGGCGCTGCGCCGTTCACCCTGCGCCTCGAGAATCATGGCGCGGCGCTTCCGTTCCGCGGACGTCTGTTGCTCCATCGCGCGCTGGACGTCCTTCGAGGGGTTGACCTCGCGGACCTCGACGGACTCGACGCGGATCCCCCACTCGTCGGTGGGTTCGTCGAGTTCCTGGCGGATGCGCGCGTTGATCTCCTGGCGCTTGTTGAGCGTGTCGTCGAGTTCCATGTCGCCCAGCACGGCACGGAGGGTGGTCTGGGCGAGGTTGGAGACGGCCCGCTTGTAGTCGTCGACCTGCAGGAACGCCTTCTTGGCGTCCATCACCTTGATGTAGACGACCGCGTCGGCAGTCACGGGGGAGTTGTCTCGGGTGATCGCTTCCTGACGGGGGACGTCCAGGGTCTGCGTTCGCATGTCGAACGCGTACGTGTTCGACACGAACGGCGGGACGAAGTTGATCCCCGGATCGAGGAGTTTGCGGTACTCGCCGAAGACGGTCAGCGCGCGCTTCTCGTACGCGTCGACGATCTCGACTGCACTGAGGAGGGCGGCGATGACGACGACGAGCAGGAGGGCGCCGACGAACAGGATGGCGCCTCCGGCGGCGGCCTGGAGTGGTATTAGGTCTACTACCATGGTTCGGTCTTGTGTCGGTGCCGTGAAAAACGTTCCCTTGAGTTACCGACATGTGTACGCCGGCCGGTGACTTATTAGAAGAACACCGTACTGCTAGCGTTTAGGCGGTCATGAGCCGGATTCAAGGCGATTCAGCCGTTAGTCGCACTCGAGGACGGCAGTGGGGAGGCGGTTCTCCACGTACTCTCAAGACGAGACCGTTGTGTCCGTGGTTTTTGGTCCTGCTGTGACGGCTGGATTTCGCTCGAGAAATACGAACGGAGCCGAAAACGTAGCAAATACCGGGGACCCCGTCCTGTCCTTGCGACAAGTCCGGGGCTAACTCGATTTTTCGGTTTCCGTCTCCCGCTCCGGTTCCGCGTCAGTCTCTGCGTTCGACGATTCTTCGAGCGAGTCGCCGGCGGCGCCGGCGGTCGAATCTGCGGTTCCGCCGTCGTTCGCCGCGTCCTCGCGGAGGGCGCGGTCGATCTCGTCCTCGCCGATCGCACCCAGGGATTCGACCGTGAGCACGTTGCCCCCGCCCGGATCGAGGACGATGATTTCCTCGCCCTCCTCGATCGTGCCGCTCGAGGTCCGGGCGCTGTAGTAGGGCGCGAAGCCGCCCTGGTCGAGTTTCACTTCGCCATCGCGGGTCGTAATCCGCTCGGTGGCGTAACCGGTCGCGCCGGCCAGCGAGTCCGAGTCCGTCGTCTGGGCGGTCCCCTTCCCGCCGTAGAAGTCGAACTCGTGGTAGACGTACGTCGCGGCCAGGCCGATCACGAGCGTCAGCGCGGCCAAGATGATCGGACTCAGCGCGACCGGCACGACCGCGCCGATCAGTCCCGCACCGACCAGCGCGACTCCGATGACGATGAGGTGCGCGCCCGGCGAGAGGGCCTCGAGCAGCATCAACACGAGACCCACCGAAAGGAGCAAGAGCGGCACGTTCCCCAGAAGGGCGTCGAGCATGTTCGGACGTTAGGGCTCACCCCGATTAAATGTTTACCGCGATACCGTTTTCAGCAGCTCCGAGCGAGCGGACGGAACGACGTGATCTGTCGGCTGATACTGCCAGGATCAGCGGAGGCCGTCCTCGAGCAGCGACGCCAATTCGCCGACGACGGCGTCGCGCTCGTCCGTCCGAATCGCGTGGCTCTGCTCGAGCTGGAGGCCGCCGCGACCGTCCCGCGCGAGCCAGTTGACGAAGTTGTCCGGGCTCACGCCGCCGTACGGCCCGTCGGACGCCGTCTCGACGGGATGCGTGATGGCGTCGTCGAGTCGGGACTGCACGCGGCGCTTGACGTCGCCGTCGATTCCACCGCCGACGATCACCCGGTCGTCGCCCAGTCCGTGGAGACTGACCACCGTCTCGAATCCTCGATCGGCGATCCGTCCGAGCAGCGGGTAGTCGTCGGGGGCGAAGGAACTCGAGGGCGGGTGATACAGGTCGAACGCCCGCCGTTCGTCGTCGTACCCGAGACACGCCCAGCAGGTGGCGTCCTCGAGTCGGCCGGCGAGTTCCACGGCCGCTTCGGCGGTGCCGGGTTCGACTTCCCCGCCGTGGGCGGCACAGATCAGTACGTCGTCGTTCCCCCCGTCGTCGTACAACAGTTCGGAGTAGTGTCCCGTGTCGGTTCGCTCGAGCGGCTGGGTCGTAAGCGTCCGTCGCGTCACGGCGACCGACTACGACCGTGGTGCGGATAACTGTTGGACACGCTCGTCACCGCCGTCGCTGGTGCGGGGTCGAGAACGGCGAGAGGAAGGTGAGATCGAAACGGCGAGCGGCGACGTGAACAGGAACGTGAGCAGCAGCGACCGTCTCAGGCCTCGAGCGCGAGGCCGGCTCGGCGCAGCGCCTCGTCGGTCGAGAGATCGTCGTGGACGACGCCCGAAACGGCCGTCGCGATGGCTTCGGGGTCCTCGTGCTGGAAGATCGAGCGGCCCATCGAGATGCCGGCGCCGCCGGCGTCCATCGTGCCGCGGACCATTTCGATCGTCTCGCGGTCGCTTCCCTTCGAGCCGCCGGCGATGATGACCGGCAGTCGGGTCGACTCGACGACGTGCTGGAAGCTCTCGGCGTCGCCGCTGTAGCCCGTCTTGACGACGTCGGCGCCGAGTTCCTCGGCGAGGCGGACGGCGTGACCCAACGCCTCGGGGTCCTCCGGATCGACGCCGGGACCGCGCGCGTAGGCCATCGCGAGGACCGGCATGCCGAGTCGCTCGGCCTCCGCGGTGACCTCCGACAGCTGCGTGATCTGGTCCGGTTCGTGGTCGGAGCCGACGTTGATATGGAAGGAGACGGCGTCGGCGCCGGCGCGAACCGCTTCCTCGACGGTGCCGGTCATCCGTTTATCGTTCTCGTCGGGGCCGATCGTCGTCGACCCGTTGAGGTGGACGATGTAGCCCTTGCCGTTCTTGTTCTCGTGGACGCGCGGGGCGATCCCCTTCTGCGTGAGGACGGCGTCCGCGCCGCCGCTGGTCACGCCGTCGATCGTCGATTCGATGTCCTTCAGCCCCTGGACGGCCCCCATCGTGATGCCGTGGTCCATCGGGACGATGACGTAGTTCCCGTCTGTACCGATTCGCTCGAGTCGTGCGTCGATTCCGGTGGCGGTGGTCATTTGCGAGTGTGTAGCAAGCTTGCAGTTATTGCTGTTCCGGTTCCGGTGCATCTTCCGCATCGACCGTGATAGAGTCGGCGCCGCGGCGCGCGCCCCGCTTGAGTTCGGCTGCCTTGGCCTCGAGGCGCTCGACGGCCTCGGCGGTGTCGTCGCTGCTTGCGATGATATCGACTAGGGTGCTGCCGACGATAACGCCGTCGGCGCCGGCCTCGACGATCTCCGCGGCGTGGTCGCCCTCGCTGACGCCGAAGCCGACGGCCTTGGGAACGTCGTACTCGGAGAGGCGCGCGAGGCTGTCGTGAGTCGCCGTCGAGACGTTTGCGCGCGCCCCGGTCGTGCCGAGGCGGGCCTGCACGTAGGCGAAGCCCGAGACCTGCGACATGATGTCGTCGAGGCGCTGGCCCTCGGTGGTCGGCGCGATGATGAAGACCAGATCGAGCCCGTGGTCGTCGCAGGCCTCCCGCAGCGGGTCGGCCTCCTCGGCGGGGAGGTCGGGAACGATGATTCCCGAGAGCCCCGCATCGGCCGCGCGCTCGACGAACGGCCGGACATCAGGCTCGTCGCCATACTGGAGGATCATGTTGTAGTACGTCATCACCAGCAGCGGCGCCTCCGTCTCGAGATCGTCCACGAGTTCGAAGAAGCCCTCCGGCGTGGTGCCGGCCTCGAGCGCGCGGTTGATCGCGGCCTGGATCGTCTGACCCTCCGCGATCGGCTCCGAGAACGGGAGGCCAAGTTCGATCAGGTCGGAGCCGCCCCGATCGAGGGCCTCGACGTACTCCTTGGTGTCCTCGAGGGACGGGTCGCCCGCGGTGATGTAGGTGATCAGCGCGGGGTGGTTCTCGCGGATGGCGGCCTCGACGTCGCTGTCGTACTCGGTCTCGCTCTCGGTTGCTGCGTCACTCATGCATCGAACACCTCCACATCGGGGGCCGCCTCGAGATCGCGTTTCCCGGTTTCCTCGAGCACCGTTTCCAGATCTTTGTCGCCGCGGCCGGAGACGTTGACGACGACGAGATCGCCGAGTTCGTCGGTGTGCTCCTCGAGATAGCCAAGGGCGTGGCTCGATTCCAGCGCCGGAATGATCCCCTCGAGGTTCGAGAGCCGGTGGAAGCCGTTGAGCGCGGCCTCGTCGTCCACGCTGGTCGGCGTCACGCGGCCGCTTTCGACGAGGTGCGAGAGCTCCGGCCCGACGCCGGCGTAGTCCAGTCCCGCGCTGACGCTGTGGGACTCGACGATCTGCCCGTCGGACTGCTGGAGCAGCTTCGTCATCGCGCCGTGGAGCACGCCGTCGGTGCCCGTCGAGAGCGTCGCCGAGTTCGGTGCGAGCCCCTCCTCTTCGTCGATCTCGAGACTCGAGCCGCCGGCCTCGACGGCGACGAGGTCGACGTCCTCGTCCGGGACGAACTCGTGGAACGCGCCCATCGTGTTCGAGCCGCCGCCGGCGCAGGCGACGACGGTGTCGGGGAGCCGACCCGCTTTTTCCTGCACCTGCTTGCGTGCTTCCTTCCCGATGACCGACTGGAAGTCACGGACGAGTTTGGGGAACGGGTGCGGGCCGACGACCGAGCCGATGACGTAGTGGGTCCGCTCGACGGTCGTCGCCCAGTCGCGCATCGTCTCGTTGATGGCCTCCTTCAGGGTGCCGGAGCCAGCGGTAACGGGGTTCACCTCGGCGCCGTTCATCCGCATCCGGTAGACGTTCGGCCGCTGGCGGTTGATATCCGTCCGCCCCATGTAGATCTCGCAGGGCATGTCGAGGTGAGCCGCGGCCATCGCGGTCGCCGTGCCGTGCTGGCCGGCGCCGGTCTCGGCGATGACACGCTCCTTGCCCATGTACTTCGCCAGCAGGACCTGCCCGAGCGCGTTGTTCAGCTTGTGCGCGCCGCCGTGGACTAGGTCCTCGCGCTTGAGGTAGATCTCGCGGCCGTAGCGCTCGCTCAGTCGATCCGCGCGCTGGAGCGGCGTCGGCCGGCCGCCGAAGTCGCGCATCCGCTCGCGGAACTCGTCCATGAAGCCGTCCTCGTTCTCGAGGACGTACCGCTCGTAGGCGTCCTCGAGTTCCTGCAGGGCCGGCATCAGCGCCTCGGGGACGTACTGGCCGCCGTAGTCGCCGAAGGTGCCGTCCCGCCGTTCGTCGTCCGTCTCGCTCGCGTGCTCGTGTGTGCTCATGTCGTATCAGTCTCCGTTGTCGTCGCTCGTCTCCGCTGTCGCTTCCGCCTCCGTCAGCCGCCGCGTGTTCGCGGCGACGTCGCTGTCGCCCGCGCCGTGGTCCATGATGGCGCTGCCGACCAGGAGGGCGTCCGCGCCCGTCTCGCGCATCCGGCGCACGTCCGCCGGACTCGAGACGCCGCTTTCCGCAATGAGAGTCACGTCGTCCGGAGCGTGGGGACTCACGGACTCGAAGGTTTCGAGGTCGACTTCGAGTTGCGCCAGATCCCGGTTGTTGACCCCGATGATCTCCGCGCCCGCCTCGAGCGCGGCCTCGAGTTCTTCGCGGTCGTGGACCTCCACGAGTGGCTGGAACCCCCGCTCGCGAGCGGCCGCGACGAGCCCCTCGAGGTCGTCCACGAAGCGGGCGATCAGCAGCAGGAGGTCTGCTTCGACGACGTCCAGCTGGGCCTCCTCGAGGACGAAGTCCTTCCGGAGGACGGGGACGTCGACGGCCTCGCGGACGCGGGTCAGCGCCTCGGGCGAGCCGCCGAAGTGGGAGGGTTCGGTCAGCACGGAGATCGCCGACGCGCCACCCTCGACCATCGCTTCAGCCAGTTCTACGGGATCGTCGTCGCGCGTCCCGTCGGCCGTCGGACTCGTCGGTTTGACCTCCGCGATCACCGGCACGCGGCCGTCCGCCTCCGCGCTCGCGATCGCGTCGGGCAGCGACCGCGCGTCCACGTCGACGGCGCTCTCGCCGCCGGGGCGCTCCCGGGCGGCCTCGAGGATCGACGCTACCGCGGGCGCGAGCTCCGTTTCAGAGTTCATTGTTGTACATCGACGTACTCATATGTACAAAAGGCTTGCGCCATCATCCCGGCGCGGTGCGGTCCGCCGGGGCCGGAACCGGGCGCGACCGGCGCTTATTCAAGCCGGTAGATCCTACGTCCGCGTATGGAGGACGTCACGGAGGCCGGAATCTACGCGCGGGAATCGTCGTATCTCGACCGGTACGTGCAACTCGGCGCCGCCAGCGGACGCGTCCTGAGCGTCGACTTCCCCGGCACGCCCGAGGCCGACGCCGAGGACGAGCACCCCGTCCTCGACCGCATCTTCGAGTACCTCGAGGGCCTCGAGGAGGTCGACTTCGACGACGTGCAGGTCGCGCTGACGGTGCCGACGGACCAGCGGGCCGTCCTCGAGCAGGTCCGGGAGATTCCCTACGGCGAGCAGGTCGACGTGAAGGCGCTCGCGCGGATGACGCCGGAACTCGACCCGGACGACGAGGACGATCTGACGCTCGTCCGGACGGCGCTGGACGCCAACCCGGCGCCGCTTTTGATTCCGGACCACCGCGTCCGCGACGGCCCCAGCGCCGCGCCGCCGGCGGTCGAGCAAAAGCTCCGGTCGCTCGAGGGCCTGTAACGGACTGCGTTTTCCTTGTCTTCTACCGCGTTCGTTTTCGTGACGTTCGGGTTTGGGTTCGGGTAACGACTGCTACGCTCCCCTTCCATAAACTGCCGGCGACTGACACGTCCACGTTTACGGTGCGATCTCGGGCCCTAGTAGCTACGCCGAACGAGGCCGCAAAGCATGCGCATCAGGGACCGACTGTCTATACGGGACGATACCGGTGAGACGCGGCGCCGGCGAACCGACTTCGTAACCGACCGCCTCGAGGCCGGGGCGGAAACCGTCGGCGATCTCTCGAGGCGCGCTCGAACCGTTGCGAACGAGGGACCAGCGGAGGCGCTCGAGCGCGGCGTGGACGACCTCCGCGATCGCTCTCGCAAGCGACTCGAGAGCGCGCGCGACAGACTCGTCGACCGCGCCGTGACCGAACTCTGCGAGCGAGCGGTCGGCCGAACGCCCGACGAACTCCGCGAGGAGGCGGCCCGCGGCCCCGACGGGACCGATCCGTTGGATCGCGCCCTCGAGCGGTTCGTCCGCCGCTACGATCTCGACGAGGCCCGGTTGGACGAGCGGACGCTGGCGGTGATCCGCGAGCGGCTGGCGGCGGACGTCGGACCGGACGGCGAGATGGACGTAGACGAGTTGCTCGAGCGCCTCGCCGACGTGGACGCCGCGGACGCGGCGACGGCCGACGACGGCACGGCCGCGGACCCGCTCGAGATCGAGGACGCTCTTGCGGATCTGCGCGAAACGGTCCGGACAGAACTCGACCTCGAGCCGAACCAGTCGCCCTCGGAGGCCCTTTCGGAGATCGGACAGCGCGACGCCGTGGTCGTCGGCCACGCTCTCGAGCGCCTGCTCACCGAGGAGATTCCGCGACTCGTCGACGAGCGGACGCCTGACGATTCGAAGCGCGAGAGCGACGGAAGCGTCCCCTCCGCTGCTGCACCGATGGAGACTGAGCCCGCCGTGCTCGAGGGGGAGAGGACCGATCCCACCGCTCGAGCTGGTGCTGGATCCGGACCCCCCGTACGGTCCGTTGCGACCGCGGCGGCCACGATGCTCGCGCTGCTCGCGGACGACGGCGGGGGCGGTCCGTCCGCCGGTCAATTGCTCTCCCTGTTGGGGCCGATGGCCGCGGGTTCGGGTACCGGTGCTGGTGACGGTGCGGACGCCCCACTCGAGCGCGTTCTCATCGAACTGGTCTCGAGCCTCCTGCTCGAGGACGGCGGCCTCGATCTCACGGAGGTCCCCGGCCTGCGCTCGCGCTCGAAGGGATCGCTGGCGCTCGTCGCACTGTTCGTCGCCAACCTCGTCGCGATGTCGATCGGCGCGTGGGTCTCGCGCGAGCGGGCGCCGCCGATCCCCGACGAGATCCGCGGCCCGGACGGCGAACCCGTCGTAACCGCCGAGCAGGTCAAGCAGGGCAAGAAGGTGTTTCAGGCGAACGGGCTCATGAACCACGGTTCGATCCTCGGCAACGGCTCGTACTTCGGAGTCGATCTGACCGCCGACGCGCTCGAGTTGAAGACCGAGTTCATGCGCGAGTACTACGCGCGCCAGCGCGGGGCCGACGCCTTCGACGAGCTGTCGGCCGACGATCGGGCCGCCGTCGCGGATCGGGTCGAACGCGAACTCGACAACGACGCGCCGGAGGGATCGATCGCGCGGTACTCGGCCGCCGAAGCGTACGCGCACCGGCGGATTCGAAACGAGTACGTCGACCGCTATCACGCCGGGTCGCCCGAGCGCGGCGTGCCGGCGGGGTTCGTCGAATCGGCCTCGCAGGCCGCGCGGATCACCGACTTCGCCTGCTGGACTGCGTGGATGGCCCACACCGATCGGCCCGGCTCGGACCACTCCTACACGAACGACTGGCCGCCCGTCCCGGGCAGCGGCAACCGGCCGACCGGGCAGGTGCTGGTCTGGAGCACGATCAGCGTCGTCCTGCTCGTCGCCGGCGGCGGTGCTGGCGTCTGGGCCTACCATAGCTTCGACTTCGCCGAGCCGACGACCGAACTCGTCGACGTGCCCTCGCCCGACGCGGTGTCGGTCACGCCCGCCCAGTACGCCGCGGCGCGGTACGTCCCCGTCGCCGGCGCGCTGTTTCTCGCGCAGGTGCTCGTCGGGGCCTACCTCGCGCACTACTACGTCGAGCGGACCGGCTTCTACGGCATCGGCGAGGCGCTCGGGATCGACCTCGTCTCCCTGCTGCCGTTCTCCGTGGGTCGAACCTGGCACATCAACCTCGGCATCCTCTGGATCACGACGCTGTGGCTCGCCGGCGGTCTCTTCCTGCCGGGGCTGTTCGCCGACGAGGATCCGCCCCGGCAGGCCGAAGGCGCGACCGTCCTGCTGGGCGCGCTCGTCGCCGTCACGGTCGGCGCCTTCGCGTGCGTCTGGCTCGGCATGCAGGGGAAGTTCGGAACCCCCGAAGACGGTCACCTGTGGTGGCTGCTCGGCTCCGAAGGCCTCGAGTACCTCGAAACTGGCCGCATCTGGAAGGTTTCCCTGCTCGCCGCGCTCGGCGGCTGGACCGGCCTCGTCCTTCGGAGCGTCCGCCGACTCGACGAACCGCCGACAGGACTGGGCCACTTCATGACCTACGCGGGCGGCTCGATCGCCCTGCTGTTCGGCGCGAGCATGCTCTACACGCCCGAGACGAACATCGCCGTGACGGAATTCTGGCGCTGGTGGGTCGTCCACATGTGGGTCGAGGGCGTCTTCGAGTTCTTCGTCACCGCGATCGTCGCCGTCGCCTTGGTCTCGATGGACCTCCTGGAGCAGGCCGACGCCGAGCGGGCGATCCTCTTCGAGGTGTTCGCGATCATGGCCGCCGGCATCGTCGGCGTCTCCCACCACTACTGGTGGGTCGGGCTCCCCGACGTCTGGGTGCCGATCGGGACGACGTTCTCGACGCTCGAGTTCGTCCCCCTAGTCTTCGTCCTCTACCGCAGTTTCGGCGAGTACCGGACGCTGAAGGCGCAGGGCGAGGCGTTTCCCTACACGCTGCCGCTGCTGTTCATCGTCGGCTCGAGCGTCTGGAACTTCGTCGGCGGCGGGGTGCTCGGCTTCTTCATTAACCTGCCGGTGATCAACTACTACGAGCACGGCACCTACCTGACGGTCGCGCACGGCCACACGGCGACGTTCGGCGCGTTCGGCCTGCTGGCGCTCGGCCTCGGCACGTACATCCTGCGGGTGGTCACGCCCGAGGCCGCGTGGCAACCGACGTGGTTCCGCGCCGCGTTCTGGCTGACCAATATCGGCCTCGCCGTCATGTCGATCGCCTCCCTGCTGCCGATCGGCTTCCTCCAACTACAGACGGCCTTCCAGGACGGGTACGCCGCCGCGCGGAGCCTCGAGTTCTACGAGGACGACCGCGTCCAGACGCTGCTGTGGGCCCGAACGCTGGGCGATACGCCGATGATCCTGGGTGCGTTGGCGTTCACCGCTGGGGCGGTTCGGCACCTCCTGGCCGCGCGTCGAGAGGTCGACTCGAGTGCGGCCGGGGCGACCGCGTGACGGCCGCGAGTTGGGTTCCTAGATCCCCGATCGGCAGTGATTCTGCGATCGCGGGTCGGTGATGCTTCGGAAAGATTATGTTTTTGTCCTATCACGTCGATCGTATGCCCTCCGCTGCAAGTGCGAACGGTCCGGCAGCCGTCGATGCCGTCGTCCGGCGGTACGGACGGATGCAAGGAGTACTGAAGGTGAGCGTCGCGGCCGTCTCGGTCGTCGCCGTCCTGGCCGCGTTCGCCGCGCTCCCGTACCTCGTCGCCCTGTGCCTGTCGCTCGGCGCGCTCGTCCTCCTCAGCGTGCCGCTTTTCACCACGGCTGGGACGATCCGCCTGCGGACGGAGGCCGACCTCGAGACGGTCCGGCGCGACTTCGCGGGCGAGCGGCCGCCGATTCTTCCCTTCCACTGGGGACTCGCCGATGCCGTTCGCTCGACCGATGGCGGCACCGACTACGAAATCCCGTATCTGTTCGGTCTCCGGTCCGTTACGATAACGGTCGAAACCCGGACCGTCTCGGACGATCCGGACGCCGACCTCGAGATCGAGGTCAGGGAAGCCGACCGTCCGTGGGGAACGTATTCGGTCGCGCTCGAGGAACGGGACGACGCGACGCACGCGACGGTCGAAGTCGAGTCGGATCGTCGGTTCCCGCTCAACCGGCTGCCACAGACGATCGCTACCGCTCGCTACCAGCAGATGGCGTACGAAGCGCAGGGGTACGTCGTCGTCGAATACGACCGCTCGATCGGGCCCTTCTCGTAGCGATTGGACAGCGGACCCAAACCGAGTCCGAGCAATAACGTGTCCACGCAATCACTCGAGCCGGCTCACATCCGCAGCGCTGCGTCGGGCTCGAGCGCGTCGATCACGCGGCAGGCGTTCTTCGAGAACACGCGCCGCAGCATGTCCTCGGAGACGTCCAGCGTCAGGATCTCCATGACTGCCACGTTCGGGTGGCAGGCCGGCGCACCGCTGCCGAAGAACACGCGGTCCGGGTGTTCGAGGACGGCCCGCTCGAGCAAATCGCGGTAGCGGACGAAGCTCGTCTCGAGGTAGCAGTCGTCGTACTCGTCCAGCAGGTCGATCATCTCGTGCATCAGCGACCGGTCGAGCGGGTGGCCGCCGAAGTGGGCGACGACGACCGGGAACGACCGCCCGAGCAGCATCTCGGCGAGTTCCGCGGGCGGGGCGTCGACGCCGGCCCGGACCAGCAGGGGGAGGCCGACGTCCTCGAGAACGTCGAGCACGTCCTCGTCGGGGTAGTCGTCGACCGTCGGATCGAAGACGAAGCCGTGGAACCGGTCGTCGTAGGCGTACTTCTCGACGTCGCCGGGCGTCGTGTGGTACTCCTTGCGCCGGCTGACCGCGTTCCGAAGCCGACCGGTCGGACTCCCCTCCGGTCGTCGCGTCCCGTTGATTCGGGCGAACGCGACGAACGGCCGGTCGACGCTGCGGCGCGCGACGCCGTTGTTCGGCGCCAGATAGCTCGTCTCCGCCGCCGCGGGTGGAAAGACGATCGATCTGGTGATTCCCGCCTGGTGCATCTCCCGTTCGAGTCGATCGGGCGTGATCGCGTAGCCGCGCGGGGTCCCATCCCTATCCCCGTCGTCCGGCTCGAGCCGGGCGTAGACGTCGACGACCCGAAACCCGTGTTCCAACTCCAGCATTCCCACCGGGCTCTTCGGAAGCGACCCATATTTTGCTACCGGCTTCGCCGCCGTGCAGTGGTGTGGCGACGGTTCCCACCGCAATCGCCAGACGGAGCGGTGACGGTAGGGAAACTTTTATATAGAAGTGCTGGTGACATAGGTAGTGAGGATTCAACTATGGCACAACAGCGACGCATGGGCGGACAGCCTATGTTTATCATGAGCGAGGATAGCCAGCGAACGCAGGGCCGCGACGCCCAGTCGTCCAACATTATGGCCGGCAAGGCGGTCGCCGAGTCGGTCCGGACGACCCTGGGCCCGCGCGGGATGGACAAGATGCTCGTCGACTCCGGCGGGGACGTCGTCATCACCAACGACGGCGCGACCATCCTCGAGGAGATGGACATCGAGCACCCCGCGGCCCAGATGATCGTCGAGGTCGCCGAGTCCCAGGAGGAGGAAGTCGGCGACGGTACGACGACCGCAGCCGTGATCGCTGGCAACCTGCTCGGCGAAGCCGAGGACTTGATCGAGCAGGACGTCCATGCGACCACCATCGTCGAGGGCTACCACGAGGCCGCCGAAATCGCCCTCGAGGCCATCGACGAACAGGTACAGGAGGCCGACGTCGACGACGAGATTCTCAAGCAGGTCGCCGAGTCCAGCATGACCGGTAAGGGGACCGGCGGCCTGACCGCCCGCTCGCTGGCCGAGACGGTCGTCGAGGCCGTCCGCCACGTCGACACCGACGCGGGCGTCCAGCGCGATAACATCAACGTCCACACCCAGCTCGGCGCGTCCTCGAACGCGACCGAACTGATCCCCGGCATCGTCGTCGACGAGGAGCCCGCCCACGACGCCATGCCGACCGAGGTCGAGGACGCCTCGATCGCCGTGCTCGACGTCGAACTCGACGTCCGCACCGGCGAGGTCGACGCCGAGTACGCCATCGACTCGATCGACCAGCTCAACGCCGCCATCGACGCCGAGGAGAGCGAACTCCAGGGCTACGCCGAGACCGTCGTCGACAGCGGCGCCGACGTCGTCTTCACGACCGACGACGTCGCCGACCGCGTGGCCAACGCGCTCGCCAAGGAGGGCGTCCTCGTCTTCGACGACCTCGGCGACAGCGACGCCAAGCAGATCGTCTCCGCGACCGGCGCCACCCGCGTCGGCGCCCTCGAGGACCTCGAAGAAGCCGACTTCGGCGAGGCCGAGCGCATCCGCACCGACTCCTTCGGCGACGACGAACTCGCGTTCGTCGAGGGCGGCGCGGCCGCCGAGTCGGTCACCGTCTTCGTCCGCGGCGGCACCGAGCACGTCGTCGACGAGCTCGAGCGCGCGATCGGCGACGCGCTCGACGTCGTCGCGACCGCGCTCGACTCGGGCGAGGTCGTCCCCGGCGCCGGCGCGACCGAGATCGCCATCGCGGATAAGATCCGCGAGGAGGCCGCCGCCGTTGAGGGCCGCAAGCAGCTCGCCGTCAACGCCTTCGCGGACGCGCTGGACGTCGTCCCGCGCACGCTGGCCGCCAACACCGGTCAGGACCCGATCGACGCGCTCGTGGACCTCCGCGCCGCCCACGAGTCCGAGGGTCGCGCCGGCCTGATCACCAGCGGCGAGGACGTCTCGATCGACGATCCGTTCGAACACGGCGTCGTCGACCCCGCCGACGTCAAGCGCGAGGCCGTCGAGAGCGCCACCGAGGCCGCGACGATGATCGCTCGCATCGACGACGTCATCGCCGCCGAGTAACGTCGCTGTTACCCGTTTTTCGCTCGTTTTCTTCGCGGCCGCACCACTCGTCGACAGCTCCGAACCTATCAAACGGCCATCAGTGTTAAGTATTGACATGCGATAGCTCCGACTATGTCCGGAACAACTCCGCCGGATCGACCGACGCCGGTCGGCGACACCGCCGAACGGACGGTCTACTACGACCCCGACCGCGGCACGTACCACACGCGGTGCGACGCCGACGCCTACGAACCGGTGAGCACGGCGCTGTTGCTGACGGTGTCGTCGGTACTCGGCGTCGAACCGGACGACCTCGAACCCCTCTCGGAGTGCGTCGATCCGGATTCGCTGAACTCGCTGTTCGCCAATTGGCGCGCGGACGAACCGCGAGTCGGGGACGGCACGGTGTCGTTTACCTTCTCGCAGTGCGGCGTGACGATCCACGCCGACGGCGAGATCGTGATCGACCCCGATCCCGACGCCGCACCGGGGCCGGTGTCCGACCGGGAGTCGGAACCGTAGCAGACCGGCTATTCCCGCTGATCGCGGTCGGCGTCACTGTCGGACGGCGGCGCTTACTCGAGCCCCTCGAGCACGACTCGATCGCCGGGCTCGAGGCCGAACGCGTCGTCCCCGCGACCCCGATTGACGTCGAGTTCGACGTAGCCGTGGCTACCGACGGTCGCGAGTCGCTCCCCTTCGGGAACCGCAGCGAACGTGTCGCCGACGGGGATCGACTCGCCGTTCGCGTTAATTCTGTCGCGACCCTCGAGGAATTCGCCGGGGACGTTCGTGATGACGTTCCCGAAGCCGTCGACGACGAGCACCTCGCCTTCTGCGCGGTCGTCCGCAACCGTCGCGTCGGGCAACTCGAGGTCGACGAGATCCTCGGTCGAGGTGGGCGAGAGGTACTCGAGCGCCTCGAGGTTCTCGCGGTCCGTCCCGCGGACGTCGGCCGCCGCGGGCGCGAACACATCCCGGCCGTGGAAGGTGTTGCTCGCGGGTCCCTCGCCGGCGCCGGTGCCGTCACTCTCGCCCGAACTGCTGCCGATCGCCGACGGCACCGACGGTGCCGGCGTCCCGGTCGTCGGTTCGATCGGCCCGATTTCGGTGTCGTCGATGACGTAGGCCTCGAGCGGGCCGTCGCCCGCGAGTTCTCTCGCAACCGGTCGCAGGACGCCGTTGTCGGGGCCGACGAGCGCGTGGTCGCCGGCGCGGAGTACGATTGCGTCGCGGTCGGTACCGACGCCGGGGTCGACGACCACAAGGTGCGTCGCCGGCGGGTAGTAGGGCAGCACCTCCCGGAGCCAGAAGGCGGCGGCCCGGACGTCCTGTCGGGGGAAGTCGTGGGCGATATCGACCAGTCGCGTGTCGGTCCGCTGGAGGATTACGCCCTTCATCGCCGCCGGGTACGGGGTTCCGAAGTCCGACGCGATCGTGATCATGTGCGGTCGTACGGCACCGGGACTGAAAGTCGGCGCGTTTGCTCTCGAGTCGCCGGAACCGACGGGAAAAATGAGGGCGAGAACGGGATTGGACTCGGCCGGCCCGCCGGAGGACCCCTGGGGACGCGAGCGCGGTCGGAACGTCAGTTGCCGTTCGAGTCCGTCTTACTGACCATCTGTATCCGCTCGATCCCGTCGATCTCCTCGACGACGCCGACGACAGCCTCGGGGACGAGCGACTCCCAGTCCCCGTCGTCGATCATCCGCTGGCGGACCTCGCTGCCCTCGAGCACCTCGCGGTTGAACATCGGCGACTGGCGGATCTCGATGCCGGCCTCCCGGAACAGCTGGATGACGAGCGGGTTGTTCGAGTAGGCGACGTCGAAGTCGGGGCTCATGCTCTGGACGTGGCTCACCCACACCGAGTTGCGGTCGAGGTCCTCGATCGGGACGGCGTAGGTCACGAGGTCGTAGTCGACGAGCGACTTCGTGATCATCATGATCCGCTCGCCGGCGGTGAACGGATTCCGGACGGAGTGGGAGTCGTCGGCGCTTCCGATGCCGAGGACGAGTTCGTCCACCTCGTCGGCGATCTGTTCGACCATGCTCAGGTGGCCGTTGTGGAACGGCTGGAAGCGTCCGATGTAGAACCCGCGGGTCATTGCCGAGAACTGCTCCGCCCCGGCGCTTAAGCGTGGCGAGTCGCGGACGGGAACGATTCTCGAACGACCGCCAGTTGACATTTAGTGGGGCACCCTAATCGTATAAAGTTCGCACCGAAACCGATGTTGCTAAACGCGACCGTGGACGCCTGTACGCTCCGTTTTCCACCACTGTCACCATCCTCCGCATGGAGAAAGTATATCAGTCGCAATCCCTTCGAAACAGGTACCGAACAGAGTTCTATGAGTAACGATACGAACGTTGACGACCCTCCCGAAGACGCTCCATCTGCCTCCGAGGAGAGCGAGCAGGACACCCGCTCGCAGGAGCGAGAGCAGGAGCAAACGGAGCGTCAGGGAGCCCGACCGTCGCTCGAGGAGGATGGTCGGCGTGGTGACGTCGACGACACCGAGACCGCCGACGACCCGGTCGACGGGGTGAACCCGGCGACGGAGGTCGACGAATCCGCACCCGAGACGGACGACGGCGTCGAGACCGTCAACGACCTCGGCAGCGAGGTCGACGTCGACCCCGGCGTCGAGATCGACGAGGAGAACGCCGAGGACCATCTCCTCGGCGGTCTCCAGATCGACTCGACAGACGACATCGAAGTGCCGGACCGACTCGTCGATCAGGTCATCGGCCAGGACGAGGCACGAGATATTATCATCAAGGCGGCCAAGCAGCGCCGCCACGTCATGATGATCGGCTCCCCGGGGACGGGGAAGTCGATGCTGGCGAAGGCGATGAGCCAGCTGCTGCCCCAGGAAGACCTGCAGGACGTGCTGGTCTACCACAACCCCGACGACGGGAACGAGCCGAAGGTTCGGACCGTTCCCGCGGGGAAGGGCGAGCAGATCATCGACGCTCACAAGGAAGAGGCCCGGAAGCGCAACCAGATGCGGTCGATCCTGATGTGGATCATCATCGCGATCGTCATCGGGTACGCGATCCTCGCCGCCAACATTCTGCTTGGCATCCTCGCGGCGGGTATCATCTGGCTGATCTTCCGCTACACCTCCCGCGGCACGGACGCGATGGTGCCGAACATGATCGTCGACAACGGCGACAAGCGCACCGCGCCCTTCGAGGACGCGACCGGCGCCCACGCCGGCGCGCTGCTGGGCGACGTCCGCCACGACCCCTTCCAGTCCGGCGGCATGGAGACCCCGAGCCACGACCGCGTGGAACCGGGCTCCATCCACAAGGCCAACAAGGGCGTGCTGTTCGTCGACGAGATCAACACGCTCGACATCCGGACCCAGCAGAAGCTGATGACGGCGATCCAGGAGGGCGAGTTCTCGATCACGGGCCAGTCCGAGCGCTCCTCGGGCGCGATGGTCCAGACCGAGCCCGTCCCCTGCGACTTCGTCATGATCGCGGCCGGGAACCTCGACGCCATGGAGAACATGCACCCGGCGCTGCGGAACCGTATCAAGGGGTACGGGTACGAGGTCTACATGGAGGATACCATCGAGGACACCCCCGAGATGCGGCGCAAGTACGCCCGGTTCGTCGCCCAGGAGGTCGAACGCGACGGCCGCCTGCCCCACTTCACCGACGAGGCCGTCGAGGAGATCATCCTCGAGGCCAAGCGCCGCTCGGGTCGGAAGAACCACCTCACGCTGCACTTCCGTAGCCTCGGCGGGCTGGTCCGCGTCGCCGGCGACATCGCCCGCGCCGAGGACCGCGAGTACACTACCCGCGACGACGTGCTGCAGGCCAAGGACCGCTCGCGCTCGATCGAGCAACAGCTCGCCGACGACTACATCGAGCGCCGCAAGGACTACGAGCTGCAGGTCAACGAAGGCGGCGTCGAAGGCCGCGTCAACGGCCTCGCCGTCATGGGAGAAGACTCCGGGATCATGCTCCCCGTGATGGCCGAGATCGCGCCCGCGCAGGGCGGCGGGCAGGTGATCGCCACCGGCAAACTGCAGGAGATGGCCGAGGAATCGGTCCAGAACGTCTCCGCGATCATCAAGAAGTTCTCCGACGTCGACCTGTCGGAGAAGGACATCCACATCCAGTTCGTCCAGGCCGGCCAGCAGGGCGTCGACGGCGACTCCGCCTCCATCACGGTGGCGACGGCCGTCATCTCCGCCCTCGAGGACATCCCGGTCGACCAGTCGGTCGCGATGACCGGCTCGCTCTCGGTCCGGGGCGACGTGCTCCCGGTCGGCGGGGTGACCCACAAGATCGAGGCGGCCGCGAAAGCCGGCTGCTCGAAGGTCATCATCCCGAAGGCCAACGAGCAGGACGTGATGATCGAAGACGAGTACGAGGAGATGATCGAAATCATCCCGTGTGCGAACATCAGCGAAGTGTTAGACGTCGCGCTGATGGGCGAACCGAAGAAGGACTCGCTGGTCGATCGCCTCAAGTCGATCACCACCAACGCGTTCGAACAGAACCAGGGGACGGTCGGCTCCGCGAGCGGGTCGAACCCGAGTCCGCAGTAACCCGACGCCATAACGATAGCGATGGCTGACTGGGCGGCGTTCACCGGTATCACGGGCGTCGTCCTCGTTTTGCTGCTCGTTTTATCCCACCTGACGCAGTCGACGTTTTCCGAGTCCGAGGCCGATTCCGATACCGAGCCCGAGAGCGATCGCGACGGTGCCGACGGTTTCGGAGCCGACGCAATCAGTTCCAGCGACGGTCCTGCGGCTGACCGAGACCCACGCGACACCGGTGACGATACCGGCAGTCTCGACGCCGCGACCGACGCTGACGAGCCCGATCCCGGTCTCTTGCCCGACGCCGACGCGTTCGAGAGCGATGCCGACGACACCGACGCGGCGTCTCGAGCCGGCGATCCCTCGAGGCCGTCCGACGAACGCCTGAGCGCCGACGAGCGCCCGAACGGCGGCCAGCAGGCCGGCCTCGAGAACGGCTCGGCGTACGGTCGGAGACACGGCCACAGCCACGGTCCCGGCGACGCGATCGATCCGGGCAACCTCTCGACCGGCATGCTGCTCGCGAACGTCGCGCTGTCCCAGGGGCTGTTCGCGCTCGTCTTGCTCGGCGCGGTGATCTACACGGGCGTTCCGCCCGACGCGTTGGGGATCGAGTTCTCCGTCGCGTACCTCCGTCAGGGGCTGCTGCTCGGGACGGGGGCGGGGCTCGTCCTCTACGTCGGGAACGAACTCGGCGCGGCGGCCGCGACCCGGCTCGGCTTCGACCACGACGAGGAGTTACGTGAGCTGCTGGCGCCCGATTCGCTCGCCGGCTGGGCGGTCCTCCTGTTCGGCGTCCTGCCGATCATCGCCGGCTTCGAGGAACTGCTCTTTCGCGCGGCGCTGATCGGTGCCGTCTCGACCGGCTTCGGCGTCTCGCCGTGGGTGCTGGCGGTCGTCTCGTCGCTCGCGTTCGCGGTCGGCCACGGCATGCAGGGCTCGGTCGGCGTCGTCGTCACCGGACTGCTCGGGTTCGTCCTCGCGGCGGTCTTCATCGTCACCGGCAGCTTCCTCGTCGTCGTCGTCGCCCACTACCTCATCAACGCCCTCGAGTTCGCCGTCCACGAGGGGATCGACCTCGAGTGGACGGGCGGGCTCGAACGCTGAGCGAACGTCAAGGGCTAAGGGGACTGGGGCCGACGGTTTCGAGCAGGAATGGACGGAACCGATCTCGGCGGCGAGTCGGCGACGATCAGTCGCGCGGTCTTTCTCGCGGTGGCGCTTTACTTCGCGCTGGTAGCCTACGGGACGATCGCGAACGAACCGCTCGCGACGTACGCCGCGGCGTTCGTCTTCGGCGCGATCGCCCTCGGCCTCGGGGCGATCCTCTATCTCCGGTGGGGACGACGGTCGTCGACGGTACTCGCCGCTGCGGTCTGTCTCGCGGTCGGCGGGGTGCTCCAGTTCGCCTACCTGTTTTCGCAGTCGGCGGCGCTGGACAGCCTCTCGTCGCTGGTCGTGTTCGCCGGCGTCGGCCTGTACGTGTACGCCGCGTGGACGGCCGAATAGCCGACGTTGCAGTCGCGACTCGAGCGTGCCTAGAGAGCGGAATGAGAACGAACCGGCCGAGCTACGATGAGTCGCCTTCGCGCCGATCGTACACGCGAACCGCCCGATCGTGGCGAACCGAGACGCCGTTCGGATTCCGCCGCGTCGACCGGTCGGTGTAGCGCGCGCGAACGCCGTCCCGGAGCCCGCCGCCGACGTTCGTGACCACGTCGATCCCGTTCGAGAGCCAGCCCGTCGGCGTCGCATCGCCGGAGAGGATGCCCCGGACGCTCGTGACGCCGTCTCGGAGCGCACTGCCGGCCGTTCGCGCGAGCACCGTCGGCCGCAACCCGTAGTTCTTCGCGAGTCGGTAGGCCAGCGATCGGTAGGCCGCTCCCCAGTCGCGTTCGGCGGTTCCCCCGTCGGTGCCGACGTCCCGACGGACGGCCATCTCCATCGCCCAGTCGACCTCGAACCCCAGCGCCGCGACCCGGTGGGCGCAGTCCCGTGCGCCGCCCGTCTCGAGGTACTCGTCGAACCCGTCTAACGCCTCGAGGACGGTGCGGTCGAACGCGACGTTGTCGCCGTCGAAGAGGGTAACGTCGCGGCCGGCGACCGTTCGCGATTCCCGCGGATCGTCGACGTCGTCGAACCGCGCTTCGCCGGTAACGGGGCCGGTGACGACGTCGACGGTGGGATTCTCGTCGGCATCGGCGTCCCCGAGGTGCCGTTCGATAGCGCCGTACCACCCCTGTTCGATCGTGTACTCGCCGTCGAGAAACGCGACGACGTCGCCGGTCGCAGCCTCGAGCCCCGCGTTCCGGGAGACGTTCTGGTTCCGCTCGGAAATTTCGACGAGGACGTCGATGTCGGTTCGTTCGCGGACGACCCCGGTGGTGCCGTCCGAGGAGGGGCCGTTGACGACGATCACCTCCGTCGAGGGCGGCGTTCGCTCGCGGAGCGCGTCGAGACACGAGAGTAACTGCTCTCGGTCGTTCAGCGTCGAGACGACTACCGAGAGCTGCATATATCACAGTAGACCCGCTCGAGCGTAAAAATAGGATGGGTTCGACGGCGATCCTGAGACACGGTCTCGTCGCCCTCGACGTCGACCCGTCGAATGGCGGTCTCGAGCGACCGAGCAGCGGCTCGGACGGTTGCCCGAGCAGCACGAATCGGCAGCTGAACCGGACGAACCGACAACCGGCCCGCCCCTCAGCGAAGCTTCGTATTCCAGTACGAGACCGACGCGAAGTGATCCGTAACCGGATGGCCGCCGATCGCCTCGTCGATCGCTCGGATCGGCGACGCGAGCGCGTTCGGGATCGCCCGGTAGAGGCCGTACGGAGCGAGGAAGTCGTCCTCCACGTCCACTAGCGTCAGGTTCGTCTTCGCGAGCAACTCGCTGACCTCGCTCTTCGAGTAGAGACGCGACCCCATCGGCAGCGCCCAGTTGTAGATGCTGCGGGCGCTGAAGCGGTTGAACGTATCGAAGACGATCTGGTCGCGCGAGACCCGGCGCATCTCCCGGAGGAACGCCTCGGGATCGTCCGCGAGATGGAAAAAGCGCATCGCGATGACCGTATCGAAGTGATCGTCGGGGAACGGCAGCCGTCCGGCGTCGCCGCGCAGGAACTCGAGGGTTCCCGCGAGGTCTGCGTTCCGGGCTTTCGTCCGCCCCTGCTGTAACATCGCCGCCGAAATGTCGAGTCCGACGACGTCGGCGCCCTGCTCGGCCAGCATCACCGTAAATCGCCCGGTACCACAGGCGATTTCGAGGATCGATCGATCCTCGACCGGCATGATCGCCTCGAGGACCGCCTGCTTCTCGCGGCGGTCGATCAGCTGTCCGCCCTTGGAGAAGCGCTTATCGTCGTACTCCTCGGCGACGTCGTCGGCTTGGTACCACTCCTGTCCTTTCACACTGGGCGCAACTACAGTAGCCGGAGGATAAAACGATACTGGACTTTATCGAGACAGGTCCGGCATCTGATCCGTCGATCGGCACCTCGGTAGCACGACGCGATCGTAATACGTGCGGTTCGATGATAGTGCTCACTGATCACATTAATATCCCTTATACAAACTACAGTATTCGTATCCACATATAGGGAAGCTTTACCAGCTATCGGGCCGCCGAGTGTGGTATGAGCATGAGTACCGCAGAGGACCGCGACGTCGCTGCCGAGGAGACGCTGTCGGAGGAGGAATACCGCGACCGCCTTCGCGACCTGCCGCCGAGCGCGAAGCTCGTCGCGAAAGTCCTCGAGACCGATTCACCGCTCTCACAGGGCCAGCTCGCCGAGGAATCGCTGCTTCCCGATCGCACCGTCCGCTACGCCCTCAATCGGCTCGAGGACGTCGACCTCGTCGGTTCCCGCTACAGTTTCCGCGACGCCCGCAAGCAAGTGTACTACCTGAAACACTAGCTTCCCGAACGCGGACGCGGATACAACTGCTCGTGTCTCGAGGGGTGACACGGGGGTCGGGGTCGAAACCGGTTTCGACTCCGATACGCAGTTTCATTTTCTGCCCGCCGTAACTGCGACGCATGGAGATCCGTCGCTGTTCCGTATCGTTGCCGTCCGGAACGAGTGCGCCGGGCGGCGAGACGAATGCGTACGTCCTCGGCCGCGATCCGGCAGCGCTCGTCGACCCCGCCGAGAGATCGGACGCACTCGATCGACTGGTCGCCGACGCGAGGATCGAACACGTCGTCGTTACGCACGCCCATCCGGACCACGTCGGCGCCGTCGCGGCCTACGCCGCCGAGACGAACGCGACCGTCTGGGCCAGAGCGGGCCGGACGGACCGCTTCCGAGCGGCAACCGGCGTCGAACCCGATCGCGAGCTACGGGCCGGGACGATCATCGAACTCGAGAGGGAGGAAGACGGAGACGAGCGAGCGGGAAGCGCCGACGAGCGGATTCGCGTCCTCGACGCGCCCGGTCACGCGCCCGACCACGTCGCCCTCGAGGCCGGCCGCGACGGGCCGATCTGCTGTGGCGACTGCGCCGTCCGCGACGGCAGCGTCGCCGTGACCGCGCCGGAGGGCGACATGCGCGCGTACCTGACGACCCTTCGTCGACTGCGCGCGATCGATCCGCCGCGACTGTATCCGGGCCACGGGCCGCCGATCGACGCGCCGCGAGAGACGCTCGAGCGCCTCCTCGACCACCGCCGGCAGCGCGAGCGGCGGATCCTCGAGGCGGTCGCGGGCGGTGCAGGGACGCTCGAGCAGATCCTGGACGCCGCGTACGACAAGGACCTGACCGGGGTCCGCGACCTCGCAAAAGCGACGGTCGTCGCGCACCTCGAGAAACTCGCCGTCGAAGACCGCCTCGAGTGGGACGGCGAGCGAGCGCTCGTCTGAACCGGGTACGGCGCTGGACTGAAACCGAGCGGACAGCGACTGACTTTTCTTTCGTCGGGACCTCGATCGACCCGTGCAATCGCTCGAGGCCGAACTCGAAGCGGCGCGGGAGCTGTCGGTCGACGACCTCGCGGACGCGATCGAGTCGATCGGCTTCGAGTGTACCCGCTGTGGCGCCTGCTGTACGGGCCACGGCGACGACGAACACACGGCCACTGTCTTCCCCGACGAAGTGCGCCGGCTCGAGGACGCGGCCGTCGACGCCGACTCGCCCGGCGCCGCGGCGACGATCGGCAAAACGGATCTGGTTCCGCCGGCCGACGACCGCGAGTGGCGCGACGTCGCGCGGCCGATGCCGTACGGCCTCTCGGAAGGCGACGACGGCCTCGAGGGCGAGACCTTCGAGTGGGCACTCCAGACCGACGGCTGCGGCGACTGCGTCTTCTACGCCGAGGACGACGACGGCACGGGTGCCTGCGTCGCCCACGAGGACAGGCCGCTGATCTGTCGCACCTACCCCTTCAGCGTCGCCTTGGCCGGGACCAGTCAGCCGATGGGTGAAGCCGTCGACGAAGAAGGCGTCGTCCGCGCCCACGAGTGCGAGGGACTCGGCCGGGACATCTCCCGCGAAGACGCCGCGGCTCTCGCCCGCACGCTGAAAGAGCGAGCCGTCCGCGAACTCGAGGAAGCGATCGCGGTTCGAGACGAGTACGAACCCGCCAATCCCGACCCCGGCGAGGTCGTCGTTCACGACTCGGAAGGCGCGAAGCGGATCGACGGGACGCCGCTCGAGACGGAAGCGGGAGCGGGTTCGGAGACGGACCGTCGCTAACCGCTTCGTTTCGCTCGCGCTCGGCGGCCGGCCTCGAGTCCGACAGCTATCGGAACGGGCTCGTACGGTACGGAAACACGGAGCGGCGACGGAAATCGGTTATGCGCCCGCTGACGTCGTCGTACGTTCGGAACGCGACGTCTGCAAGATCCCGTACGCGCTGACGAGAGACAGGATCGCGACGAGGATGCCGGCCGCGCCGTTGACCTGCAACACGAGCGGGCGGCTGACGCCGAAGACGAACGGCGCCGCGGCCGTCCAGATCCCGAGCAGCGCCAACAGGCCGGCGAGGACGATGATCGGCTTGTCCTGGCTGATCCGAACCGCGTGAATCGACGCGAGCGCGCTCATCGTCGCTCCGATCAGGAAGTTGTGGATTCCCATCCAGCCGGTGATGGTAAACACGGCCACCGAGACCATGACGAAGGCGCTGATGCCCGCCGCGAGTCCCGCCGTTCGTTCTGCCAGTACTAACGTGCCGTCGCGGTCGGTTTCGCCCATAACACTTTCAATATAGGGCGTGCATCCGTTTCTGCTTGTCGTTCGATTGACCCGTTTTTCGGTAATTCGATCGATCGCAGCCGGTCGTCGCTACTCCGTTCGCTCGGCAGTATTGTCGTCGCGCGATCTATCGAAAATCAGTTGACACGTCCCGCCGAAGCGAACGTATGGATATCGAGTGGGATAATACCACCCACGCGACGAAGATTGACCCGGCGAAGCCGCTCCCCTCGGACCTCGAACCGCTCACGGGGACCGACCTCGTGATCGTCGGCGGCTCCGACGGCGTCACCGCCGAGAACACGCTCGAGACGATCGAGGCGATCGACGCGTCGTTCCCCGACCTTCCGATCTTTCAGGAGCCGTACCGATCGGATCACGTTTCGACTGAGACGATCGACGCCGTCGATTACCTCTCGATCGCCGCCGTCTACAACGGCGACCGCGAGCACTTCGTCGGCAAACACGTCGATCTCTTCGCCGAAGTCGGCCAGAAACCCGACGAACTTCTCGGTTCGAGCGTCCCGCTAATCGGCGATCTCGTCGCATCGAAGGGTATCGACGCCGTTGCGAATCTGACGGAGAAAGTGATCGGTGAGGGCTACGTCATCCAGCACCTCTCGTCGGCCGCCGCGAATCGCGCCGGCGTCGAAGCGGCGTACTCCCCTGAGCAGGTCGCCGGCGCGGCGCTCGCGACGGAATCACTCTACGGATTTCCGATCTTCTACGTCGAATACTCCGGGACGTACGGCGGTCCCGAAGACGTCCAAGCCGCCGCGAGGTACCTCGAGGACACGGCGCTGTTCTACGGCGGGGGGATCGACAGCGCGGCGAAGGCCGACGAGATCCTCGCGGCCGGTGCGGATGCGATCGTCGTCGGTGACTGCTTCCACGACGATCCGGAGACGTTCCGCGAGACGATCCCGAACCGGTAGCTAACGCTGCGGGCGGAGACGACGGGAGAGCGAGGAGACGGAATGGACGGGAGCGTACGGCGCGCTTTGTGCGCCGTTTCCTCGAGGCGCCTGTAGGCGCGATCGGACTTTTTCAGCGACGTTTTTTGGTCGGGTTCGAGCGCGCCTGCGGCGCGCGAGGACCCGAGTAAAAAGTTCGTTGTTAGAAGGTCTCCTCGATGATCTCGCCGACGGCGAAATTCGATTTGACCTCGGTGACTTCGATCTTGACGCGCTCGCCGACGTCGGCGCCCGGGACGATGATGACGTAGCCGCGCTCGACGCGGGCGATCCCGTCGCCCTGTTTGCCGATGTCTTCGATCTCGACGTAGCGCGTTTCGCCCACGTCGACTGGCGGTTGCGGTTCCGACGGCGCACTCTGTGGCTGAGCCGACGTCTCGGTGTCGGCCTCGCCCGCCTCGTCGCGCGAGATGAGTGCGACACGGTAGACCTCGCCCGGATCGATGTCGCCGGTTTCAACTTCCTGACGCGGTACCTCGATGACGTACCGATCCTCCTCTGCTGATACGTCCGTACTGAACAGACACAGGAGTTTTTCAGATATTTCCACAGGTAGACCCTCACTTCCGTCTCTGCGTCCCCTCCGTAATAGAACTACCGACCGACGGTCAGAATCACCGAGAAAATCCGGCGCTTCCCGCCCGAACGAACGATTCGACTCGAGTAAATCCGGGGACGGGTCCGGGATCGTTCAATTCACGGGCTCCTGTTTTCGGCCCTGCGTCGCCGTGGCGAACCGCGAAAGATCGAGGTCCGTTCCCACGTTCGCGTCCGCATCGGCGTCCGCGACGGACTCGTAGGGCCGGTTGATGACGAGGTCGCCCGCGGTCCGGTCGCCGATGCCCGGGATCGCGGTGAGTTCGTCCATCGACGCGTCGTTGAGGTCGAGCGGGTACGGGACGCCGGTCACCGAGCGGTAGCCGTGGTCGACGACGGCCACGTCGATCGTCCGCCCGAGTTCCCGCTCGCCCGGGATGCCGACCAGCAGCGGGTACGTTCCCAGTTGGCGGCCGAAGGTCCGGCCGTCCTCGTGGTACTCGAGGTGGACGTTCGGCAACACGGTTCCCGGCGGCGCGACGCGCTGGAGCATCGGGTTGTCGATCTCCTCGCGGACCCGCCGCTTGTAGCGCTTGAACAGCTTCTTGTGCTCCTTGGCGATCTCGGCGCCGGTATCGCTCATGTCGGTGCCGGCGAAGGCCATCACTTGCCGAATATTTACGCGGCGGAGCATGTAGCCCTCGTCGTAGACCCGCTGCAGGAAGTCCATGTTGCGCTCGTAGGTCTCCTCGCGCTCGCCCTTGAGCCCGTGCAGGAGGTTGATGCCGGGCAAGAGTTTGGGGAGCCGGCGCGGCGCGTCGTCGCCGAAGGTGGGCGCGTCCGCGGGCTCCTCCCCGGGTCGCCAGCCGGCTTCCTCGTTAACGATCTTGACCGCCTCGAAGCACTCCTCGGCGCTGACGTTGAGATTGTTCTCCTCCTGAACGAGCGGGTCGGCCGACTCGAGGCCGAACGCGGCCGTGTCGCCGGGCGTGTTGTGCTCGGCGATGATCCGGATCCCCTCGCGGGACTTCTCGGGCCACTCGACGATCGTGATGGGGTTCATGTTGTCGAGGTGGAGCGTCTCGAGATCGGGCGCGACCTCGCGGATGCCGCTGTAGAGTTGGCGGAGCGCGTCGGGGTTCGGCGCCTCGCCGTCGCCGCCATACGCGAGGATGTCTGCCTGTCGGCCGATCCGGAAGTGCCGAACGCCGTAGTCCGAGAGCGCGTCGACCTCGCCGACGACCGTCGGCGGGGGCCGGAACGAGGGGTTGCCGTACAGCGGCTCCGTACAGAACGAGCAGCGGTAGGCGCACCCGCGGGAGGTCTCGAGTTCGGCGATGAGATAGTCCGGATGGTTGGGGTGTTGTTCGACGATGAAGGCACCCTCCTGGGCCCACCGAGAGACCTCGTCAACGTCGCGCATCCGATTGTTGAAGCCCTCGAGGCCGCTCTCGACGAGGTCGTGGACGGCCGCCTCGACGTCGCCCTTGGCGACGAAGTCGAAGTCCAAATCCTGGCGTTCGGTTTCGGTGGCACCGGCGTTCTCGTCGCCGACGCCGAACTTGACGGGGCCGCCCATCAGGCTCGTGCCGCTCGCCGTCCAGGCGAGCTTGCGCACCTCGTCGGGTTCGGCCGGCGTGCCGCCGACGTACTTCCCGGGGACGGTCATCCCGCCCAGGTAGATCAGCAGATCGGCCTCGTCGACGTCGCGCCAGCGGTCGGGCTCGTCGCGCAGGCCGTCGATCGTGTGGTACGTAATTCGCTCGCGGGGGACGCCCGCGTCGACGAGCGCGCCGGCCGCGTAGCGCGGGTACGTCGAGATGTACGGCGGCACCCCGAAGTGCGCGGGTTCGTCGACGTAGCCGTCGACGATCGTCACCGACAGCGTCTCGGGGTCAGTCATAGGGAGCGATAGCGCCTCGAGTAGTAAAACGGTGACTACACGGGCGCGGGGCGACGGGCGGGTGCCGACCCCGGCAACGTCGCCGCGAGGAGCCACACGGCTTCGCCTCGAGCCGAATGTTGATTAGTTCGGCACGCGGAGTATCGAACATGCCACCGACGGAAGAGATCGTGTGCACCGACGACGATTGCTTTCTCGACCTGTTCGAGAACCACTACACGTACGACGTGCCGGACGATTTCGACGTGTCGGAGCTTTCCTGTCCCGTTTGCGGCGGGACGGACTGTCTAGAGGTCGTCGAACTCTGAGGGCAGTCGGTCCTCGCGTCAGTCGTTCGTCAGACGTTTATTTTTTCGCATCACAACCAATAAGAACGTGGCTCACGTACCGTGATATCCGGACATGCCTATCGCGTACTGCCACGTTTTCCGCCGCGTTCCCGTTCCCGCTTCCGCTTCGATGCCGGCGCGCAGCGCGCGCGCCGGGGGTGAGGGGAAGTGACCCTCAAAGACCTCGGTCGATCGGTCGGTAACGCGCTCTACCGGCAGGTCGGGCGCGCGAACGGTCAGGTACAGCGCCACCGCTCGCTGCCCGTCGACGTCCTCGAGAACGACGAGGCGTACCTCGTCGTCTTCGACGCGCCCGGAGCCGAACCCGAGGACGTTCAGGTCCGATACCTGAGTGGCAGCGTCAAAATCCACATCGAACGGTTCCGCGAGTTCCGCGAGGGGTACGAGATGCGGTTCCCCGGCCGCGGAATGGAACTCGAGGGCGAGGCCGAGCTGCCCGCGGACGCGCTCGTCAACCCCGACGCGGGGACGGCGACGCTGACCGAGAGCGGAACCGTTCGGATCGAGATTCCGAAAGCCGACTCGACGGGCGACGCGACCGACGAGGCTGACGACAATACCATCAGCACCGATCACGCCGACAGTCAATCCGCCGCCGACCGATCCGAAACCGGCACCGAAACCGAAGAGGTCACCGTCGACGACTGACCGTCCGACTACGGCTCGTCCACCCAGTCGATCGTCATCCCCTCGGTAATCCCGAATTCTTCGTCGCCGTCGAACCGCGTCGGATCGAAGGCGTCGATCCCGTCGCCGCCGAGTATTTCCTCCGCGATGCGCGCGCCGATCGCCGGCGCGCGCATGAAGCCGTGGCCCTGGAACCCCGTCACGACGTAGAGTCCGTCCTCGAGTCGACCCACGAGCGGATCGCGATCGGGCGTCGCCGTACAGAGTCCGGCCCACGACCGATCGACGTCGAACTCGCGGTCGGGGAACCGGTGACGGACGCGCTCGAGCAGGTCCGCGGGGAAGTCGGGATCGGCGTCGCGCTCGTACTCGTCCGGATCGGCTTCGACTTCCTCGGTACCGTCGCCGGCGAGGATGCCGTCGGGGTGGGGCCGAACGTAGAAGCCGCCGGTGGCGTCGTAGCAGGTCGGCTCCTCGAGTCCGGCCGCACCGGCCCCGCTCCCGCCGCCCTTCCCGTCGACGGTCGCGACCAACGCCTGTACCCGGTACGGCTTCATCGCGATCGGGACGCCGGCGTCCGCGAGCACCCGCTTCGTGTGCGCACCGGCCGCCACGAGCACGGCGTCGACCTCCCGCTCCGTCCCGTCCTCGAGCACGACTCGCGACGGATCGGTCCGCACCTCGACCGGCGTTTCGGGCGCGAGCGTCGCGCCGGCGCCGTCGGCTGCGGCGGCGAGACAGGCCGTGTACTTGGCGGGATCGGTGTAGCCCGCCGCACCCGCGATGGCGGCGACCTCGACGTCGTCCGTTCGAAGCGCGGGGAACCGCTCCGCCAGCGCGTCGGCGTCCATCTCGAGGGCGACGACGCCCTCCGCCTGCATCCGTTCGACCTGCTCGCGGATGGCAGTCGCACGCTCGTCGTCGCCCTCGCGGGCGAGCCAGACGTAGGGACACTCGACGAACGGGAAGGTGTCGTCCCCCGACAGCGCTCGGAAGCGTTCGATCGCGTCGCCCGCGATCTCGGCGTCGAGCGGATCCGCGAAGGCGTCGTAGCAGATCCCCGCGGCGCGCCCGCTCGAGCCGCCGGCGACCGGACCGCGGTCGTACAGCGTCACGTCCGCGCCCTCGCGGGCGAGGTCGTAGGCCGCCGTCGCGCCGATGGCGCCTGCGCCGACCACGGCGACCTCGAGGCCCGCGCCCTGCTCGGTGAACGCGTCGGCGCCGACGGCGAGTTCGGGATCGTCGTCCGCGGCGGGTCCGACGCCCGGTCCGGACGTCTCGTCGCCGCTCATCGGGCATCACCCGGCCGCCGCGGGTCGCCCGCGGTGCCGGCCGCTGCCGCGTCCTCGTCGACTCCAGTCATAGCTATAGCTACCCCTGTCGGTCGAAGCGACTTATACTCTCTGACGATATCGGTTGAAGCAAACCGCGGTCGAGCTGAAGCGTTACTCGGCGAAGGCCTCGAGTCCCCGCGCCGGGTAGCCGACGATCGTCGTCGCGCCGGCCTCACGCAGCGCCTCGGCTTGCTCGCGGACGCCGGCTTCGGAGCCGACCAGCGCGTAGTCGGTCGCGGCCTCGAGCAGCACGTCGCGGGCGCGACCGCTCGCGCTCGCGTTGGTCGGCGCGTCGTCGGGCAATTTTTCAGCGACGGGCCGGCGGCGTGCGACGTACGCGCCGACGGCGTCGAGGATCGCGTCCTCGTCGTCCGCGAGTACGGTCGGCGCGTAGACCGCGACGTCGCCCGCGAAGCCGGCCGCCCGCAGCGCCCGGAGTTCGCGTTCGGTCGTCCGCGTGAGCAGATCGTACTGGGTTGCGCCCGTCGCCATCGCGATCCGCTCGACGTTCTCGGTGCCGACCCAGGCGCCGGGCTCGTCCTCGAGGGCGGCGCCGAGGCGGGGTGCAACGGCCCGTTCGCACTCCTCGTCGGTGAGGTACGCGGGGTGGCCCGCAACCAGGACGCGGCCGACGGCGTCGGGCAACGCCCGCGACAGCGAGTCGTCGCCCAGCGGGTCGAAGCCGTCGGCCCGAACGGGCGTGGTCACCAGCACCTCGGCGTCGCCGTCGCTCGCGAGGGTCTCGAGCGTCTCCGGGTCCGGGAGGTACTCGCGGCCCTCGTAGTCGATCGCAACGGTCTCGGCGGGAATCGACGCGGCGGCGGAGACGTCACATTCGGCCGGTTTGAGTGCGATCGCATCCAGTCCGGCGCGGGCGACGGTACTCTTACTCTCGTCGGCGCTGGTACCCGGGCTTAGCATTGAGACTCACCTCGCACGACGCGACTGCTCTCGGTATCAGTATCGGCGGTGCGGAACTCGATCCATCGTCTGTGCGACCATGGACGTGTGCTGCGCGCGGCGCGCGCAAAAGCCTGACGTTCCGTTCAGACGCTGCCTCGACTCGGCGCTGTGCCGCACCGCGAACGCCGGGCGTTCGGCGGCCGTCACTGCGACCGATCGATCCGTTCGGGCGCCTCGAACTCCGTCGCCAACTCGAGCAGCTGCACCAGAATCCGGCCCGTCGCGCCCCAGACGGTGTAGCCGTCGACGCGGAAGTAGTGGATGACGATGTCGCCGTAGTAGGGGTGCTCGCGCCGCTCGTACTCGTAGTTGGCCGGATCGAGCAGCCCCGACAGCGGCAGAAGGACGATTTCGGCGACCTCGCGGCCGTCGCGCTCGTACTCCCGATCCGGCACGCGGGCAACGAACGGCGTGACGGCGTACTCCGTGACCGTTCGGATGTCGTCGAGTTGGCCGACGACGTCCGCCTCCGCGGGTGTGAGACCGATTTCTTCGTCGGCTTCCCGAAGCGCGGTCTCGAGGATCGAGTCGTCGATTGGCTCGGCGCCGCCGCCGGGGAAGCTCATCTGGCCCGGGTGCTCGCCGAGGTCGTCGGCGCGCCTGGTAAACAGCAGGTAGTCCTCTCCGTCGCGGTCGACGATCGGCGCGAGGACGGCCGCGTCGTAGGGCTGGTCGTCGATGTCTCGGGGCTCGTGGGCCGCGACCGGCTCGAGGTCGAGTCGCCGTTGCATGCGCGTCACTCGAGCGCGTCCTCCAGTCGCCGGCGTTCCTCGTCGAGCTCCACGGGCGCCCACGCCTCTATGTCGTAACTGACGTCGAGGAGTCGGCGCAAGCGCTCCTCGCTCACATCGCCACTCGAATCGTCTGGTAAAGCCTCCTCGAGCGCCTCCCGAAACTGTTCGCGGGCCGTCTCGCCGAGGGCCTCTCGATCCAGTCGCCGCCGATCGACGTCGAGGATGTGCGGGACGTCCTCGGCGTGTTCGGGAACGCTCGGGAAGGCGGTCGGGCCGGCGACGAGCAGCGGTTCGTCGGCGTCTTCGATTCCGTGTCGCGCGTACCGAACGAGCGCGAACGACGCCAGCGCGTCCTCGATCGCCGCCTCGAGCGCGTCCTCGTCGACGGATTGGCCGTCCGCGCGGTAGGCGGCCTCCGAGAGCGCCCGCTCGAGTTCCGCTCGGGTCAACCCGCCGAAGAGGTCGACCACGCCAGCCAGTTCGTCGGCCGTCGCGTCCATACGCGGCTACACGGGCGGTCCCCGGATTAGTCTTGTGCGCGAGAGCCGAGCCGTCGCTCGGCCTCGGATTCGCGCTCGGTCTCGGTACCGCTCCCGACGTCGGTACCGCTCTCGGCGTCGACCCACGGCCGCGCCGCGTCGACGACCGCGGCCGGTTCGAACGGCGCTTCCGTCCACCGGGGCAGCCGGCGGTCCGGCCCCGGCGGCGCGATCGAATCGGCGTAGCGGTCGATCTGCTCGCGCTCGCCGGCCGGATCGTACTCGAGGCCGTTGAACGCGGCGTCGACGCGGTACTGCTCGACCAGTTCCTCGCCGGCGGCGCGGTACCGCTCCGGCAGCGTCCCGTAGTCGGGGTCGACGCCGCCCTCCTCGAGGACGCGCAGCAACTCGGCAGCGACCTCGCGGCTCATCCCCTCGAGGCCGGCGTCGCCGGCGACCGCACGGTGGTCGTGGACGTGCCGGCCGAGGTCGACCTGCGCGGTCCCCTCGAAGCCGGCGTAGGCGAAGGCGTCGCCGAGCGTGCCCACCTCGAGGCCCCACGCACGCGGCGCGCGGAGTCGCCGGGCCAGCGCGGCGGTCATGGCGAACTCGCCGGCCAGCGCGTACCGGAACGAGCGAAGATACTCGAGGATCGGCGCGCCGTTCTCGGCCGCGAGCGCACGTAGCAGGGGTTCGTAGAACAGGCGGAAGAGTCGGCCGTAGAGTCGGTCGTCCTCGATGCGGGCGTAGTAGCCCTTGGCGAACTCGAAATCGGCGTCCATCGTCAGCGGCGCGAGCAGCCGCCGGACGTGGTCGGCCTCGTAGCTGCGCGCGTCGGCGTCGTGGACGACAACGTACTCGCCCGCCTCCGCAGCGGGGCCCAGTGCGAGCCAGACGTCACGGCCCTTGCCGAACTCGCCCGCGAGGCCGGCGTCGGCGAGCAGCTCGTCGACGGCGGGCGCGTTGCACCACAGGACGCGGATCGGCAGCGAGAAGGATTCGAGCCACTGCCGGAACGGCTCGATCCGGTCGGCGTCGGCTCGGACGGGGGCGAAGACGGCGGCGGGAGCGGGCTCGAGCGCCTCGAGTTCCGAGAGGACGCGCTCGGCGGCGGGGTTCTCGTGCTCGCGGTCGGTCATCGGGACGATGACGGCCGTCTCGGGGAGGGCCGCCTCGAGGGCGTCGTCGAGCGCGCGGCCCGTGGTACCCGTGCCGTCCGCCGTCGCCGCTTCAGCCCCGGCCTTGGCTCCCGATCCCGGCGCCCCCGCGTCGCCGAACTCGTGGAGCGTCGCGATCCGCTCCTGTACGTACTCCATCGGTTGAGTGTACGACCGGACCGGTAAAACGGCCACGACTCCGGCGAATCGAACGCGACGGTTCTCCGTCAGGAAGACGCGCCGGCACTCGAGCGGTCGACTCGTTGAGCGCCGCAGTATAATAACCTGCTTGATAATACAGCGTTCGATAAAGCCCCGGTCTTTTTCTCCCCTACCTTCCTACAGACGGAACATGAAATCTGTCCGGAAGGCACTCCGCGATGGCGAACTCGACAAGGACACCTACGATCGGCTCGTCTGCGGCGAGTGCGAGAAGCCGCTGAAGACCGAGAACGATCCGGATTCCATCAAAACGGTCCGGATCTGTCCGGACTGCGACTCGGAGTGGAAGGAGATTCGCTAGCGAGGTGTAGCGGTCCGATCAGCGCGACGTCGAGCGCGTTCTGACGATCGGGAACGCTCGACGACGCGGCGTCGCCGAAGACGAACGCGATCGACAGTCAGCGGAGACGCCCGGTCGTCGCACCGACTGCTGGATCATATGCGCAGAATGCAGTGCCGGCTGCCGGGTGTAGCCTTTTGTAATCGACCGGTGCAGTAGCCGACGTGAGCTACGACGACGTGCGGACTCGCCTCGAGCACCGCAGCAGTAGCGACGCCGACGATCCGCGAGCCATCGTCGCTCTTCCAGACGGCAGCGTCGACCACTGGTACGATGTCGTCGGCGAACAGGGCGAGCGCCTCGAGTCGCCCGCCGCGTTCGCCCGCCAGTTGGAGTCGGGACTCGAGACCGCCTCGCTCGAGCCGCTCGCCGTTCGGCCGGGCGGGCAGGCGGTCAACGCCGCGGTGCAGGCGCACGCGCTCGGCGAGGACGTGACGCTGGTCGGCCACCTCGATCATCCGGCGCTCGAGGGCCTGCCGTTCGACGCGCGGTCGATGGGCTGCCCGGCGCACATCCGCGTGCTCTCGTTCGACGGGGACGAACTCCTGCTCGCGGAGCCCGGTCCGGCCGACGAGTGGGGTCTCGAGGACCTGCTCTCGGTCGTCGACTGGGGGCGACTCGTCGGGGCGGACGCGCTGTGCTGTCCGAACTGGGTGTCGGTCCGCGGGCTCACCGCGGTCTTCGAGCGGCTCGGATCGTCCGCGATCGATCGCCGGCTCCCGGTCGTCGTCGATCCGGGCGCGCTCGAGACGGTCGAACCGGCGGCGCTCGAGGGATTTTTCGACGCGCTTTCGCGGGCGGATTCGTCGGAGTCGGAGTTGGAGGGCGGTTCGGGCGTCGAAATCGTCCTCAGCGTCAATCCAAGGGAGTTCGAAGCCGCGGCGGCCGTGGCACTCGAGGACGGATCGGAGACGGAATCGTCGGCCGACGAGATTACCACTGATCGCGTCAACTCCCTCCGCTCGGCGCTCGAGGTGTCGGCCGTCGTCTCCCACGGATCGGACGCGGCCGTCGGCGCAACGCGCTCGAGCACAGCCGGGGTGTCGATGCTCGAGATCGAGTCGCCGCGGACGTCGACCGGCGCGGGCGACCGGTTCTCCGGCGGGCTGACCTGCGCGCTCGCCCGCGAGTGGCCGCTGGAAACCGCGCTCGTGCTCGGCAACGCGTGTGCCGCCGCCTTCGTCGCGAGTGCAGAGACGGCGACGCCGGAGACGCTCCGATCGTTCATCCGCGAGCACGACGTCGCCTAATACCAACGGGCTATCGCTCGCCGGCCATCGCCGAAAAGAGCCGCTCCTCGAACTCCGCCCTGTCGATTCCGTCGGAGGGACCGATGCCGCGCATGTGCTCGACCGAAACCTGGCCGCCGCCCATCCGCGCGTGGCCGCCGGCGTTGGCCATCGGAATGTCGCTGACCGCGTGCCGGAGGGTCTCGCCCATGTGGACCCGGTCGTCTCGAGAGCGCCCGGAGAGGTGTAAGGTGCCGTCGTTCTCCCCGTAGACGACGACCGCCGTGACTCCCTCGAGGTGCATGAGTTCGTCCGCGGCCTGGGGGATCGCGTCGGTGTTCGATACCGTGCCGACGTCGCAGACCGCGAACGAGCCCTCGACGCGCTTCTCCGTGATCGCCGTCGCCTTGATCTGGAGCACGTCGTCGCTGACCTGCGGGTTCGCGATCCGGTCGAGGAGGTCCTCGTCGATCCCGTCGTACAGCGACGCGCAGGCGTCGAACTCGGCCTGCGAGCAGCCGTTGGTCAGGTGGTTCGTGTCGGCCTGCACGCCGTAGAGGAGCCCGGTCGCGAGTTCCGGCGTGAGGTCGAACGCGCCGCCGTCCTCGTCGGGCGACGTCGCGCCGATATCCTGTAGGTATTCGACGAAAATCGTCGCCGCGGCGCCGTACTCGGTCCGCACGTCCGTAAACTCCGTTCCGGTCCCGTTGCCGGGATGGTGGTCGACGACGGCGATCGGTTCGACCGTCTGCGCGCCGGTAAAGCCCCGCGGCGTGTTGTGGTCGACGAGCACGACGGCGTCGGTCGCGAGTTCGGAACTGGACTCGAGGCTCTCGAGGTCCAGATCGAGAACGGTCCGGAACGCGCGGTTCTCCTGGTGGCGGATCTCGCCGGCGTACTGCAGGGTCGCGTCGGTGCCGACGGCGTCCGCGATCGCCGCGACGGCCATCGCACACGCCATCGCGTCCGGGTCCGGGTTGGGGTGCATCAGCACCGACACCTCCTCGTACCCCTCGAGAACGCGTCGGAAGCGCGCGCCGGGCGGGCGGCGGAACCACCGGATCAACCACCAGCCGCCGAGGACAAGCGCGACGAGCGCGAGCACCAGCAGCGAGAGCACCAGCGGCTCGAGCGAGGTCGCCATCTCGATCGCCTCGTCGACGACCGAGACGGTCGCGATCGGCTCGACGGCAGCACCGGTGCTTCCAGCGCCCGGATCGCCCATACCGGACACTCAAATTGAACGACTATGAAGGTTCCCCCGATTTGACGCGTTTGCGGACGGTGCTCGCGTCAGCAGGTTTCGCGGCCGCTCGGTCCCGCTAGTCGTCGCAGTAGGCTTCGATCGCGTCGCGGTACCCCTCCCGGTAGGTCGGATAGGCGAACTCGTAGCCTAAGTCGCGCAGTTTGTCGTTCGAGCAGCGCTTGCTCGTCAGGATCCGCCGTCGCGCCGCCTCGGAGAGGTCGTCGTTCTCGAGTCGCTCGTCTTTCGTCCGCTTGGGCGGCTCCTCGACGCCGCACTGGTCGGCGAGCCAGTCGGCGAACGCCCACTTGTGTGCGGGTTCGTCGTCGACGACCTGAACGACTTCGCCGCGGGCGAGATCCTCCGCGAGCAAGAATCGAACCGCGCCGGCGGCGTCGTCCCGGTGGACCATGTTCAGGTAGCCCTCGGTGACCGGCCCCTCGAGGTAGCGCTCGAGACGGTACCGGTCCGGGCCGTAGAGCCCGGCGTAACGGGCGACGGTGCCGTCGAACCCGTACTCGGGCGGGAGTTTGCGGGCGATCCGCTCGGCTTCCGCGAGTACCTCGGTCTTGGAGGTCGTTGGCTCGATCGGCGTCGTCTCGTCGACCCAGTCGCCGTCGTGGTCGCCGTAGACGCCCGTCGAGGAGGTGTAGACCAATCGCTCGGGCGGATCTTCGCGCTCGCCGAAGGTCTCGATCGCCGTTCGTAGTCCCTCGACGTAGACCTCTCGGGCCGCGTCGGCGCCGCGGCCGCCGCTGCTCGCGGCGAAGACGATCGCGTCGACGTCGGGTACCCGTTCGAGTTCGTCGCGGTCAGTGATGTCGGCCCGGACGGCCTCGAGACCGGCGTCCTCGATCGCCTCGAGGCCCGCGTCGGACCGGCGAACGCCGACGACGTCGTGGCCCCGGGCCGTCAGCTGACGGCCCAACTCGAGGCCGATATAGCCACAGCCGAGAATTGCGATTTCCATACTCGAACTCGCGAACGAACGCACATAACGGCACCGCTCGCGGGAATTACGGCCGGCCGTTCGGTCGCGGTGTCGGATTTCTGGACGAACCGAATCACAATAAGACCGCACTCGAGCGGCGCACTCAGGGCGCGTTATCCGCGATCGCGTACTGGATGTGGACGTACTCCCCGAAGGTCATCGGCGCGCGCTGTTCGATCTTCTGCTGGATCTCTTTGGCGTCCATCTCGATCGCCAGTTCGGTCTCGAGCGCGTCGACGTCCAACACCGCCGTCGACATTCCCAGCAGGAGGTGTTCACAGCCAATGTCGACGATCGTTGCTGCGTCCGGCGCGCGCTCGTCCAGCGCCTGCAACTGGGCCGCCTCCTCGAGCGAGAGGTCGGGCAAGTCGCCCTCGAGCAGTTGGTCGATCGCCTCGCGGTCGACGTCGGTGTCGTTGGCGGCCGCCTCAGGGCCGTAGTCCTCGACGGCGGCCGCGAGGTCGTTGCGGTACTCCGCCAGCAGTTCATCGGGCGAGTCGGGAACGGTCCGTCGCTGTTCGTGGAACATCTCGTACCCGACAGTGACAGCGGACACCCTCAAGTGGGTTGTCATACTGGCATTCGACGACCGGGAGGGCGATGGAACGGAGGAGGAAGTGAAAGGGGACCGGAGACGACAGCTGGCGGGTTGCGCGATCAATCGGAGAGTCCGTTGGACCACGTGCTGCTCGCGCCGTCGGCCGGTTTTGTGTCGATTTCGATCGTGGAGGTACGGCGGACGAAGGATTCGACCGTGTCGAAGTCGGGACCGGGAGCGACCGTTTCCCGATCGGGGTCGTACTCGATGACGTTGTGGTCGGCGAGTCGCGGGAGATGATTGTGGCGCAACGCAGTGGCGATTTGCCGCCGCCGGTCGTCATCGACCGCGGTCATCGGGGTTTCGCCTTCCCACGCGGCGAGTCGGAGTGCGATCTCGTCGACGGGCAGGCGATCAGCGTCCAGCAGGAGATAGAGGAGGTGCCGGCGCCGTCGATCGGACAGGAGGTCGTAGACGCGATCCACCATCGCTGGCTGCATCCGTTCCGACGTCATACTGTATGTACGACACACCACGAAAATTGATAGAAACCTTCCTCCAAACTATTTTGGAAACTCGGTTTCGAAATAACCGATCGTTTCTGATCCGATCCCGCCGCAGCCGTTGAAACCGTCGATCAGGCTGGCTAGAGGTCGGCCGGGCTACGGCGCCTCGTCGCCGAGCGAGACGGCGCCGCCGCGCTCGCTCGAGCGGTAGATCGCGTCGACGATCCGCTGGACGGTCAGCCCTTCCTCGACCGTGGAGCCGACGCGCCGGCCGTCGGCGATCGCCTCGAAGAACGCCGCCTGTTCGTCGGCGTGGGTATCGTTCTCCTCGGTTTCGATGCTCGTGTCGAGCATGTGGTCCGGTCCGTCCGCGCTCGCCGAGTAGATCGTTAGCTCGTTCGTCAGGAGGTCGAACCGCGCGGCGGCCTCGGTGCCGCGGACGACGAACTCGTGGGTCGGCGGACGGTTGGTCGCCCAGGCCACCTCGAGCGAGACGCTTCGATCCCCGTCACAGCGGATGAACGCGCTCGCGGAGTCGTCGACGTCGAAGGCGCCCGGGCCGTGATCGTCGCCCCACATCTCGAGGTAGGCGTAGTCGTCGCGGTCGCCGAACTCGGAGCGGGCGACTCCGGAGACGTCCTCGACGGCGGGGTAGTCCAGCAGGTGCATCGCGAGATCGATCGCGTGGACGCCCAGATCGATGAGCGCGCCGCCGCCCGAGACTTCGCGCCGGGTGAACCACGAGCCGCGACCGGGGACGCCGCGCCGGCGCACGTAGTTGGCCTCGACGTGTGTCACCTCGCCGAACTCGCCGCGATCGATCCGGTTTCGGACGAGGCGGACGGCGTTCAAGAACCGGTTGTTGAAGCCGACCATGCAGACGCCCTCGGAGTCGGCGGCCGCGTCGGCGATCCGCAGAGCGCTCTCGAGGGAGTGGGCCAGCGGCTTCTCGAGGAGGACGTGCAGGTCGTGCTCGAAGGCGTCGACGGCGTACTCCTCGTGGAACCGGTTGGGCGTTGTGATGACGACCGCGTCGACGGCGTCGAAGAGGTCGCGGTGGTCGTCGTAGACCGCCACGTCGTAGTGGGTCGCGAACCGCTCGCGCGCCTCCGCGTCGACGTCCATCCCGCCGACGAGCGGGACGCTCTGCTCGACGAGCCGCTCGGCGTGGTGGTGGCCGATGTTCCCGAGTCCGATGATGCCGGTTCGAACGGACTTCGGGTCGGTCTCGGTCGCCGTCATCGGGGTTTCTGCGCCTCCATCTTCGCCTTCGGGTTCGGTTTCGTCTCCATCTCCTTCGGCTGCCATCGTTCAGTACAGCTGTTTCTCTCGTTCCGAACGTTCATTGTCGCTCTCTTGCTGTTTTCGTTGTTTTCGTCCGTGCCAGTACGTCCGCAGACCCGGGATGACCGTGTTCTTCAGATCCAACGCGAACGAGACGATCCCGTAGATCCAGAAGAAAAACAACACGAGCAGGCCGCCGTAGTAGACCAGCGGAACGAGGCTACTCACGCTGACCACCTGCGCTGCCCGCACTGCTCGTGTTGCCTGTTTCCGGACTCTCCGCACTCGTTGCGGGCCCCGCAGACAGTTCCTCGAGGCCGTGAACGAGCGCTTCGCCGGTCGCAGTGTCGAACAGGTGTATCTTCGACCGGTCGAGGACGACACTGACGTCGTCGTCCTCGTCGATCGCCGCGTCCGGATCGACGCTCATCAGCAACTGGTCGCCCCCGCTCGCGCCCCGGTCGCCGGTCATCGTCGCGCCGCCGGCGCCGTCGAGCGAGAGGTAGACGAAGATCTCGTCGCCCATCGGCTCGAGGACGTCCGTCGTCGCGTCGATCGGCGTTGAGGCCGACGCGAGCGATTCGGCCGCGTCGGTTCGGGTCCGGTAGATGTCCTCCGGGCGGACGCCCATCGTCACCGTCTCGCCGACGGAAACGCCCTCGAGCCCGGCGGGATCGAGCGCGACGTCGAAGTGGTCGGTCGTCAATCCGTTCGCGGTCAGTTCGCCCTCGACGAGGTTCATCGACGGCGAGCCGATGAAGCCGGCCACGAACAGGTTGGCCGGCTCGTTGTAACACGTCAGCGGCGGGGCGATCTGCTGGAGTTCGCCGTTGTTGATGACCGCGATCCGGTCGGACATGGTCATCGCCTCGGCCTGGTCGTGAGTGACGTAGATGATCGTCGTATCCAGTTGCTTGTGGAGCCGCTGGAGCTCCGTGCGCATGTGCACCCGGAGCTTCGCGTCCAGGTTCGCCAGCGGCTCGTCCATCAGGAAGACCGCGGGTTCGCGCACGATCGCCCGTGCGATCGCGACCCGCTGTTGCTGCCCGCCCGATAACTCGTCGGGCATCCGATCCAACATCCCCTCGAGCTGGACGATCTCGGCGGCGCGGTCGACGCGCCGGTCGATCTCCTCCGTGTCGTACTTGCGCAGCCGAAGGCCGAACGAGATGTTGTCGTAGACGTCCATGTGGGGAAACAGCGCGATGTTCTGGAAGACCATCGCGACGCCCCGATCCTTCGGCGGGAGGTTCGTGACGTCGACGTCGCCGATGTGGATCGATCCCTCGGTCGGTTTCGTGAGGCCGGCGATCGTCTCCATCGTCGTTGACTTGCCGCAGCCAGAGGGGCCGACGAAGGTGACGAACTCGCCGTCCTCGATCTCGAGGTTCATGTCGTCGACGGCGACGACGTCTTCGTAGCGTTTCGTGACGTTATCGAGTGTTACGCGTGCCATATGTTGATCACTCCTTGAGTGCTCCGTCGGTGAGTCCGCTGACGATTTTCTCCTGTGCGAACACGACGAGGATCAGCATGGGCAACACGCCGACGATGCTGGCGGCCGCCATCAGGTTGAAGTCCGTCGTGTACTGGGTCTGGTAACTCAGGATGCCCCCGACCAGCGGCGACCACTGGTCGGGCTCGTTCTGCAGCGCCATGATCGAGCTGAAGAAGTACTCGTTGTAGACCGAGATGAAGGTCAACACGGCGGCGGTCGCGACGCCGGGCGCCGACAGCGGCATGATCACGCGGAACAGCGCGCCCAGCCGCGTGGTTCCTTCGACGCGCGCCGCATCCTCGAGCCCGTCCGGGATCTGCGAGTAGAACGTGGTGAGGATGAAGATCGCCAGCGGCAGGAACAGCGCGCTCATGGGCATGATCATCGATCCCGGCGTGTTGACCAGCCGCGGCGGCGTGAACAGCTCGATCCCCAGGAACGGGACCGTCACCGCGTTCCCGAGGAAGGCGTCGAACAGCGGGATGAGAAACGCCGCGGGCGGGAAGTACGAGATCGCCAGCACGGCGAGCATCATCAGCCCGCGACCGGGGAACTCGAGGCGCCCGAAGACGTACCCCGCGAGGCTCGCGAGGACGAGGACGATGATCGTCGTCGCCGACGCGAGCACGAAGCTGTTGAACACGTAGAGGTGGAACGGGACCTGCCGGAACACCTCGACGAACGCGGTGGGGTTGAGGTCGTGGATCGGGGGCGTCGGGAACGGCACCTCGCCGACGGCGGGGAGGGAGACGGCCCAGTCGCCCTGTTGGATCAACCCGTTCGGCGTCAGCGCGAGCACCAGCAGCCAGTAGAACGGGAACAGCGTCGTGACGAGGAAGAAGATCGTCACGACGTAGAACAGCGCCCGGTACAGCCGGCTGCGCTTCTCCGAGTCCTCGATGACGCCGCGGGTCCAGCGCTCGAGCGGTCCGCGGTCTTCGTCGTCGGTCGACGGTTGTGCGGGCTCGCGAGCGGGTCCGGATTCTGGTACGTTCGACATTTCAGAATCCCTCCTTGTACTGCTGGTATATCACGCCCATCACGGCGATACCGATGACGCCGGCCGTCACGAACGCGACCGCGGACGCGAGGCCGCGATTGGTGTTGAACGTCGAGACGACCATGCACGACAGCGACGGGACGGTCGAGCAGTTCGAGACCGAATCGATGAGGCCGTAGATCCGCATCGCGGCGATGGTTCGAAACAGGACGGCGATGCCGAGCGTCGGCAGGACGAGCGGGAACGTGATCAGCTTGAACTGCTGCCACCTGCTCGCCCCGGCGACCTTCGCGACGTCGTAGAGGCTCCGGTCGATGCTCTGGAGGCCGGCCAGGATGAGCAGCGCCATGAACGCCGACGTCTTCCAGATGTCCGCGACCGAGATGATCAGCAGGGAACTGGCCGGATCGTTCAGCGTGTTGTTCGCCTGAACGATCCCCCAGTCCGCGAGCGGGTCCGTCAGGAACCCGGCCGTGGGATGGAACATCAGGAAGAACATCATCCCCTGGATGACGATCGGGATCGCCCACGGGATGATGATCGCGGTGCGAACCCACCGCCGGCCGCGGAAGTCCTGATCGAGGACCAGCGCCTGACCGAACCCGATCAGCGTCTCGAAGAAGACGCTCACGACGGTGAAGACGATCGTCACCGCGAGCGCGCTCCGGAGCAGCCCCTCGACGTGGACGAACGGGAACGTTCCGTCGACGCTAACGCCGGGCAGGAACGTCGTCGAGCCGGGGAACCGCGAGTTGGCTTCGCCGGTAAGCAGTTCCACGTAGTTCCCGAAGCCGACGAACTCCGCGTCCGTCAACACGTTCTGGTACATCGACAGCTCGAACGTCCGCAGGAGCGGATACAGCGCGATCACGCTCAACAGCACGATGATCGGCGACAGCAGCAGGTAGGCGAACACCGTCTCGCCGAGATTCTCGATCCAGCGCGTGATCGCGACGGCCGGCCCCGAACGCCTCGACTCCCGGACGGGACCGGGCGTCTTGTCTTCGGTGCTCATCCTTGTGTCAGTCCTGTTCTTCGATTTCTTCGATCCCGTCCTGGAGGTCGGCCGCCGCCTGATCGGGCGCCTTGTCCCCGGCGACCGCGAGGTTGACCTCCTCGGCGATGAGACTCGACTCGTTCGTCCACACTTGCGTCACCGGACGCGGCATCGCGTTCTCGCCGGCGACGCGGAGGGTGTCCATGTAGTTGCCCATCGGCTCGGCCTCCTGAACCTCGTCGGCGTCGAACAGCGCCGGCTTCGGCGGGATCCAGCCCCAGAGGTCGAACATGCCGAGGTTGAACTCGTCGGTCATCGTCGCGCGGATGACCTCGAGGGCTTCTTCCTTGCGTTCGGAGTTGGGGTTGAGCACGACGTGCCAGCCGCCGAGAGCCGCGGTCGTGCCGCCGGTACCGGGCTGAGCGGCTTCCTCCTCGGGGACGCCGTAGGGGATCGGCATCGCGCCGTAGTCCTCGACCGGAAGCGGGTCGTCGGCGTCGGCGACGTTCAGGTTGATGGCGTAGGGCCAGTTGCGCTGCATCGCCGCGTCGCCGTTGAGGATGGCCGTGCGGGCGTCTTCCTCCGTCCACGAGGTGATATCCGACGTGGCGAGCCCCAGCGGATACTCGTCCTCGAGGGTGTGGTCGTCCGCCTCGTCGGCGACGAAGGTCCGCATCATCCGCAGGCCCTCGACGAACTCCGGTTCGTCGATCGTTACCGGTCGATCGCCGACGGGGCCGAACAGGTTGTCGAAGCCGCCGAAGTACGCGCCGCCGAACGAGGACATGACCTCGTTCCACGTACAGCAGGCCGTCCCCTCGTACTGGTCCCACTGCGTCGCGAGGCCGTACTCGGCGTCGGAAGCCTCGACGATCTCCTGGGTGACCTCGGCCCACTCCGACCAGGTCATCGGTTCGGTCGCCCACTCCTCGAAGTCGCTCTCGCCGTAGCCGGCCTCTCGCGCGTAGTCCTTCCGGTACTGCATCGTCGGGTAGTCCGGGAACATCGGGACGCCGTACAGATCATCGTTCTCCGGATCGCGGGCCGTCGCGGTGAACCGCTCGAAGTACTCGTCCTCGACCGTCGAGAGTTCGCTCTCGTCGAGTTCCTCGCTCAGGTTCGCGACGTGGCCCCGCTGGATGAAGACGTTCACCCACCCGTTGTCCATCAGGAACAGGTCCGGTTGGGTCTCGCCGGCCTCGAGCAGGTTCGTGTACGACTCCCGGCGGGCGCCCGTCTCCTCGTCGCCGGGCTGGAGTTCGATGTCGACGCCGTCGGCGCCGCTCTCCTGCACGAGTTCGACGATTTCGTCGCCGACCGACTCCGCGGCGTTCGGGTCGAAGCCCCAGACGACGGCCCCGTCGCTCGAACTCTCGCTACCGTAGATACACCCGGCCAGGCTGACGCTGGCGCCGCCGGCCCCGGCCGCCTTCACGAACGTCCGCCGCGACACGCTCGCATCGGTTCGATCTCCCTGTGAGTGTCTTTCACTCATATAAAAAACAATGATACTCATCTATATTTATATTTAATGGACGAGTTACAACAGGTGTTGTTAACGCGCTAATTCGTCGGATAGATGGAGAAAACAGCCGTTGCAGCGCGCCGGTGCCGGTGAATATCGATCGAGGTTTGAACCCGTTCTACACCGCAGGCTGCGGCGCTCACTCGAGGGCCGTGATCACAATCTCGATCGCCTCGATGTCCTCGAGCATCGCGCCCCAACCGCCGACCGTCACCTCGCCGTCGTCCGTCTCGATCGTCAGCGAGGCCTTCCCCGACAGCTGTAACAGCGTGATCGACTCCGTCGTTGCGTTCGCTTTCGAGTCGTCCAGGTCGTCGATGTACGAGACGTCCGTGATCGTCCCCGTTCGCGTTACTTCCCGTCCGGTGTCCGTGTCGTAGCCCCGAACGGTCGTTCGGATCGTGACGCCGTCAGCGAGGAGCGGTTCGACGTCGCGGAGACACCGCCTGAGGTCGACGTACGTGATCGGCGGCTCCTCGCGCCGGTCGGTGTAGATCGTCTCGTGAACCTCCCAGAGACAGGAGAGGAAGTACCAGTGGACGACGTACGCGAGGGTGCGGTCGTTGACGATGACGCCGTACTGGTTCGTCGAGTCGCCGTGCGGGGCGAAACAGGTCCACGATCGATCGATCAGCGCCACGAACGGCGCGGGGAGCGTGCGGTACCGCGCCTCCGCGCACGTCCGAGCGAGCGCGTCGGTCGACGGTAGCTCCGGCTCGGAATCCAGCTCCGGAAACAGACTTACCTTGACGTTGACGCCGTTCTCCCGCGCGGTCTCGAGCGCGTCCGCGAGCTCGTCGAACTGTGCGGGCGTCAGCCCGACCTGCACCTGATTGTCGGCCGCGCGGATCAGTTCGTCGGCCCGCGCCAGCACCGTATCGAGGCGCTTGACGATGCTCACCCTGTGCTCCTCGAGGTCGGGGCGGCTCCACCGGTCCTCGATCTCTTCGGCCGCGGTCTGGAGGCGGTCGGCGCGGGCCCGGAGGTCCGCGAGGACGTCCGCCGGATCGTTCGCTCGAGCGTGGAGGCTGTCCTGCTCGTAGGTCTCGACGTAGCCCTTCTCCTCGAGGCCCCGCAGCACGTCGTAGATCCGCGGATCCGGCACCGAACTGGCCTGCGCGACGTCGGTCGCCGACGCCGAACCGAGTTCGAGCAGCGTTACGAAGGCGTCCGCCTGGTAGGGCGACAGCCCCGCCTCCTCGAGCGTGGCCGTCAGTTCGCCGCCGTCCATCACCGCTCACCCCGTTCCCGTCCGCGCGCGCCGCCGCGCTGCGGCCCAGCGATCGCCGCGTCCTCGTTACTGCTCCAGCAAAACGACCGACTACCGCCGATCGCTCTGCGGGAGGGATTCACACTCATTTCAGGCCGGATAACACACCGGGTGTAAAAAAGACTGTCTCCGGCGCCATACTGAAGGCGTTCGGCTCGAAACCGCGGCGGTATGATCGGTCGCGCGCTCGAGCGCTTCCGCCGGCCGGAGTACACCGGCGCGAACAGATGCCTGCCGTGTACCGCTCTCAACGTCGGTCTCGTGGCGGCCGTCGCGGTCGCCCTCGCGATCGTCGACCGACCGGTCGTCGCCGCCGGCACCGTGCTGGTCGGCGCCGCGGCGATCTGGCTCCGCGGTTACGCCGTACCCTACACGCCCGCGATCGGCCCGCGACTCGCCGCACGAATGCCGGGCGATCCGTTCGGCCACGCCGACGATCCGGCGACCGGACAACGGCCGTCCGGACTCGCGGAGGGGACGGACGGCGAAGCGATCCAGCCGACCGGCGACGAGATCGTTACGGCGCTGCTCGAGGCCGGCGTCGTCGTCCCGGTTCCGGCGGCGGACGACGCCGACGGCGAGACCGATACCGACTCCGAGACGCCCCCCGAACTCACCCTCGCGGACTCGTTTCGTGAGGACTGGCGCGCCGAGATGGCCCGGCTCCGTGACCGCGACCTCGAGGAACTCGCCGCCGTCGCCGACGATCTCACCGTCCCCTCGGTCGCGGCGCGCGCGAGCCACACGGTACGCACCGAGACGATCGTGCTCGAGGGAGACGAGGTAACTGGTGGCGTCGCGTCGCTCACGCGACCGATCGCCGTCGCCGAACTCGGGGCGGCTCGCGCCCTCGAGTCGCGGATCGACGACCGCGCGATCCGCCTCGCCGCCGGCCGGCCGCTGCGATCGCTGCTGGCCTCGTGTCCGCGCTGCGGGAGCGAGCTGACGATTACGCAGACGAGTTGCTGCGGCGAGGTGACGCCGATCGGCGAAACGCCGCCGGAGAAGCTGGTCTGTCCCGACTGCGACGTCCGGTATTTCACGTACGAGTAGGGACGGCATCGGCGAACTGTTCGCCCGGATCCATCAGCGCGGCTCGAGCTAGCAGCCGTAATCCGAGACGCCGTTCACTTCATGCTGTAGGTAGTAGAAAACAGACATTATTTGTGCGTATAATGTAGAGAGGAGAACATGGCAGAGACATTCGATATCAGCGCCGCCTTCAATTACGGACTCAATCGACTCGCGACCCGCGGCGGTGCCGTGCTCGTCGGCATCTACGTTCTCTATCAGATCGTAGCGCAGGTCTCCTTTCAATCGCTGTTCGTCCAGTTGGCCGCCGATAGCTTCTCGGCCGATCAGCTGGACCAGCTCTACCCGCTTGCGATCGATATACCGATCACGGTCAGCGGCGTGGGAATCCTCCTGCTGATGCTCGGCGGCCTGGTCCTTTCCGTCGTCGCGACCAGAGCGCTGTATTCTAACATCGACAGGATCCCGACGACCGACCACACCCGACGGCTCGCGCGAACCGTCGTGGTGGCGTTCGTCGTATTAGTCATCTACTTCCTGATGGTCATGATCGGAACCGTCTTCTTCGTCGTCCCCGGGATCTTTCTCGGAGTGAGCTTCGTCTTCGCTCAGCCAGCCGTCATTCTCGAGGATGCTGGCGTTCTCGAATCGTTCAAGCGAAGCTGGGGCCTCGCGTCAGGGAATCGACTGAAACTGTTCGGTCTCGGGGTCCTCGTCACTGTTCTGGGCGGTATCGTCGGCGGTGTAATCGGGTTCGTCGGCGCGTTCGTTCCCCTGTTCGGCGAGTACGCGATAGCTGGCGTCACGGGAGCCGCGTCGGTCTTCGGACTAGCCGTGCTCGTCGGCGTCTACCAGCAACTCGTGCCTGCTGCCCGCAGCGGTGCCGGTTCCGACGTCGATCCCGGTGTCGGAACCCGACTATAGACCTCACTGAACCGCTCGCTCGTCACTTCTGCACCGCCCGGACGTCGTCGCGGTCCGGCAGCGCCGCCATCGCCCCCGCGGCCGTCGTCGCCGCCGCGCCGACCGCGTTGGCGAACGCGAGCGTCTCCTCGAGGTCCCGTCCCTCGTGCAGTCCGACGACCGTCCCCGCGACGAAGGCGTCGCCGGCGCCCGTGGTGTCGACCACGTCGGCGTCGTACCCCGGGTGTTCGGCCGCACCCTCGCCCGTGCCCGTTCCCGCCCACGGCGAGTCTTTCGCCGCGACGGCGATCGCCCCCTCGCCGCCGCGGGTCGCGAAGACCGCGTCCGGCCCGGCAGAAAGCGCCGCTCGAGCGCGGTCCTTCAGGTCGCTCTCGTCACCGTCGCCCCCGAATCCCAGCGTCTCGAGTTCCTCGCCGGTCGCCTTCAGCACGTCGACGTGCTCGAGGGCGTCCCGGGCGACCGTCCGGAACGCGTCCGCGTCGGGCCACAGCTCGGGCCGGTAGTTCGGATCGAACGAGGTGGTACAGCCCGCGTCGGCGGCCCGCTCGAGCAGGTCTAGCGTCGCCTCGCGGGCCCGACCGCTCGCGAGGGTTACGCCGCCGGCGTGGACCCACTCGCGGTCGGCGAGGGTCACGTCGTCGGCCCGGCCGGGCTCGAGGCGGGTGTCGGCGGTGCCGTCGCGGTAGAAGGAGAAGCTGCGGTCGCCGGTCTCGTCGTGGGTGACAAACGCCAGCGTCGTCTTCGCGTCGGGGTCGCGCTCGACGAACCGGTCCGGAAGCCCGTACTCGGTCAGGACCGACTCGAGGTAGCGGCCGAACGGGTCGTCGCCGACGCGGGTCCAGAACAGCGGCGGCCGCTCGAGGCGGGCGAGCGCAACGGCGACGTTGGCCGGGGCGCCGCCGGCCCGGCGGTCGAACCCCTCGACGCTCGAGATCGGGCCGGGCCGCTCGGGCAGGAAGTCGATCAGGGTCTCGCCGGCGACGAGCACGTCGTGAGTCATACGTCGTGATTTTTCGTCGCTCGGATAATGCGTTACGGTGCCGCACGGTGACGCCGGTAGCGGGAATTGCCTCGAGCCGTCCGCCGATGCGGAGGGGTCGACCCGCGGTCAGAAGACGAGCAGGAGCCCGACTACGACGACCGTCACGTAGACGGTGACGGCGCCGGCGTAGCGCACGAACTCCCGCCAGTCGAACCCGTACAGCGAGAGGAGGCTCGCGAACAGGAACCCGAGCCAGAGGTTCGACAGGCCCGCGCCGTACATCGTCGCGACCAGCGACGCGACGAGGTCGGCGTCCGCGGCGGCGACCGCCGGTCCCTGGAGCACCCACAGCGAGCCCGGGTCCGGAACCAGCAGCCCGAGCGCGAACGCGACGACGTAGGACGCCGCGGCGGGGAATCCGGTGCCCGCGATCGCGTCGCCGATCGTCCCGTACAGTCCCGCCTCGTCGAGCAGCGCCCACACGCCGGCGTAGAGCAGGAACGGAACCGCCACGAGGAGCGCCCACCGCGTCGCGTCCTCGGTCTTCCGTCTGAACGCCATCGGCGGCCCCTGCACCGCGAGCCCGAGGATCAGCAACGTAAACGCCAGCCACGGGAGCGTCAGGCGCCCGCCCGTCGCGAAGTGCCACCCGAATGAGACGACGCCGACGACGACCGCGAGTGCGGTGATGAGCGTCGAGTTCTCGAGTCGATCGCCGACCTCCCAGTCCTCGGGTGGAACCGCGGTCGAGTAGTGGTCGAACGCCGCCGCGATCGAACCCGACGCGCCGAGGCGGTCGTTTCGCTCGCTCAGGGTCGTGATCGCATCGGCGTCCGCGCTCGGCGCCAGCACGACGAGGAGCGCGGGAAGCGTGAGCACGAACAGGACGCTCGAGAGGAGGTTGACCGGATGCAGCAGGAACTCGGACATCGCGATCGAGCCGACATCGTCGACCATGAAATTCGCCAGCCCGCTCTCGTCGGCCAGCATGAGACCGCCGGGGCTCGAGAGCCCCTGGTTCGTGAGCACGAGCGCGAGCAGGCTCGCCGTGAGCACGGCCGGATAGTGGACGGCGGTTCCGTTCTCGCGGGCGCGGCGACAGAGCCGCTGGCCGAGGTACACCCCGCCGATCAGGCCCAGCGCCCAGTTGAGCCAGCCCAGCAGCAGGGAGAGGACGCCGGTCGCGTAGACGACCCCCGCCTGGCTCGTCGGCAGCGGCGCGGCGAGCCGATCGAGGGCGGCGCCGACCCGCGGGGACTCGACGAGGGTGGCGCCCAGCACCCAGTAGAGAATCAGCAGCATCTGGACGCTGAACAGGTCGAAGAAGCCGGTTCCCAACAACTCGAGCTGGGTCATCGGCTCGAGGAAGGGCACGGTCACGAGCAGCGCCAGGCCGGCGAGGACGACGGCGTTGGTCAGCGCCTCGGGGAAGTACCGGCCGAGCGCCGGGACGAACGCGTCGCGGTAGCGGGCCGAGCGCGCGTCGCCCGGGGTTCCATCGGCAGTCGTACTCGAGTTCGGGTTCGAACCCGAACTCGAGGAAGCTGGTTCTCCTGCCATCGCTATCACCCGAACACCCCGATCGCGAGCGCGCCGGCACCGAGCACGAGGCCGCTGAAGAGGAACAGGACGACGACGTAGCCCATCATGTCGCGGATCGAGAGCCCGGCGATCCCCAGCACGGGCAGCGCCCAGAACGGCTGGATCATGTTGGTCCACTGGTCACCCATCGCGAACGCGATGAGCATGTGGTTCATCTGGGTCCCCGAGATTTGCTGGGTCGCCGAGGCGTAGATTTCGCCCATGACGACCCACTGGCCGCCGCCGGAGGGAACGAAGAAGTTGACGATGCCGCCGGAGACGAACACGAACAGGTACCACGTCGTATCGGTCGCGTACGCGGCCGCCGTCTCGGCGATCAGTTCGACCAGCCCGGAGAAGACCATGATACCCATGATCCCGCCGTAGAACTGGAACTGGATGATGATCTGGCTGGCGCCCTTGATCGCCTCGTAGAAGACGTCGATGTAGCTGCGCAGCGTGCCGTGCGCGAGGAAGCCGAGCCCGAACATCACCGTGATGAAGACGTTGATGTCGAACACGTCCATGAACGGCTCCGTCGCGAACAGGTAGCCCAGATAGATCCAGATGAGCAGGCCCATCCCGAGACAGACGACCCGGCTGTCGAGCAGCGCCTCCTTCGGCGCGGATTCGCGAGTACGGTGGGGGAGCTGCGCCGCCGCAGCAGCGTTCGCAGTTTCGCCGCCGTCGGCCGCCAGATCGCTGACCTCGGCTCCGCGAAGTTGCTCCTTTGGCACCGTCGTCGCGTTCTCCCGTCTGGGCGCCATCAGCGGCATGACGACGACGGTCACGAGCACGACGCCGGCGACGATCGCGAGGTTGAACGGGTGGAAAATCGTCTCCGAGACCGGGATGACGCCCATGCTCTCCTCGGCGAAGTGGCCCTCCGTCGCCGAGAGCAACAGCGAGGCGCCGGACAGTCCCTGGTGCCAGGGCAACAGCCCCGCGTACGCCGCCGCGACCAGCAGCGGGTAGTGGACGTCGATCCCCTTCTCGTCCATCTCGATCCCGACCTCTCGAGCGAGGATCGCCCCGGCGATCAGGACGACGCCCCAGTGGAAGAGTCCGAGCAACTGGCCGCAGAGCGCGACGACGAAGATCGCCTGTAGCTGGCCGTCCGGAACTGCGGCGATCCGCCGAAGGACGCGTTTGACCGGCGGCGAGTCCGCGAGCGCCCAGCCGGTCAGCAAGGCGAGCGACGCCTGCATCGAGAACCCGATGACTTCCCAGAAGCCCTCGCCCCAGTGGATCGCGACGTCGGCCGGCCCCTCCGGCGTGACCAGCACCGCGATGACCATCGTCAGGAAGGTCAGCAGGAGCGCGAAGATGAACGCGTCCGGAAGGTACCGCTGGACGAGCCGGCTCGAGACGTCCCCGAGCGCCGTAAAGAAGCTCCGGATCGTGCCGTGGTCCTCCGTCTCGGCACTCATGGCTTCGTCGACAGCCGCGTCCGCGACCGGTTGTCCTGCGATACGGCTCCCAAGCGCGCCCGAACCGTGTCCCGAAATACCATGATCTGTCAAGAGGCAAAAACCCCATCGCAGTTAAGCTCAGGGCCTGTACGAGGGGATTAAACCAACGCGATTCGGCTGTAAGCCGCGGATGTCTTGTAGCGGGAGCGGTCGTCCGATCGGACCGCGCGAGACGCCAGAAACGCGCGAGGCGCTCGAGCCGCGCGGTCGAGCGCTACTCGAGGCGCCGGTACAGCGCCATGACGTCGTCGATGTCCTCCTCGCCGTCGTTGTTGATGTCGTACCGGCCCGGCATCGGCTCGGGGTCGGTGATGTGGCCCGTCCGCTCGATCGAAAGCGTCGCCGTCGCCTCGCCGACGGCAACCTCGTACTCACCGGGTTCGACGACCTTCGCCTGGTGGCCGGGCACGTCGCCGGGGACGACCTCGAGCGTCGAGAGGTCGAGTTCGATCGTGACCGTTTCGCTGTCGCCGGCGTCGACGTGGACGCGCTCGAAGCCCATCAGGCGGCGGTGGGGCTGGAGGACCGACCCGTAGGATTCGGTGTTGTAGACCTCGACGATGTGGTCGCCGGCCGCGTCGCCGGTGTTGTGGACGGTGACCTGCGCCGTGACCGTCGGCGTCGACGCGGGGTCGTCGACGGTCGCCGGCGACAGCGAGAGGTCGGAGTACTCCCAATCGGTGTAGGAGAGCCCGTGGCCGAACTCGAACTGGACCAGCTGGTCCTCGGCGCCGACGGACTGGCGCGGCGGGTAGTCGTCGTAGAACTGCGGGACGTGGCCGACGTTGCCCTCCCAGGTGAACGACAGCTTGCCGGAGGGGTTGTAGTCGCCGAACAGCGTGTCGGCGACCGCGACGCCGGTGTCGCTGCCGGGTTGGCCGGCGAACAGCACCGCGTCGAGGTGGTCGAACGTTTCGGCGGTCCCGCGCGGGCTGCCGGCGAGGATCACGCCGACGAGCGGGACGTCGTCGCCGGTCAACTCGTCGACCAATTCCACGAGTTGCCGCTGGGCCTCGGGGAACCGCATCTTGTCGCGGTCGCCGAAGCCCTCGTTGTGCGGCCCCTCGCCGAGGACGATCACGACAGCGTCCGAGGCGGGTGCCGCGTTCTGAATCGCCGCCGCCTGCTCGTCGGTCACGTCGAAGAAACCGTTGTCGAAGTTCTCGAAGATGCTCTCGTAGGGGGCCGCGCGGAACTCGGTCGGAACGTGGGTGAGCCGGTCGCCGAGCCGGGCGGCCAGCCCGTCCTCGATCGTGTTCTGTCGCGGCCGCGGGCCGTCCTCGGTGAGGTCGCCGTCCTCGATCCCCTGCCAGCCCAGCGTCCAGCCGCCGTGTTGCATCAGGAACCGGTTCGGCGTCCCGTCCTCGATTCCGGGCCCGGTCAACAGGACGCGTTCGGACCCCTCGAGCGGCAGGGCGTCGTCCTCGTTTTTCAGCAGGACGAGCGACTCTTTGGCCAACTGCTCGGAAACGCTCTGAGCGCCGCCGACGAACTCGTCGATGCGATCTTCGGGGACGGTCGGCTGCTCGAACAGCCCCAGTTCCAGCTTGAGCTCGAGGATTCGCCGCACCGAGACGTCGATCCGCTCCTCGGAGAGTTCGCCGCTCTCGACGAGATCGATCACCGTGTCGATGAAGTCCGTCGGCGCGACCTCGCCGCCGCACATGTGCATGTCGACGCCGGCGGCGATCCCCTGCTTGACCGCCTCGCGCCAGCCCTCCTCGGTGTCGGGCAGGTACTCGTGGTTAGAGATGAGCCGGTAGAAGTCGTCCCAGTCACTCAGTACGACGCCGTCGAACTCGAAGCGCTTGCGCAGCACCTGGATCAGCAACCAACTCGAGGCGTGGGCCGGCTTGCCGTTGACCGCGCCGCTGTTGACCATGACCGTCTTGGCCTCCTCGAGGGCGCGCTCGTAGGCCGGGAGCTGTCTGGTCCGCAGGTCCCGCATCGAGGTGCGGACGTGGGCGCGGTCCTTGCCGGTGTTGGGCGTCCCGTAGCCGGCGAAGTGTTTGACCGTCGCGGCGACGCGGCCGTTCCGTTCGAAGCCGCGGGCGCGGGCCTTCCCCATCTCGCCCAGCAGCATCGAGTCCTCGCTGTGACCTTCGAAGAAGCGCCCCCAGCGCATGTCACGCAGCAGGTCGACCGTCGGGCCGAAGATCCAGTGGCCGCCCATGGCCGCGATCTCCGCGCCGGTGTGAGTTGCCGCGGCCTCGACGAGGTCGATGTCGCGGGTCATCCCCATGTTGAGCCGCTGCGGGAAGCTCGTACAGCCGTCGAGCAGCGTATTTCCGTGAAGCGCGTCGCCGCCCCAGACGAACGGAATTCCCGTGCCGTTGTTGGTTACGTTGTACTGTTGGAGTCGGTTCAGCCCGGCGACGAACTCCTCGCCGTCGAACGTCGGGCCGGAGGCGCCGCCGTTGAGGATCGAGCCGACGTGCAGTTCGGTGAACAGTTCGCCGACCGTGGCCGGTTCATCGTGATCGTTGAACGCCGTCTCGGGACCGAACCCCTCGCCGAGATCGTCGATCGCGACCTGGGTCATCTGGCCGACCTTCTGCTCGAGCGTCATCTCCTCGAGCAGGCGGTCGATACTGTGTCGGTCACCGCCTGCACCCGCGTCTGCGGCCGCGCTGTCCGCTCCGAGACCGACCGCCGACGCCGCGGTCGCGGCGCCGGTCGCCTTCATGAACGTCCGCCGCGAGTCGTCTACCTCGTCCGATTCCTCCGCCTGTGAATTACCGTCCGGCATGCGAGGCGGTAACGGAACTCGGAGTATAATAAACATTTTCAGCATACAGCCGAATACGGTCGCAGTGACAACCGTACGGGCAAAATACGGCCCGAATACGTGACGTTTACCCGCCCGGGTAGAGGCCGCTCGAGCGGGCGTTTACTCCTCCCAATCGATCGCCTCGGTCCGCTCCGCACGTCTGAGGATGAAGGGGCCGAGCGAGCCGGTTCGCTTCGAAATGGTCGCGATTCGCAGGACGTAGGCCGCCAGCAGGAAAAAGGGGACGAGCGAGAGCGTCGCGCTCGTGCTCACGACCCATACCAGATTATCCACGCCGAGCGTCGTTCCCGGCAGCGATTCCTGATCGAGGTACAGCACCGTCGCCGTCGCGGCCACTACACCGGGCAGCCCGGCGTACAGGATCGACCGCGTGAGATGCACCAACTCCCACTGGAAGTACAGCGACTTGAAGTGCTCGAGCGCCGGGCCGAACAGCGTCAGGGCGTCGATCAACTCGTCGAACGCCGCTAGCTCGTCCTCCTCGAGGCTGTCCTCGTGTTCGTGGCGCAACCGCCTGACCGCGTAGATCTTCCAGGAGTAGTTGTAGTTCAGCCCCGAACGCAGGACGCCGAACTCGCCGAACGTCGAGGTCTCGAGTTGGGACCGAATCTCCTCGGAGTTGCGGCAAACGTTCTCGACCAGCCGCTCGGTCCGCCGTCGAAGTTGATCGTCGTCGCTATCGGCGACCGCTTCGCGCAGCGTTTCGGCCCGGTCGCTGCTCGTCTGCACGAGCGCCTGCAGGAACTGCGACGGGTCGGGCGGGCCGACCGAACCGAACAGCTCCTCGACGTTGCGGCGGTACTCCATCGCCTCGTCCATCCACGCCTGCTGGTCGCCCAGTCGACCGAGCTCCTGGGAGAGCACCAGCTGGTTGATCGAAACGACGAGCGTCACGCCGGTGAGAATCGCGGCGACCAACGCCTGAAACGCCGTGTCGATGGGCGTTCCGCTCTCCATCGCCGCCCGGAGCGGCATGGCGACCGTGCCGAGGCCGACGAAGGTCGTGAAGGCCGCGGCGGCCAACACGCCCGCGAGCAGCCACCGGTCCGCGTCGAGCAAGAACCAGTGTGCAACCGAACTCTCGCCCGTTCGTCCCCTGAGCGTGTCCTGCGACAGCGGGCCGCCCTCGTCCCCCTCGTCCATGGGCCCCGTTCGGTCGCCGGACGAAAAGCGGTTCAGCTTGAAGCGTGCCTCCACTCGAGCGCTCGCGAGTCCGGCCGGAGTGTGGGTTCTACTCTTCGCCGTCAAACCCGCCCCGATGGACGATTTCCTCGAGCGGCTTCCGATCGCTCGGTTGCTCGCGTTCCCGCAGGTCCTCGGGCAGCGTCTCCGGTAGCGCGCGCTCGCCGATCGCGACCATCGCCTGCACCTCGTACGCCTCGGGCACCTCGAGTTCGTCGGCTGCACGCTCGTAATCGAAGCCGGCGATCGGGTGGACAGCCAGACCGCGGCGCGTCCCCTCGAGCGCGAGGTTCTGCCAGGCGGCGCCGGTGTCGAACGCGTGCGTGGGCGCCGGGTCGTCGTTGTGATCGAACGTCGTCTTCGAGACGACGACCACGAGGACGGCAGCGTCGGTCGCCCACGCCTGATTCATCTCGTTGAGCAGGCCGACGAAGGTGTCCCACTCCTCGTCCTCGCGGTCGGCGTACAGAAATCGCCAGTGCTGGTTGTTAAAGGCCGACGGCGCCCAGCGGGCGGCTTCGAACAGCGGAAGATACTCCGCCTCCTCGAGCGGGTCGCCGGTCATCGCGCGGGGCGACCAGCGGTTGACGAAGAGCGGATCGACGTCGTACGCGGGCTCGCGATGCTCGGCGACTTCCTCCCGAAGCTCGTTTCGTTTCGAAGCGGTCTCTTGCATAGGGGTTTGTTTCGACTCGGTACACGTGTATTTTCCCGGACGACGGGGTGACCAGGTAACGGTCGTGTCGCCGAATCGTGTTCGCACGTTACACGATGACGGCGTGTGGCCTCCCGGAGAGCATCTCGAGTCGGATACTCGGCGGGTCACGGCGAAAGTCGAGCCGGGACGAAAGAAAGAGAGAACGACAAACCGGGACGCGACCGAACGATCAGGTGATCAGTCGTCGGCCGTCGCGGCCGCGCCGCGTTCGACGTCGATATTTCCTTCGTCCAGATCCCGCTCGACGTTGCGGGCCGCCTGGACCATGTTCGCCATCTTGCCGTAGGCGACCTCGCGGGGCAGCAGCTTCACGCCGCAGTCCGGCGAGACGACGAGCTGTTCCGGCGGGACGACCTCGAGGCCCTTCAAAATGTTTTCCTCGATCTGCTCCACGGACTCGACCTCGGCGACGTGGGCGTCGCAGACGCCGAGCGCGAGATCCTTCGTGAAGTCGGGGTCCTTGAAGACGTCCAGTTGCTCGTAGTCGCCGTTGGCGAGTTCGAGGTCGAACTCGTCGACGGGGAACTCGAGGATCTCGGGGTAGATGCGGGAGTAGTCGCCGTAACAGACGTGCAGGCCGATGCGGACCTCCTCGGGGATGTCGGCGACGATCCGCTCGAGGCACTCGCCGACGATGGCGTGGTCGTCGGGCGTGGTCGCGAGCGCGGGCTCGTCGATCTGGATGTAGCGGGCGCCGGCGTCGACGAGCTTCTCGATCTCCTCGTTGACCAGATCCGCGAGGTCGTAGGCGAGTTCCTCGTCGTCGTCGTAGGCCTCGTTGAACGACCAGTTCGCGAGCGTGTAGGGGCCGGTGATCGGGACCTTGACGGGCCGGTCGCTGGCGGCCGCGGTGAACTCGTACTCGTCGACGAGCCAGGAGTCGTCGTACTCGACCTCCGAGACGACCGACGGCTTGTCGAAGTAGTTGTGCCCCCAGACCTTGACGGGGCCGTTGAACTCGTAGCCCTCGATCCGGTGGGCGAAGAACTCGACCATCTCGTTGCGCCGCATCTCGCCGTCGACGACGACGTCTAGGCCGGCGCGTTCGTGTTCGTCCGTGATCAGGCGGGCGGCGTCGTCTTTCGCTTCCTGCCAGTCCTCTGCGTCGAACTCGTGGTCCTCGTCTCGGTAGAGCTCCTTCGCGCGGTTGAGCCACTTGGGCTTGGGGTAGGAGCCGACGACGGTCGTCAGCAGGAAGTGGTCGTTCTCGTGGTCGGCGGGTCGGAACTGATCCTTGTTTTCGTTCGTGGTCATGCTGCTTTCACCTCCGCGAGGGCCGCGGCTTCGGCAAGGATCTCGAGTTTCGCCTCGAACTTGCCGGAGGGCAGATAGAACGTCTCGGTGTTGGTCGTCAGGTAGACCGTCTCGAACTCGGCGACGGGCAGCTGGTCGTAGACCCACTCGACGCGGTCGCGGATCGCTTCGGGGTCCTCGACGAGCGTGTTCTGCCCGTCCGCGAGGCCGAGCGAGACGTCGTCGGTCGCGCCGTACTCCTGAATGTTGTAGAGGTTGTCGTCCTGTTCTGCGACGAAGTCGAAGCCGACCGCGTCGATGTCGGCGTCGAGCAGGTGCGCGTAGACCTTCTCCTCGAGCGCGCCCCAGTAGGGCTGGACGACGACGTCGGCGTCCGTGGCGCCGGCGACCTGGTCGATCGCTTCGCTGGCGCGCTCGTCGAGCCCGTCCTCGGGCGCCGACTCGACCAGCGAGGGCTCGAGCAGGAAGAGCGTCTCGTGCTCGGGGAAGGCGTCGACCTCGCCCTCGAGGAAGTCGGCGATCGCGCCGAGGAACTCGGCCTCGTCGCCGTACTGCTCGTCGGTCGCGAGATCGGCCAGCGAGTACGGGCCGGGGAGGACGGCCTGCAGGTCGTCGTCGGCCTCGAGCAGTTCGGCGGCGGCCTCGAGCTCGTTCGCGACGTCGCCGGAGAAACCGAGGTCGTCCTGGACGACGGGTTCGCGGTAGAAGTTGTTGTTGTCGTAGTAGCGGACGATTCCGCGGGTCTCGACGGCGTCGTGGACGGCCAGCGGGTGCGCGAGCATGTCGTCCCAGCGCAGTTGGCCCTCTACGATGCGGTCGAGGTCGGCGTCCTGTTGGACGCCGATCACTTCCTCGCGGGCCTCCTCGTAGGCCGCGGTGATCTCCTCGCTCTCGTCGCCGCTGATGAGGTCGTGTTTCTGGTGCCCCTTGAGGTCCGAGAGGTCGTCTTTCGCCCAGTCCGGGAGCGGATACAGCCCCGGCGTGGTCGAAACGTAGTCGGTCATCGTACGACCGGCTAGGCTATACCGGTGCTTAATATTTTCCATCCCGTCTAATACACGACGGTAATTTCGACGGCCTTCGGCGGCGACGCTCCCGATAGTATCCGTTACTCCGAAAATACCACGGAAAAGAAACAATCGCGGCCGGTCGATCGGCCGGTCAGCCGGGGTTCGCCGTCGCAAACTGTGCTACTCGGACGACTCGAGCGATAGCAGAAATACGAAATTCGATTAGACGAGCCCGACGGTTGATAATCAGTTAATATCATGTAGTTGCAGTGGGCGCATCGCATTCAATCCTCAATGAACTATCAATAAATACTAATAATAATGTTATTGAACGGCGAATTGCATGCTACCAGCTACCATGCCGTTGCAGATCGGCGGAGCAGGACCGCTCCTCGCGCTGGTCGCGGGGATCGCAACCATCGTCTTCCTCCTGATTTACCTCGACTTACCGCCGTTCATCGCGCTGGTCATCGCCGGGTTCGTCGTCGGCGCAGTTTCCCCCGACATTCCGTTCGGCGACGTGCCCGGGGAGTTCGCCGGATCGTTCGGGGACGGGATGGCCGGGATCGGTATCCCGATCCTGATGGCGGCGATCATCGGAAAGGCGATGATCGAAAGCGGCGCGGCGGACCGGATCGTCCGCTTTTTCAACGGCGTCTTCGGGCGGGACAACACCGAGTACTCGCTGTTCAGCAGCGGATTCGTCATGGCGATCCCGGTGTTTTTCGACAACGTGTTCTACCTGCTCGCGCCGCTGGCGCGAGCGGCGCGCTCGCGCACGGGGCAGAATTACGCGCTGTTCATCGTCGCCATCGGGGCGGCCGGCGCCGTGACGCACGGGTTCGTCCCGCCGACGCCGGGTCCGCTGCTCGCAGTCGAAACGTTTGCGGAGGCCGGTGCATCGACGAACCTGGGTCTGACGATCGGAGTCGGACTCCTGACGGGACTTCCGACCGCGCTCGTCGCCGGTCTCGGCTACGGCTACGTCATCAACCGACGGCTCGAGATCCCGCTGCGCGACGCGATGGGGACGACCGTCGAGGAACTGAACGAGAAGGTCGAGCGACCTACGAGTCAGCTTCCGGGCCTGCTCGAGGCGATGCTCCCGATCCTGCTGGCCGTCCTGCTGGTGGGTGCGGACACCTTCGTCACGACGTTCATCGGCGAGGATACCGCCGCCGCTTCGGTTACGAATTTCATCGGCGATCCGAACTTCGCGCTGACCGCGGCGGCGCTCGCTGCGGCGTTCACCTACTTCCGCATGAGCGACATCTCCGGAGATGTGTTCTCCGACGAACTGACAGAGGCGCTCAAAAGCGGCGGTAACATCGCGGCGATCACCGCCGCCGGCGGCGCGTTCGGGTACATGCTCCAGCAGGCCGGTGCCGGCGAACTCATCGCGAACAGCCTTCAGGAACTCGGCCTCGGCGTGCTCGCCACCGCGTGGGTGATCGCCGCGGGCGTGCGCCTGGTCCAGGGGTCTGCGACCGTCGCGATCACCACGACCGCGGGCATCACCGCGCCGATGGCCGGAAGCTTCAGCGCGAATCCCGCCTACCTGGTCATGGCGATCGGTGCGGGCGCGACCTTCTGCTCGTGGTACAACGACAGCGGCTTCTGGATCGTCAAGGAGATCGGCGGGCTCACCCAGGGCGAGACGCTCAAAACGTGGACCGTCTCGACGATCCTCATCGGGATCGTGGGCCTGATCAGCACGCTGGTCTTCTCGACGATCCTGCCGCTGGCCTAGTCGAATAGCTCGAGGACGGTCAGCGTCTCGAAGGGGAACGACTCGTCGGCGATTGCAGCGGCGCTAAAGCCCTCCTCGCCGGCCCGCTCGACGACCTCGTCGACGCCGGTGAGACTGCTGACCAGCAGGTAGACGACGCCGTCGGGCGCGATCACGCGGCCGACGTTCGCGAGGAACGGATCGATCACCGCGCGGCCGTCTTCGCCGCCCGACAGCGCGCGTTCCATCCAGTCGTCCCACTCGTTTTCGGGGTCGGTCGGCAGGTACGGCGGGTTAAAGAGGACGGCGTCGAACGCGCCGTCTGCGAACGGCGAAACGAGGTCCGCCCGAACCGTCTCGAGGCCCTCTTCGCGGGCCTGGCGAACGGCGTGGGGGTTCAGATCCGAGGCGATCACGCGGGCATCCGTCTCCGCGTCGACCCGATGGGCGACGTAGCCGGAGCCGGTGCCGACCTCGAGGACGAGCGGGGGATCGGCGTCCGCGTCGCCGTCACCGCCGCTGGAGTCGGCAGCCGTCCGGCCGATCCGTTCGCAGGCCGTTTCAGCCAGCAACTGCGAGTCTTCGGCCGGCTGGTACACCTCGGTTTCGACGTCGCGTCGGTCGCTGAGGTCCATCAGTGATCAGTTTTCCTCCGGTGGAGTCATCCGCTGTTCGTGGCTGTCGTTCTCGATTTCGGTGCCGTCGCCGGTCGACACGCTCGTTCCGTCGCCGGCGATCCGAAATCCGTCGGTTTCGGCCCGTCCCGACAGTTCCTGCTGCGGGAAGGGGATCTTGATTCCCTCGTCGTCGAACGCGTCCTTGATCGCGTTGATCGCGGCGGTTCGGGCCCGCCAGTGGCGTCTGGCGCTCGGCTTGTCGATCCAGAACCGCACGCCCAGTACCACCGCCGAGTCGCCGAACTCCTTCCCGACGACCTGCGGCCCGGGCGCGGACAGCGAGTACTCGAGGTCCGCGACGACCGACTCGGCGACGTCGGCGGCGTGCTCGAGGTCGGTCTCGTAGTCGACGCCGACCTCGATTTCGATACGCAATCGGCCGCGCCGCGAGCGGTTCGTTACCATTTCGGAGGAGACGACGTCGTTCGGGATCATGATGTACTCGCCGTCGAAGCTCCGCAGGCGCGTGTTGACGATCGAGATATCCGTGACGATTCCCTCCTCGTCCTCGACTTTGATCCAGTCGCCGATCTCGAACGGGCGGTCGAACATTAAGACGAAACCGGCTAACACCGTCCCCAGCGTCTGGCGCGCGGCCATACCGACGACGATACCGAGGAAGCCGGCCCCAACGAGCAGGCCGCCGAGATCGTCGATCCAGACGCCCAGCACGACGACCACCGAGACCGACCAGATGACGACCTGCGTCAGCCGGCGGGTGATCTCGCGCTGGTGGTCGGTGACGGCTGCCGCCGAGCCCAGCACCTCGTCGAGAACGCGCTTGACGAACCGCTGGAGGATGATCGTCCCGACGATGAGGATGAAGGAGACGATCGCTTTCGCCACGATGTCGCCGCCGAGGTCGAGTTGATCGAACCCGGTGTGGATCGTTCCCGTCAGGTCCCAGACGCCGACGACGATCGCGAGGGTGACCAGACAGGTGGCGATGAGGACCGCGGTCGACGCGATGTCGCCGTACAGCGGTTTCGTACGCTCGGCGACGCGTTTCTGGACGCGCCGGTAGGAGAGCAGGACGAAAAGCAGGAGCCCGACCGCTGCGAACGTAATCGCGAGTTGCATCTCCGTCGACTCGACCCCCGCGAACAGTCCGCTGAGCCGATCCAGCCAGCCGGCTCCGGTCGGATCCTCCGTTGCAGTCATAGTGAATGTCGCTTCTCGGCTCTTGTCGTCCGCGCAGCTTTGAGTATTCGTCGGTCGGTGCCGGGTGCTGCAGGCTGCCCTACGTTTCCGCCGGCTCGCCGACCTCGAGCGCCAGTCGCGCCAGCGCGGCGAACTCCCGGGGCTCCATCGCGTCGGCTCGCTTCTGCAGAATCGCTTCGTCGGCCGCCTCGACGACTGCATCGGGCGCCTCGAGGTTCGTGATGTGGGCCGTGTTCCGGATCGCGTTCCGGATCGTCTTCCGCCGTTGCGTAAAGAGGGCCTTCACGAACCGCAGGAAGAACTCCTCGTCGTCGACCTCGTAGTCCGGGTCGCGCGGCACCGCGCGGATCACCGCGCTCTGGACCGCCGGCGGCGGCGAGAACGCCTCCTTCGGGATCGATTCGACGATTTCGACGTCGGCGTAGTGCTGGGTCGACACCGAAAGCCGGCCGTACTCCGAGGTGTCGGGCTCGGCGACCATCCGCTCGGCGAACTCCTGCTGAAACATCAACACGAGCGGCCGCCCTTCGGGAAGCAGTCGGAAGGCGATCTCGCTCGAGACGCCGTAGGGGAGGTTCGACACCGAGGCCGTGAAGTCGGGCAAGTCGACCTCGAGGGCGTCGTCCTCGATCACGGTCAGATCGCCGGCGTCGATCGCCTCGCGAAACTCCTCCCGCAGGAACGCGGCGAGCTTCCGATCTCGTTCGACGACCGTCACCTCGTCGGCGACCGCGAGGAGGCGGTCGGTCAGCGCGCCAGTCCCGCCGCCGATCTCGAGCAGGTGGGACGCGTCGGCATCGATCTCCTCGAGGTAGGTCGGCAGCCGATCGAGCACGCGGTCGTCGACGAGGAAGTGCTGGTCGCGGTCCGGATCGCCGCGGACGCCGGCCCGGGCGATCAGCGCATCGGGGTCTCTCATTGCCGGCGGTTGGGCGGGGGTACGTGTAAACGCACCGTCTCGCATCGTTCGCACCGTCTCGCATCGTTCGCACCGTCTCGCGGGTTCCGCTCGAGCGGCAGTCGTCAGCTAGCCGTCGGGGCTCAGACCGTGCCGCTTCGGACGTACGTGACCGGACACGGCGAGGAGAGCAGCACCTTCTGGGCCGTACTGCCGAACACCGCCTTCCCCGTCGGCGAGCGCTTCCGGCCGCCGACGATGAGGTTGTCCGCGTCGACCTCCTCGGCCAACGCGATGATCTCCTCGGCGCGGTCGCCGACCGCAGCGCGGATCTCGACGTCGACGCCCGCCTCCTCGAGCCGATCGGAAATCTCGCTGACCGGCTCCGTCTCCCGGGCCAGCGCCTCCGGGGAGAGGTCCCGGTTCTCGAGGTCGATGCCCATCTTGTCGATGGCTTCCTGGTAGTTGTGAACCTCGTCCTCGTACTCGCTGGCCGAAATGACGTGCGCCAGAACGACGGTCGCACCCGTCGGCTCGGCGACGTCGATCGTCTGCTGGGTCAACTCGTCGATACGGTCGCTATCGCTCGGCCCGATCGCGAGTAGAATCGTCTCAATCATCGTTTTCCTTTCAGTTCCCGTATTCTTAAACGTACTGGTGGCCGGCCCGCAGGACGTCCGAGCGGCCCGCTGTGGGGCTCGTTACCGGGCGTTTTCCTCTTCCTGTCGGCCGACGAACGTTTGATACTTCAGGTCGTCGTCCCGAAGCTCCTCGAGGATGCGCTCGACGAGGATCTCGTCGGGATCGTGCAGGCCGGAGACCCGCTCTGACAGCTCCTCGAAGCTCTCGAAGGGCTTGCGCTTTCGCTCGTCGAGGATGCCGTTGCGGAGCTTCTTCCCGATGCCCGGCAGCAGGTTCAGCTGGTGGAGCCGCAGCGTGATCGGCTGGGCTTCGTTGTAGAAGTCGACGAACCGCTCCTCGTTTTCCTCGACTAGATCTTGGACCACGTACTCGAGTTCCGACTGGGCGCCCGAGGAGAGGTCCTCGTAGTCGACGCGGTGGGCTTCGGTGACGATATCCCGTTCTTCCGGCGGCTCGACGACAACCTCGCTGCCGATCGTGAGCCGCTCGTCTTCGTCGAAGGCGACCTGATAGAGGCGGAAATCGTCGACCTCCAGCGCATATCCCGCTGGAGACTTCTCGTACTGCGGTCGACCGTCGTCCGACAGCCCGTGTGCGAGGTAGTCCAACACGACTGCGCGCCGAACGTCCGTCTCGTCGCCGTCGGCTTCGCTCATTGTCTCCGAATACGTGCAGGCCACACTTAAAGAGTCGGCCCGCGTTCAGGAGTCAGTACCGCGAGTGGGGTTCCCGCGGACCTGCACCCGTGGCGATCTGCGACCGCGACGCTCGCTTCCGGGGCGTCACTGCCGAATGCGCTCTATGGCCGTCGCTGCCGAAAACGAACTCCGACGCTGGACTCCTGTCCGGCAACCGCCGCTCGGAGATCGGAAATCGAAGCCCGAAAACAGACACCGGCTCAGGCGTACTGCGCCACGACGTTGAGAATTTCGTCGAGTTCGTCCCCCGACAGCGAGTACCGCTGCTGTGCGTAGACCGACCGGAGTTCGTCCCGGTTGCGCGGCAGGAGGTTGGCGATCTTGTAGGCCGTCGGCTCGTCGACCTTCTCGAGGTCCTGCAGGTCGTCGACGAGCTGCTGGGCCTCCTCGGGCTCGAGGACGGCGAACCGGTTGGCGTGTTCGATCGCCCGCGCGAGCTCGTAGGGGAGTTCGCGCTCCTCGTCCAGTGCGCGTTCGGCTTCGATGTCGGCGAGCAGTTCCTTGGTTTCCGAGACGGTGAGGAACTCCTCGTCGACGATCTCTTTGAAGATCGTCATTGTGTGATGGAGCTCAGACCCGGTCTTCGGACCGGTCCTGGGCGCGCATGTGGGCCGCGGTCACGATCAGCGTCTTGTCCTTGCCGCCGTCGTTGATGCGGACCTTGAACGCGTCGCCCTGCTTGCCGACGACTTCGCCGGTGTGACCGTCGAAGCGCGGGTGGAAGCGACCTTTGTGGACGCTCGGGTCGATCTTGAGATGGACTTTCTCGCCCTCTTCGTACTCCTGAATCGCGCGCTGGGGCGGCGAGGAGCCGCGGTCCCGCGGATCGTTCGAGAGTTTGCCTCGGGTTCCTTGACGTGGGCCATTAGAGTTCGGCATAGTCGTACGACCCTCTTACTTGGTGATGGTTATAAAACGCACGTTCCGGGTTCGTCGGCGCTCGCGCGGGCGACCGCCGCGGCTCGTTCGACTCGGTTCCCGACGCGGTTACTCACTCTCTCCGTTCGAGTCCCGCGATCCGGGCCGCGGTCGGACGAGCCCGAACCAGGTTCGGTAGCACAGCGTCCCGACGCCCGTGCCGACGGTGTGGCTGTACGTTCTCGAGACGTCGTCCGAGAGGTAGCGACGACTGACTGCGCTCCAGCACGCGGTCAGCGCCACCCGGCGTTTGGCCGACTCGCGCAGTCCGAACGCGTCGACGTCGTAGGCGTACGTCCAGCCAACGCTCGAGATCGCACCCGCGAGTACCCATCCGGGATCTAATCGAATTGAGCGGTCGTCGTCGCCGTCGTCGGAATCGTCCTCGAGTCGGCGGAGTTGTCGCGCGGCGACCAGTGCCGTGATCCCGACGACGAAATCGAGGGCGATTCGTTTCCAGGGTCGTCCCATACGTGTTGCTGCATTCACACTAAGCAGGAAAAGCGTATCCGGTCGACACCGTCCGAAAGCGGGACACTCTCTGACACGACTGCTCGGCGAAGGACAGACGTAACTGCCGCCCGCGCCTCGTATCGACCATGACTGACGAGCACGACGGCAGCTCCGAGCCCGACGACCGTCGGATCGAGACCCGGTCGATCCACGCCGGACAGGACCCCGACGAGGAGACCGGCGCGCTGATGACGCCGATCCACGCTAATTCGACGTACGAACAGGACGCGCCCGGCGAGCACCGCGGCTACGAGTACTCCCGCACCGGCAACCCCACGCGAACCGACCTCGAGGCGAACCTCGCGAGCCTCGAGAACGCCGAGTACGGCCGCGCGTTCGCCAGCGGCATGGCCTCCATCAACACGGTCCTGAACCTGCTCGAGGCGGGCGACCACGTCGTCACCGGAAACGACGTCTACGGCGGCACCCACCGCATCTTCACGCAGGTCTACGAGGACTACGACCTCGAGTTTTCGTTCGTCGATATGACCGACCTCGAGGCCATCGAGTCGGCGTTCCAGGAAAACACGGAACTGCTTTGGCTCGAGACGCCCACCAATCCCCTCCTGTCGATCGTCGACATCGAGGGCGCGGCGGAGATCGCCCACGAGCACGACGCGCTCTGTGCGATCGACAACACCTTCGCGACGCCGTACCTCCAGCGCCCGCTCGATTTGGGCGCGGACATCGTCTCCCACTCGCTGACCAAGTATCTGGGGGGCCACTCCGACATCGTCGGGGGCGCCCTGCTGACGAACGACGAAGAACTGGACGAGGAGTTCGGCTTCTACCAGAACGCCGTCGGCGCGACGCCGGGTCCCTTCGAGTCGTTCCTCGTCCTCCGCGGGACGAAGACCCTTCCCGTCCGGATGGATCGCCACTGCGAAAACGCTCAGGCGATCGCCGAGTGGCTCGAGGACCACCCCGACGTCGACCGCGTCTACTACCCCGGCCTCGAGTCCCATCCGGGCCACGAGATCGCCGCCGAGCAGATGGACGACTTCGGCGGCATGGTGAGCTTCGAACTCGACGCCACCATGGAGGAGGCCGGCGAGGTCGTTTCGAACACCGAGGTCTTCACCCTCGCGGAGAGCCTCGGCGGCGTCGAGAGCCTGATCGAACAGCCGGCGCCGATGACCCACGCCGCGATCCCTCGTGAAGAACGGATCGAGGCCGGCCTCGAGGACAGCCTCATTCGCGCGAGCGTCGGCATCGAACACGTCGACGACCTGATCGCCGATCTCGAGCAGGCGATCGACGCGGCGCTCGAGTAGTCGCCGTTCGACGCGACGGGCCGCACCTCGCGCCGACGATCGCGATCCTTCAGTTCTTTCCCGCTGTCGACCGAACGGCCGCGTATGGCAACTCGAGACGACGAACCCGGCTTGCACGCGCTTCCGATCACCGTCGAGTACGGCGGGCGCGAAGTCACGTTCAACCCCGCGGTCGTCGAAACCGAGCGCGGCCTGGTCCTGATCGACGTCGGCCCCGAGGACGGCATCCGCTACCTCGAGACCCACATCGACAGCCTCGGCTACGACCTCGAGGACGTCTGGCTCGCGCTGATTACGCACCACGACGCCGACCACGCCGGCGGCCTCGACGACCTCCTCGCGCGGACGGACGCGACTGTCGCGACCCACCGCGACGAAGCGCCGTACGTCTCCGGCGAGCGCGAGCCGATCAAGGGCGATAGCGACGGCGACCGCTACCCGCCCGTCCCGGTCGATCTGGAACTCGTCGAGGGCGTCCGGATCCCGACGCTCGCCGGGCCGATGGACGTCCTCGAGACGCCCGGCCACACGCCGGGACACATCTCCCTGCACTTCCCCGAGAGCGACCTGCTGCTCGCGGCCGACGCGCTCGTCGTCGACGACGGGGCGCTCGCCGGCCCGCGACCCGAGTTCACGCCGGACATGGACCGCGCGATCGAGTCCGTCGAGAAACTGGCCGACCTCGAGGCCGAGCACACGGTCTGTTACCACGGCGGGTACATGAACGAGGGCGCCGATCGAATGCGCGAGATCTACGAGGCGGAAGGAGACGAGTAAGGGTCGGTCGACCGAACCCGGCCCGCGCTACTCCCGAACGATGTGGCCCTCGAGGTAGTTGCGCGTTTTGTCGTTGGTCGACTGCGTCCGCTTGCGGAAGGTGACGACCCGATCGCCGTCCTCGCGGCGCTCGTCCTCGAGTTCGACGGCGAGCCCCTGCCCGCGGAGGTGCTCGAACAGGACGTCGATCGTTTCCGAGCTGGCGCGGACGGTGTGGCGCTCGCCGACGCTATCGCCGTCGGCGACGGTTTCGACGGTGTCGCGCATCGACAGCAAGATCGCTTCGCCGAGGTCGTGCGCCCGCTCGCGGGCCTCCTCGTCGGACTCGTTCCACTCGACGGACTGGAACGCCTCGCGGATGAGCCGCCGGAACATGAACGGCTGGCCGTAGTCGAACGGGAAGGAGAACGCGTACGCGAGGTCCCCCTGGTTCGCCGCCGAGGTCGTGTACTTCAGTTGTACGTCGCCGTCGGGCGACTTCATCACGACGCCCTCGCGGCCCCGCTCGTTCAGATCCGCGATGATCTCGCGAACTTCGTCGGCCGCGCCGTCCCCGTTCCCCGCTCCGTCGGCGTCGTAGATTCCGAACAGCGGCGTCTGCGGGACGTCGAACCGCTCGTAGCGCTCGCGGCGCTCGCGGACCGGCAGCGGCTCGCCGGACTCGCGGTCCCGCCAGTCGAACGCGCGGAACGCGATCGAGTCGACGTAGGGGTAGTCGTGGGCCGTGTAGGGGTTCTCCGGCCCGATCATCTCGCCGCAGACCATCGCCTCCGGATACTCGTCGAACAGCGGCTCGAGGTCGACGAGTCGCTCGATGATGCGGGTCGTGAACGGACAGATCATCCCGCTGCGGGAGAACGCGAGTTGCTCGCCGTCGATCCTGGCAACCCGGACGTTGTAGCCGTTTAGCTTCTCCTCGACCGCGATCGCTTCCCGGTCGCCGAACTGATCCGGAATCCCCTCCTCGAGGACGAGCGTGCGGGGAACCTTCGGGAACCCGCGGACGACGGTCCCCGCGAGCAGGGCGGTGCCGCGCTCGACGCCGCGGCGGTAGTCGGAGACGTGGCGGTACTCGCGGTCCTCGTACGACCGAGTCTCGAGGTGGGGCTCGAGCGTTTCGAAGGCTCTTTCCCCGATTCCGAGCAGTTTGTGGTACTCGGTGCTTCCGTCGGCGTGGGCGTCGGCACCGGTGTCGGTCATATGTGTGGGTACGACTGACAGGGCAAAGAAAGCCGACCATGTCCGCTCCGCCTCGGTCGGGTGCCCGATCGACATCCGTCGGCGCCGACTCAGCGGGGACTTGCGAACGTCAGGCGTGCCGATATCCGGCTGGTATCGTTAGTAGCGGGTATGGCTCGACGACAGTCCCAATCCCGGAGGCGAGTTACCTGCCGCGTCTGCGGCACCGAAAACGACGGCTTCTACACGTACTGTCGCAACTGTCTCGGCACGTTACCCGCGAATCGGGTCTAGTCCGTCGCCGCGCTCGAGGGGGCGCTTCGAAACCGTTCTGCGGGTTCCGAAACGGAATTCTCATCGGCGTCCAGCGAGAAGCGAGTCGTAATGCGACTCGAACTCCGCGTCTGCCAGCACTGTCTCGAGGGCGAGCACGACAGCAGTCCCCAGAAGACGGCCCTGTTGCAGGACATGGTCAACTGCGCCGAGCGGATCCAGGAGCACAAGGACGTCCTCGACCTCGACGCGGTCCACATTCGTCGGGTCCGCGACGACGAACCGGGCAAACCCGAGGCGCTGCCGGTCGTCGCGGCGACGATCCAGAACGACCAGGTCGTCCTGAACGACACGCAACTCGTCGCGGAGGGCCAGGACGGCAACATGCTTCTCTACGTCAACCCGAACGACATTCTGACCGTCCTGGCCGGCAATATCGACGAGATCAGCAAGGTCGTCGACGAGGACGTGACCGTCGACCTCTCGGACGCCGGCGCCGAAATCGTCTCGCAGGCCGACCTCGGCGCGGATCCGGAGCGCCAGCCCGACTACTGACGACTGCCGACCTCCTCGCTGCCGACTGGCACGACTCGAGCCGGCGTCGTACGGCTCCGTCCGTCCGTTTTCCGCTCGAGTGCTCAGTTCTCGCACGATCGTCACAACCGAGACGACGGCGACCGAACCTACTCCGTCGCGGAGTGTCTCGAGGCGCTTGAGGCCGGGGCCGTCGATCCGCTCGAGAGCGGACCGCGGTTGTCGCAGGACGGCCGGGAAGCGCGGGTAGAGGACGAGCGGGAACGGGCCGAGTGACCGATCGGTAGCGACGCTGCCGCCCTCGAGAGCGCGCACTTATTTCCCCGCTCGGCTCCAACTCGAGCGTAGGAACAATGTCCGGCGATGCGTTCAAACAGCGGTTCGTCCTCGACACCTCGCTGTTCGTCACCGAGGAGATCCGCCGCGAGGACGAATCGCTCGAGGACGCGGTCCTGCGACTGCTCGAGCTGATCGCCCACGCGCGGCTCAACCTCGGCATCTCGTGTTACGTGCCGCCGACGATCCACGACGAACTCACGACGATGCTCGAGGCCCGCGACGTCGACGACGAGGTGTACTCGAAGCTCAACACCTGGGTCGTGCGGAAACACCCCGACCGGTACGAGGTGTCCATTCCGGCCAACGTCGTCTACAGCTTCGTCGACGAGATGAGCGACCGGGTCGACCGCGGCTTGCGCGTCTCCGAGGAGGCAGTCCGGCGCGCCGAGGAGACCAACGGCCACGAACCCCTCGAAGACCACGAGTACAAGACCGAAATCGACGACGTGATCTCGGACCTCCGAGAGAAGTACCGCAGCGCGATGCGAACCGGCGTCCTCGACTCGCGGGAGGACTTCGACCTGCTGATTCTCGCTCGCGAGCTCGAAGCCGGCGTCGTCACCGAGGACAGGGGGATCATCGCCTGGACCGAGGACTTCGGCCTGCGGTACATCCGCGGGCGGGAGTTTCCGGACCTGCTCGAGCAGTACCTCGCGACGGTCGATCCCGCGGAGAAGCGGACGCTGGACTGACGGTCGGCGCACGCGTGTTTTGTGCCCCTCACCCCTCGAGCGACCGCTCCGGCGCTCCCGTTCCGCGCCGCCGGGTCCGTACGAGCAGCGCGAGCGAGCACAGGAACGCGATTCCGACCCCGACGGCGAGAATGGCGAACGCGACGCGGTAGCCGAACTGGGTGTAGACGACCGTCCCCTCGACGGTATCGCCCGTCCGGTAGGCGTCCAGCGCCATCCCCAGAACGGTCGGGAACACCGTCCCGCCGACGAAGCCGGCGGCGTTGACGGTCGCCGTCGCCACGCCGCTCGCGCTCGCGGGGTACCGCTCCTTGATGACCGACAGCGAGAGCATGACGGCCCCCAGCAGGAAGCCGCAGACGAAGTAGACGCCCGCGACGACCGGCAGCGGCGGGCGGCCGACCGCGGGGATGACGCCGAGCGCGACGGCGAAAATCGCGAGGCCGCCCGCCAGCAGCGCCACCCGACGCTCGAGTCGATCCGATAGCCAGCCGACGGCCGGCGAGCCGACCAGCATCCCGACCGATCCGAGCAGCGTGAAGTACGACGCCGTCGTCACGTCGAGGCCGTAGACGACCACCAGGTACGGGACGCCCCACAGCCCGATCAGCGTCAGCACGGTGCCGTTGCCCGCGAAGAAGACGATCGACAGGAGCCACTGGTCGCCGTCCCGGATGAGCGTCCGGAGGTGCTCGCGCGTTTCCGCGAGCGACGTCGTCGCGCGCTCGGGGACGCCCGCGATCGGCTCGAGGCCGGCGTCTACCGGCGAGTCGTGTGCAAGAACGGCGACCGCGACGGCTGCGAGAACCCCGACCGCGCCCAGGGTCAGGACGGTCGGTCGCCAGCCGGCCGCGTCGACGGCGACCGCCAGCGGCGTCGTCGCGAGGATCGCCCCGAGCCCGGCGACGCCGGCGGTCAGGCCGGTCATCGTCGCGAACTCGTCGGCCCGGTACCAGTTCGCGCAAAAGCGGAGGATGGAGACGAAGATGGCGCCGCTCCCGAAGCCGATGAGGGCGCGCGCGGCGAACGCGGCGACGTAGCTTTCGCTTATTGCAAAGCCGATCGCGCCGACGCTCAGGACGACGCCGCCGATAGAGCCGATCCGCCGCGGCCCGACGCGGTCGACGAGGACGCCGACCGGAATCTGGACGACGGCGTAGATGAGGAAAAAGGAGGCGTGTAACGTCCCCAACTGCGAGGCCGTCGTCCCGAAGGCGGCGGTCAGCCGCCCCGACAACACCGCCGTCGAGAGCCGGTGCAAGTTGACGAGCAGGAAGACCGTCGCCAGCGCGGCCCACGCGACCCACCGGCGTTTCTCGGGCTCCGACAGTACGGTCACGGACGGTAGTTCCGCGTTCGGTACGGTAAGCGTTGTGATACGTTTGAAACCGCGTCGCTCCGGCTACGGGATCGATGCAGTTTCGGTACGAAAAACGATGAAAACGGTGAAACGCTTGAGAACGCTCGAGAACGACCGTCGGCGGCTTAGATGCGGCCGACGTTCTCGACGCCGACGCTCTCGACGCCCTCGACCTCGGAGAAGTTCTCCTCGACGGTCTCCGTACCGCCCGCGCCGTCCGGGACGATCACGGTCGGGTAGAGCGCGGTGAGGCCGAACGCGACTTCCTCGCGCTCGACGCCGTTAATCTTCGCGCCCTCGGGGAGGGAGCTCTCGAGGCGCTCCTGGAGCGCGTCGAGGTCGATCTCGGGGCTGTTCGGCATGACCTTGATTTTGGCGGCTACTTTACCCATGGCGGTAGTGTTATGGTCCGGTGAACCCGCAGTCGGGGCACTCGTAGAGGTTGCTCTGCTTGCGACACTTGGCGCAGCGGTAGATCTGCTGGCCGCACTCGGGGCACTTGAACGCGGCGGCGTTCGTCCCCGCGATGTTGAGCCCGCAGGAGACGCACGAGCGCGTCTCGCGGTCGTCGGTCGTACTCATACCCGTCCCTTCCCGCCCGCCGTTTTTAACGGTTGTCTTTCGAGGGCTCGCGCGTGCGACTCCGTCTCGAGGTCTCGAGGTCTCGAGGCCACCGACTCGCGGTCTCGGCTCGAGAGTCCGGGAGCTGCTCCCCTCGTGCGACGGATTACCACCGTTGCGGGCGGATTTTCTGGCTCGGAAAACGCGCTGACGGGTACTTTACCGATCGGACGGTACGAACGTGTGCGGCCCGATACTGGTGAACTGCCCGAACGCCGGTGGGCCGTGCCTCTGACACCGCGGTCGGCAACATTCAAACCGACCGCACTCTTACTGCCGGTGAATGCGCCTCGACGAGTACATCGAGGACTTAGAGCCCGACGAGGAGGCAGAGCGTCGCCGCCTCGCCAAGGAGAAGTCCTACGAGATCACCGACCACTTGGAGGAGTTCGAGCGGCGGTTCGACGACGCGCTCAGCGGCGACACGCTCGTCGGCTCGACGTCTCCCTCGATCTTCGTCGGGCGGTCGAACTACCCGGATATCCCCGTCGGCCTGCTCTCGCCCGTCGGCGACGAGGACGACGCCGAGGAGTACGTTACCGACGGTGAGTGGTACCAGCAGGGGTACGCGATCAACGACGTGCTCCAGCGCCGGACCGGACTCCTGAACTCCAACAAGCGCGCGAACGTCGACTCGCCGTCGATCGCGAGCCGGCTCACGCCCAACGTCCACGACGCCTGGAACGGCTTCGTCGGCGTCCAGCGCGAGGTCGCCATCGCCGACCGGCCGGTCGACCTCGAGATCGGGCTCGACGACACGCCGGATTTGGGTCTCGACGCAGGAACGGACGTGGCGACACCTCGCGGCCCGCGCGCGAACGCACGGAACGCCGAATTGCGCGAAAATCCCTACGTGCCGAAGCCGGTCAAGAAGACCTTAGAGGACGACGACTGGCAGGCACAGGGCGCGATGACCTACCTCTACCGGCGCGGGTTCGACGTCTACGAGATCAACTCGATCCTTTCCGCGGGCGCGCTCGGCGAGGCCGAACAGCGCCGCCTCGTCCCGACGCGGTGGTCGATCACCGCCGTCGACGACACCGTCGGCCAGTTCCTGCGCGGACGCATCCGCAACGAACCCAGCATCGACGAGGTGCAGGTCTGGGCCAACGAGTACATGGGCAACCGCTACTGGGTCGTCCTCGCGCCGGGCAACTGGGAGTTCGAACTCGTCGAGATGAAGGCGCCGGGCAGCATTTGGAACCCCGATCCCGAGGGCAACACGTGGATGGCCAGCGCTTCGGAGGGGTACGAAGGCCGCTCGAGCTACGTCGAGGAGACCGCCGGCGCCTACTACGCCGCTCGGCTGGGCGTCTTAGAGCACCTCGAGTCGATCGGCCGGCAAGCGAAGTGTCTGGTGCTCCGGGAGGTGTCGGACGACTACTGGGCGCCGGTCGGCGTCTGGCAGGTCCGCGAGAGCGTCCGCAACGCCTTCGACGGGAACTACGGCGAGGCCGAGACGTTCCACGGCGCGGTCGCCGAAATCGCTACCCAGCTGCCGGTCTCCCTCCAGCGGCTCCGCCGCAAGTCGGAACTCGCGGCCGGGCTGCAGGCGAACCTCAGCGCCTTCTCGAGCCTCGAGTGACGAGCGCAAACGTCAGCAGCGCTTCGGGGACGATCGTACGCTGAGTACGCTGAAAAACGGTAGACGAGACGTCAGTCCCCGTCAGGCGACGAGAACTGCGTCGGCGTTAGAAGCGAGTGACGTTGGTCGCGCGCGGACCCTTGGGGGCCTGCTCGATGTCGAATTCGATCTCGGTGCCTTCCGTGAGGTCCTCGCCGCCGACGTCCTCCATGTGGAAGAAAACGTCCTCGTCAGCGTCGTCCGTCTCGATGAAACCGTAACCGCCAGTGTCGTTGAAGAAATCAACAATCCCAGTTGCCATTACAACCAAAGGGAGGGGTGAGCCGGGGATAAGGATTCCGCGAGCCGTGGTATCACGGCCGCCGAGCGCTGTGGTCCGGCGTCGATCGGCGGCCGACTGCGCGATCCGGTCCGTCAATCGTCGTCCGGTTCGGGTTCGAACTCCTCCAGCTCGCCCGCTTCTTCCAGCTCCTCGAGATGCGTCGCGGCGTCCTGCTGGATGTAGCCGGTGAGGACGGCGATGACGGCGATGACGAAGAGCGGGACGCCGACGAGCAGGACGAGTATGCCGATCACGCCGAGGAGATCGGGCGCGAGGAGTGCCGGAGCGAGGGCAACGGCAGGGTCGAGCGCCATGCCCGGAGAGAGGCGATCGGACGGCTTAGTCGCTGGGGTTTCGACCTCTTGTCGCGTTGACCCGTCGCCGTCCGGGAATTTGAGCGGTGTCCCCGTGGCTCTCGGTACCGGGCTGCATGCTCTCTGGTAATACATCGTCGAGCTTTTATTCATCAAATGCATACCGCGACCGATGGCACTCGACTTTACACCGACGACGATCGACGACCTCGATCCGGATCGGCGCCCCTCGTTCCGGCTGGCGCTCGTTCCGGTGTTCGCGGTCGTCCTCTTCCTGGGGATCGGCTCCGCTGTTCTCGGGCTCGACCCCCACGTGCCGCTGCTGTGGAGCATCGTTGTGACGGGTGCGTTCGGCCGCTACCTCGGCTACACCTGGGACGACCTCTCCGACGGGATCATCAACGGGCTGCTGATGGGGATGCAGGCGCTGTTGATCATCTTCACGATCTACGCCCTGATCGCGACCTGGGTCGACGCCGGCACGATCCCGGCGATGATGTACTACGGCCTCGAGTTGCTCTCGCCGGGGGTATTCCTGCCCGTAGCGGCGATTCTAGCGGCCGTCGTCGCGTTCTCGATCGGCTCCTCGTGGACGACGGTCGGGACGCTCGGGGTCGCCTTCGTCGGCATCGGCGCGGGGCTCGGCGTTCCCGGACCGATGACCGTCGGCGCGGTCATCTCGGGCGCCTACGCGGGGGACAAGCAGTCGCCGCTGTCGGACACGACGAACCTCGCGGCCGGCGTGACGAACACGCCGCTGTACGATCACATCTACCGCATGCGAACCGGGACGGCGATCGCCTTCGGCCTCTCGGTGCTCGGCTTCGCCGCGCTCGGCCTCCAGTTCAGCGGCGCCGTGCCGGCCGGTCAGGTCGCGGAGATCCAGACCGCGCTCGCGGGCGCGTACTCGCTGTCCGTGCTCGCGTTCGTTCCGCTCGTGGTCACGTTCGGCCTCGCGCTTCGGGGCTACCCCGCGCTGCCGACGCTCGTCACCGGCGTCTTCGCGGGCATTATCACCGCGATCCTCGTCCAGGGAACGGGCTTCGTCCCCGCCTGGGAGGTCTTCATGGGCGGCACCGCACCCGAGACGGGTTCGGATCTCGTGAACGACCTGCTCGCCACCGGCGGCCTCACCGGCTCGGCCTGGACGATTACCGTCGTCGTCGCGGCGCTGTCGCTCGGCGGCCTGCTCGAGCGCATCGGCGTCCTCGCAGTGCTCGCGAACCAGCTCTCGCAGGGCGTCCGTAGCTCGGGGAGCCTGATCGCCGGCACCGGCGTCTCCGCGATCGTCGTCAACGCGCTGACCGCCCAGCAGTACATGAGCATCGTCCTGCCGGGCGTAACGCTGCGCAACCTCTACGACGAGTTCGGGTTAGACAGCGAGGAACTGTCCCGCGCCGTCGAAGCCGCCGGGACGCCGACCGGCGCCCTCCTGCCGTGGCACGCCGGCGGCGTCTACATGGCCGGCGCGACCGGCGTCGCCACGCTCGAGTACGCGCCGTTCTATCTGTTCGGCTTCCTCTCGCCGCTAGTGCTGTTCGCGATGGCGCTGTCCGGTCGCGGTATCCCGACGACGAGTCGGGCCGAACGCGCACAGCACGCCGACTAACGATCGCCTGAGTCTCCCCCACTGACGCGCCGTTTTTCGATTTCGTCAACTACTCGGCTCGAGTCGAGCTGCGAGCGCGAGCGAAAAGGAGCCGCTGTATGCGCCGGTCGGCGGTCAGTCCGCGTCTTCGGTCTCGGCTTCGACCGAGTCGAACTGCTCGAACGCCTCGGCGGTGAGATCGCCAGTCGTGTCGACGATGTCGGTCCACTCGTCGTTGTCGGGGGCCATCCCGAGCAGCCGGGCGATCTTCATGATCGAGACGTGGTAGACTCGCTGACGACCCGGCTCCTCCTGCCAGACGATCATGTTACAGGGGAAGAGGCCGCCGATGCGGGGCGTCTCGTCGAGCGCCCGATCTGCGATCTCGGGGTTGCAGGCGCCGAGCACGTAGTACGGGTCGCGGTCCGCGTCGACCTTCTCGTTCAGAAGTTCGGCGGGCGAGAACTCGACGGGGATGCCGAAGCCGACGTCCTCGCAGACCTCGCGGACGTGCTCGACCGCCTCCTCGTGGTCCATCTCGAGGACGGCCTGTTTCTCGCCGAACTCGTCGGGGTCGATCGTCGCGGGATCGATAGGGAGACTCATGGGCGTCCATTCGCGCCCGCGGGCCTTAATCGGTCCCGTCGCGCTCGCCGTTCGCCATTCCCGTTCCCTCGAGCCCGGTCAGAACAGCGGCAACCACTCGAGGGCCCGCAGGAACGGCGTCGGATCGAACAGCGGTTCGTGGAGCACCAGCCAGTCCAGCAGGACGAGGCCGGCCCCGTGGGCGATCACCGAGGGGAGGATCGAGTCGGACTTGTAGTCGATCGCGCCGAAGAGCACGTCCGTCGGTCCCGAGAGCACGAACTCGATCGGCGGCTTCGAGGCGTGGTGAAGCATGTAGATAACGGGGCTGATGAACACCGCCTTGAATCCCAGTTCCTTGACGCCGACGCAGAGCAGCCCGCGGTAGTAGGTCTCGGCGGCCAACGCCAGCGTGAACAGCTTGATCGCGTGGGGAACGAACTCGGCCGGCGCCGCCGACGTCTCCCAGATCGGGTAGAACGCGCGGATCGGCGGGAGCGTCGAGCCCACCAGATAGAACGGCAGCACGAACAGCGCGAGGAGACCGGCGTTCCGAACGGCGACGCGGTTGATGTTCCAGCCGACGTGGCGCCCGTGCGACAGGCCCAGCGCGAGGGGGCCGCCGATCAGCAGGACGCTGTCGACGATCGTTCGCGGCCCCAGCTCGGCGGGGACGAGCTGCATCCACAGCAACGTCAGAACTGCACCCGTCAGTAGCGACTTCTGGACCCACGAGAGGCGGTCGAACTGCTCGCGAAGCCAACCGACGCCGCGGCCCGCTTCCGCCGCCACGGGTTACTCGTCCGCGGTCGGAACCGGTCCCGTTCCGATCACGTCGCGGACGTGGCGCTCGAACTCCTGGCGGCGCTGGAAGTACGTTTCGTCGACTTCCTCGAGAACCGCCGAGAGTTCGCGGGGCCCGTCGGGCGTGCGGATCACGCTGTCGCCCTCGAGGCGGTCGACCTCGCTCTTTTCCTTGGGCCAGGTCAGCCGGGACGTCACCCGAGCGAGGGGGGCTCCCTCGACGGGCGTGTGCTCACCGAGCGAAACGGCCGGTTCCTCGTCCTCGTCGTCGCTCATGGACGGCGATTCGCGAGCGCGTCGATTCAAGGTTTCGCTTCCGGCGGTGGAGCCGCCCCATCGACGAGGCGGTAAGGTGAGGCGGGACCTCTCCGACCGCCGAGGTGTGTCTGACGTAGGGTTTTGTGGTGGGAGGTCGAATGCCCGCGCATGACAAGCCTGACGGAGGTCTACGACGGGAACGGCCGGGGCGTGAGCCGCCGGCGCCTGTACGCGGGCTCCGGTCTCGTCCTGTGCGGTGCCGTTCTCGCCGTCGTGGCCGTGCTCGTGGCAACGACCGACCTCTTCGCCGATTTCGTCGTCGGGTTCGCCGACTGGGGAATGGCCGAGCAGTTCACGGTCGTCCGCGTCGCCGGCGTCCTCGCGGGGATGGGCGTCCCGGCCGCTCTCGTCGGCGTCTTCATCGTCCTCCCGGCGGGCCGTCGCGTCCGGGCCGCCGCCGCGATCAGCGCCAGCCTCTGTCTGCTCGGGGTCGTCCTGTTCTGGCACGCCTACCCCGAAAACTGGCGGTACGGCGAGAACACCCTCACGCTCGAGGTCTCGGCGATCTACCTCCTCGGGCTCTTCACCGCCGTCTGGTGTCTGTTCACCGCCGTCGTCAACTTCAAGACGCGCAACGATCCGGGCGGCATGCTCGAGATGAACGTCACCCGGCGCAACCAGACGATCGTCGAGGTCAACGAGGACGAGGGATCGTCGGGCGGCCTCGGCGGCATCGGTTTCCTCGGCGGCACGCCGGACGGGGATGTCGAGACGCAGACGAACGCGGCCGACGGAGGCGGCGAGGCCGACGACGACGGAACGACGCTCTCGTTCGACGAACCTTCCGGCGCGGGGCAGTCGACCGGCGGCGCAGGGTCCCCGATGGCCGGCGCCGGCACGACGCCCACGAGCGACGGCGGGACGGCGGCCTCGGACATCTCCTCGCCGCTCGACGGCGGCGCCGCGACCGAGGCGAGCGCCGAGCAGTTCGACGCCGAGATCGTCGAGTCCGCGGGGACGGGCCTGAACGCATCTACCGGCGCCACGGACAGCTCTTCCGACGATCACGCGGATCGGTACTGCGGCAACTGCCGGCACTTCGAGTACGTCCGTTCCGCCGACGGGATGGTTCCCTACTGCGCCCGCCACGACGCGGCGATGGACGACATGGACGCCTGCGACGAGTGGACGCCGAACCGACGCGAAAAGTAGGACGACCGCAGCCGCTTCCCTCGAGCGACTCCGCTTTTTACGGCCGCCGAAAATCAGCCCGAACCCAACTTAGAGCCCGAACAGCTGTCGCCCCGACTCGAGCAGCGGGGGCAGTCGGTAGACGATCGCGGCCGCGAGCAGCAGTTCGCCGGCCGTGACGACGACCATCATCAGGTCCGCGCGCTTGCTGCTGACCGCGACGCCGATCGGGAGGCCGAACTCCTTCTTCCAGACCGGGTAGAACAGCGCGATGCCGCGCTTACTCCCCGCGACGTCGAGAACGTAGTGCGTGAGGATGCCGATCCAGACGTACTCGAGGTTCCCGAAGAGTGCGGGGAAGGCGATGAAGCCGGCGAGCAGCGGCAGGTTGTGCAGCGTCTTGCGGTGTTTTCCAAAGGCCGTGTCGATGTCGGGCACCATGGCCCCGAGCGTGACCGGCACCCCGATTTCGACGATCGTTCGGAAGGTCGTCAGATCTCCCGCCGGCTCGAGCAGATACCCCAGTCCGATGCCCAACAGCACGGCGTTGAGGACGTGTCCCTTCTTGTTCATCACGCGGTACTCGAGAGTCGAGGGTGGAATAGTTTACCCTCGAGAGTCTCAGTACCGACGTACTGTATTCGAGGGCGACGGATCGAAGACCGGTTACGCCGTTCGTCACCCGCGTCGCAGTAGCTGATGGAGGGTTCGTTATTCGGCGTCGGCCCGAAACCCGTGGCGACTTAGAACAGCCCTGAATCGTCCGCTGGCGGGACGTCCCCGAGCGCACCGACAGCATCGATGGTGTTGGCGGCAAAGTAGACCGCCCCCTCGACGAGCACCGGGGGCGTCGTAAACGAGACATCGAATCCGTCGATGTGATAGTACCAGCGTACATCGCCGGTCTCGCGGTCGAACGCAGCGATCGTGGGCCACGTGGTCTCCAGGTCGAATTCCTCGTACTCGACCGGAGCGACGATCGTGTCCTGTCCGACACAGAGTCCCTCTTGGCATCCCTCAGCATCGAGACGCCACTCCACAGTGCCGTCCTCGAGAGAGATCGCCGCGAGGGTCTCGAAGGTGAGCCAGTACGCGGTTCCGTCCGCGATCGCGACGGCGTACGCCTCGCGGTCGTAATTGTCGAGGCTGCGGAGTCGTTCCCCCGTATCGACGTCGCGGACGGCGAGTTCGCCGTCGGCAGCAACGACGATTCCTTCGGCAGCCGATCTCGGTCCGAGCGCGACGTCCTCGAGTTTTCGGGTCCACACCCGACTTCCGTCAGCGATATCGAGGCGACACAGTTCCGACTCCGTGGCAACGTAAACGCCGTCGCCCCGAACCGCAGGGGCGTCGACCACGCGATCCGCAAGTGGCGCCGACCACCGCTGTTCTCCCGACGTGGTGTCAAACGCTGTGAGGCCAGCGTCTCGCCTAGACCGTTCAGGTACCAGCACGAGCGTCTCCTCGGGAACGGCGGTGAGCGTACTGAGGTTGACGGTACCGGATAGCGTCGCGGTCCACTCCTGGGTGCCTGAGTCGCGGTCGAGCGCGATTACCTGGTCTCCGTAGGCAGCGACCAGTAACGTTCCGACGACGGCAGAGGTGTAGTCGCTCGCCTCGTCGATACTGACCCTCCAGCGTTCGGATCCGTCCGTCGCGTCGAGCGCGACGATTTTCGGGCCAGGGTTCTGGTCGACGTTCCCGATGTAGACTGTCCCGTCGGCCACAACTGGTGGCCAGCGCGTGAACGCGTCCGACGTCCAAGCGAGGTTCCCGCGCGGAGGGACGGTCGCCTCCGTCGCTCCCGTGTTGCCCTCGTCGCGCATGTACTGTCGCCACGAACCCGACGGGGTCGAAGGGAGGGACCGATCACGGCGACCGAGACAGCCGCCGAGGCCGACACCAGCGGCGGTCGCAGTCAGTACAGTTCTCCGGTCGACGACGGCCGTATTCTCTGCTGTCTCACTCCCTCGGGGACCGCCCATGTTAATGAATTAATAAATATTAAACTATGTATTTTGTGAAACATGTGGTGAAAAGGGATCGCAAGGCCCCTTCTATATCTTGTCTGTCGGTTGTGCCAAGTCTGGAGAAACCAAGAATTCGGTCGCAGGACTGAACGAAGAAACTGCACGGCCGTCAGCTGCTAGCCGTCGCTTGACGACCGAGACTCGGATTCGATCTCCTCGAGCAGATCCTCGAGCGCCCGTTCGACGGTCCGTGCTCGCACGGCCGCGCGGTCGCCGTCGAACTCGTAGCGGGTCGCGGTGGCGTACGACGACTCGCTGCCCCACGGGCCGGCGTAGGCGACCCCGATGTAGACCGTCCCGACCGGCGTCTCCTCGGTGCCGCCGGAGGGGCCCGCGACGCCGGTCGCGGAGACGCCCCAGGTCGCGTCCGCGGTGTCGCGGATTCCGCGGGCCATCTCGCGGGCTACCGGCGCCGAGACTGCGCCGCGTTCGTCCAGCGCCTCCCGGCTGACGCCGAGTTCGCGGCGCTTGGCGTCGTAGGCGTAGGTCGTCGCGCCGGAGTCGAAGTAGTCGCTCGCGCCCGGGATCGCCGTAACCGTCGCGCCGATCAGTCCGCCGGTGCAAGATTCGGCGACCGCGAGCGTGGCGTCGGTTTCGCGAAGCGCCTCCCCGACCGCTCGCGAGCGCTCGAGGTCGATGTCGATGCCGGCCATACGCGGGCGTAGGACCGGTACCGTTGTGAATGGGCGGGTTCCGACTCGAGACGGGAGCGTGCGTCCGGCCGCCGTTTCTCGTTCCGTAACGTGACGAAACCGATTTGGTATCGATGTGACACGTAGTAAGTACGATGGCCGAATCAGAGCGGACGAGACGCGCTGACGGGGCCTCCATCGGGGACCTCGTCCGCGTCGTCGTCGCCAGGCGGACGTACAAGAACCTGTGTTACCTGCTGCTTGCGATTCCGCTCGGGATGGCGTACTACACGGCGTTGCTGCTCGGGCTCGGGTTCGGAACCGCGCTCGTGCTCGTCGGCGTCGGGATCCCGATTCTGATCGGCACCGTCCTCGGAACGCGGCTCTTCGCGGCCCTCGAGCGGTCGCTCGCGAACGCGTTGCTGGAGGTTGAACTGCGGTCGCCCGACGACGTCCGCCCGGGACCCGACGACGGACTCGTCGCCAGTCTCAGGCGGTATCTCGACGCGCCCTCGACGTGGCGCGGGCTCGCCTTTCTGATGGTGAAAAGCTGGCTCGGGATCGTCGGGGTCGTGCTGGTGCTCCTGTTCGGGACCCTGCTCTCGTTGCTCACCGCGCCGCTTCGGTATCCCCACGAGGTGGAGTTCGGGACGGTCAACGACCAGCCGGTTACGTGGCTGATCAACACGCCCGCGGAACTCGCCCTCGCGGTTTCGGTCGGTGCCGTTCTCGGCGTCGCCGCCCTGCACGTCTCGAACGGGTTCGCGTACGCCGCGCGGCGGAGTGCGGTCGCGCTGCTCGACGGTGCGGACCCAGACGGGGACGCCGATTCGGTTCCGGACCCGGGTGCGGACTCGGACCTGGACTCGACCGAGGTTCGATCGGCCGACCGGTGACCGACGACCGCCCAGCCGCCGAAAGAAAAACCCTCCTTCCCCGGTCGCTATACGCCCGGTATGGAGTACGAGACGCCGCTGTTCTTTCGCGTCATGCAGTACGCCTCGAGTGCGGATCGGGACGTCATCGACATGGTCAGCGGGAACCCCGACTGGGACCCGCCCGCGGCGCTGCGCGAGGGGCTGCACGAGTACGCCGACCTCGAGTCCGCGGCCTTCCAGTACCCGCCCAGCGACGGCCTGCGCGAGCTACGGGAGGAGATCGCTGCCCGCCGCGGCGTCGACGTCGAGCAGGTCGTCGTCACAAACGGCGCCGGCGAGGCCAACTACCTCGCGATGGCCCGCGCGCTCGAGCGCGACCGCGGCGACGAGGTGCTGCTGACCGATCCGGTCTATCCCTACTACCCCGGCAAGACGACGATGCTCGGCGGCACCCAGCGGTTCGTCGCGGCCGACGAGGACGGCCAACTCGATCCGGCCGACGTGCGCGCGGCCGCGAGCGAGCGGACGGGTGCGATCGTGGTCAACTCGCCGAACAACCCGACCGGCGCGGTCTACCCCGAAGAAACGATCGAAGAACTCGTCGCGATCGCCGAGGAGTACGATGCGATCCTCGTCAGCGACGAGGTGTACGACCACTACGATCTCTCGGGGCGGTTCGCGAGCGCCCTCGAGGTCGAGTCGGACCACCGAATCGTCACCAACGCCTTCTCGAAGTCGCTGGCGATCACCGGCTTCCGCGTCGGCTACGCGATCTTCCCGCGGGACCTCGTCGAGGCGGCCAGGAGCCGCCACATGCTGGTTAACGTGGCCGGCAGCCGTCCCGCCCAGTATGCGGTCCTGCAGGCTCTCCGGGAAACCGACCCCGCGTACTACGAGGCGAACCGCGAACTCCTGCGCGAGCGCGTAGCAACCTTCACCGACGCGCTGGACGCCGCCGGTGCCGAGTACACGACACCTGAGGGATCGTTCTACGTGCTGGCGCGCTTCGAGGACTACCCCGGCACGCTCGAGAACGTCTTCCGGCTGATCGACGAGGCCGGCGTGGCGGGGATGCCCGGCGACGCCTTCGGCGAGTCGCGGTCGGACTGGCTGCGGTTCGCGCTGGTGACGCCCCGCGTCGAGGAGGCGGCGGAGCGGCTGGCGACGTACTTCTCGTGATCGCCCGAATTGTGGCGAAGCGCGACGACCGCTCGAGACCGACGAATACTCGTGCCGGGCGCTGGAACGGAGCGGTATGAGCGGAATCGACGTCGAGCCGGTCGACGAGAGCGAGGAGCACGACACGGCCACGGACGACGATAACACGATCGAGGTCACGCCGACGGACTCGGTCGAGGACGAGGGACGCGAGACCGTCGACGTCGAACCGTCCGACGAGCCCATCGAGGGGCCCGACTACATCCTGTACGGCGGGAAGGGCGGCGTTGGGAAGACGACGATGGCGGCCGCGACCGCGCTCGACAGCGCCCGCGGCGGCACCAGCACGCTCGTCGTCTCGACGGACCCCGCCCACTCGCTGTCGGACACCTTCGAGACCGCGGTTCCGGCAGAGCCCGGCCGAATCCGCGACGACATCCCCCTCTACGCGGCCGAGATCGATCCCGAAGCCGCGATGGAGCAGGGGAAGACGGCGATGTTCGGCGGCGCCGGCGGCCCGGACGACGGGGATGCCGCGAGCGCGGATTCGATGGGAATGGACGCCGATCCCGATGCCGGGGCTGGCTCCGGGATGGGACCGGGGGCCGGAGCCGGCGGCCCCCTCGGCGACCTGGGCGGTCTCGGCGAGATGCTCGGCGGCGAATCTCCGATGGAGGCGCTGTTCGGCGGCGCGATGCCCGGCGCCGACGAGGCCGCCGCCATGCAGCTCCTGCTCGAGTACATGGACGACCCCCGGTTCGAGCGCGTGGTCGTCGACACCGCGCCGACGGGCCACACGCTCCGCCTGCTGAAACTGCCCGAACTGATGGACACCATGATGGGCCGGATCATCAAGCTCCGCCAGCGGCTCAGCGGCATGTTCGAAGGGATGAAGGGCATGTTCGGCGGGCAGGACCCGCCCGAGGACGAGAGCGACCTCGACGATCTGGACGAACTCCGCGACCGAATCGAGCGGCTCCGGGCGGTCCTGCAGGATCCCGCGCGGACCGACTTCCGGATCGTCATGATCCCCGAGGAGATGAGCGTCTTCGAGTCCAAGCGCCTGCGCCAGCAACTGCGGGAGTTCGACATCCCCGTCGGGACGATCGTCGTCAACCGCGTCATGGAACCGCTCTCGGACGTGACCGACGACGTGCAGGGCGCGGGCGAGTTCCTCCAGCCGAACCTCGAGGACTGCGAGTTCTGTCAGCGCCGCTGGGACGTCCAGCAGGGCGCGCTCGCGGAGGCCCAGGACCTGTTCCGCGGCACCGACGTCCGCCGCGTTCCGCTGTTCGCCGACGAGGTCCGCGGCGAGGGGATGCTCGAGGTCGTCGCGGCCTGTCTGCGGTAGGTCTCGTTTTCGCTTTCTGTCCGCCCGTTTGCGTTACTCCGTCGTCGCCGGCACGACCGTCACCGGCCGATCGCTCTCGAGGATGACCGCCTGGACGACGCTACCGAACAGCACCTTGCCGACCGGCGACCGCTTCCGGACGCCGACGACGATCGCGTCGCTGTCGTACTCTGCGGCGCGCTCGAGGATCGTCTCGGCCGGATCGCCCGTCGCCTCGTGGACGGCGTACTCGACGCCGCCGTCCGCGAGGAGATCGATCGCCGTTTCGACGGACTCCGGAATGCGCTGGAGGTCTCGCAGTTCCTCCATCTCCTCCTCGTAGGACTCCGCGAAGCCGCCGGCCGCCCACTCGGCGTCGGCGGTCGCCGCCTCGTCGTGGACGTGGAGCACGTCGACGAAGACCTCCGACGCCGCCCGCGGGAGCGCGAGGACCGATTCGACCTGTCGGCGCGCTCGAGCCGGGTCGTCCTCGACGGGAAGCAGTACGCGGTACATGGCCGGACGTTCGACGTCGCGACGTAAAGTCGTTCGCGGGGGTCGACAGCAGCTATTCGACCATCGCCGGCTCGTCGATCGGCGGCTCGAGGCGGATCGCGTACGCCAGCAGGCCGGCGGCGACGAGGCAGCCGGCGGCCAGCAGCCACCACGAGGCCCGGTAGCCGACGGTATCGGCGAGGTAGCCGAAGGCGGGCGGGGCGAGGATCGACCCGGCCACGAGCGCCAGTTGGCCGCCGGCGGTCGCGCCGCCCATCTCGTCGGCGCCGACCAGCGTCGCCATGCAGGAGTAGTAGACGCCGGTGTTTCCGAGGACGAAAAAGCCCAGCGCCGCGAAGGCGACGGTCGCCGACAGCGGGGTCGCAGTGGCGGCGACGGCGACGAACAGCGCGGCGCTGCCGAGCGCCTGCACGATCAGGATCGCCCCGATCCGGACCCGGGGTTCGCCGGGGAGCGCGTCGCTCAGCCAACCCGTCACGATTCGACCCCCGCTGCCGGTCAGCTGGACCAGCGCGAGGACGACGCCGCCGAACGCGACCGAGGTGCCGATCTCCTCCGCGACGAACAACACGGTGTAGCCGGTCGTCGTGAACAGCGCGGCGCCGAGGAAGAAGCCGGCCGCGACGAGAACTCGGTACGGGCGATTGTGGGACAGCGCACGGAAGTCGGGGTACTCCGCCCGTCCGTTGTCGTCCGATCCCGGGTACAGGACGGCGAAGACCGCGACGACGACCAGTCCGACGGCGGCGGCGACCAGGAAGCCGGCCTGCCAGAAGAAGACGCCAGCCAGCCCCGTTACGAGCAGCGAACTGGTCCCGCTGCCGGCGGTGACGCCGACCTGCTTGATCCCCATCGCGAGGTTCTGCCGGCCGGCCGCGACGTTGTCGTAGATCGCCTTGTTCGTCCCCGGAATCGCCGTCGCGTACAGCGATCCGAGGACGAAGGCGGCGGCGAGCAAGAGGGCGTAGGACGGCGCGCCGGCGACCAGGACGGCGCCGCTCGAGAGGCCCAGCAGGCCGATCACGAGCGTCCGGCGCTCGCCGTAGCGGTCGACGAGCGCGCCGACCGGCAGCAGGAAGGTCGCGTAGCCGAGCGTCAGCGCCGTTACGACGAAGCCGACGGAGAGCCTCGAGAGGCCGAACGCCTCGCGAAAGAGCGCGGTTGCGGCGAAGACGGTGTAGTAACAGACGCTCGCGGCGACCTGCCAGAGCGTGACGAGCGAGACCGTCCGCCAGTGGGATCGTGGCTGCGACTGCGACCGGGCCATCGAGTCGAAGCGACGTTTTCCGAGGAGCCGCTTTACCGTGGTGCAATCGGACGCAGGCGCGGCGGCGGGCTACTCGCCGTCTTCGCCTTCGTCGCCATCCCCGTCCCACTCGCCGCCGATCCGATCGACGCCCATCATCGACTCGCCGGGATGCTCCGTGAAGACGACCTTCATGTTCTCGTCCGGAACGTCGAACCGCTCGCCGACGTACGCCATCGTCTCGAGGGCGAACGCGCGTTTCCGTTCGAACGGTCGCCCCTGCCGGATCTCGGCGTCCAGAAAGCAGAGCGGTCCCTCGACGGCGCGCCCGAGGTGCAACGCTGCGGGCTCGTGCTCTCGGATCGTGACGGCGACGTGGCCCGCGGTCGTCGCCATCTCCTCGGTGTAGATGGCGGTCACACGGTCGGCGAGAGCCTCCTTCTCGTCGGCCGATAGCGACAGCGTCGTGTCGAACTGGAGGAGCGGCATACCCCGGCTTGGTGGCCCGGTTCCTTCTGCGTTGCCGGTGCGATTGATTTCGTCTGCCGAACGTGTTCCGGCTTCGAAAAATCTTTAGCCGCAGTGACTGACTAGGCAGTCAGTGAGTATCGAATCGAATCCAGTCGACGATAGCGGCGCAGTCACGGTCTCGCCGGGCCGTGCGAGCGGCGCCGAGTGCCGTCCGTTCCGAACGCGATTCGCCCCCGCAGCCGGCGGCGACGATGCCGCCCGCCGCCGGCTCCGGCCCCCCTCTCTCGGTGACAGATGAGTTCCGGGACCCCCTCCGACGAGCCGGAACCGTCCGAGAACGACGATGAGACGGCGGGAGACGGCGGCCCCGATGGATCCGGCGGCCCCGACCTCGAGCCGACCCTCGGCGACGTGAGCGGCTCGATCACCGAGGGGAGCCTCGTGCGGCCGCTCTTTCACCTCGCCTGGCCGATCGTCGTCATCCAGCTGTTGCAGGTCACCTACAACGTCGTCGACACGCTCTACCTCGGTCGGCTCTCCACGGACGCCGTCGGCGCGATCAGCCTCGCCTTTCCGCTGATCTTCCTGCTGATCTCCATCGCCGGCGGCTTTACGACCGCGGGGGCGATCCTCGTCGCCCAGTACACCGGCGCATCGGGCGACCGCTCGGCGGGCGTCGTGACCGGCCAGACCGTCTCCTTCGTCGGCCTCCTCTCGATCGTTCTCGGCATCGTCGGCTACTTCTACACCCGCCCGGCGCTCGAGATCCTGCCGAGCGATCAGGAGACGTCCGCGGCCGTCATCCCGCTGGCGGCGGACTACATGGAGATCGTCTTCCTCGGACTGCCGCTGATGTTCGGCTTCTTCGTCTTCTCCGCGCTGATGCGCGGCTACGGCGACACGCGGACGCCGATGCTCGTCATGGTCGTCTCCGTGTTCATCAACGTCGTCCTCGACCCGTTCTTCATCTTCGGCTTCCAGGAGAATCCGCTGTTCGGCTGGGTCGGAATGGGCGGCCTCGAGCAAAGCCTCTACGCGACGACCGGCTTCACCGGGCTCGGCATCGAGGGGGCCGCGCTCGCGACGATCCTCGCGCGGGGCGTCGGGACCGCGATCGGACTCGGGCTGCTCTTCGGAACCGATCTCGGGCCGACCGCGAGCCTCGAGCACCTGCGGCCGGACTTCGACCTGATCGAGGACATCGTCCGCCTCGGGACGCCGAGCATGGTCGAGCAGAGCACGAGCGCGCTGGCGATGATCTCGCTGACGGCGATGGTCGTCACCTTCTCGCCGCCGGTCGTCTCGGCCTACGGGCTCGGGAACCGGCTGATCTCGATCGTCTTCCTGCCCGCGATGGGGCTGGGTCGGGCGATCGACACGATGGTCGGCCAGAACCTCGGTGCCGATCGAGCCGATCGGGCCGCCCGCTCGACCTGGCTCGCCGCGGCGACCGGCTCCGGGATCATGCTGCTGGTCGCCGTCGTCGCGGTCGCGTTCACCGAGCCGATCGTGAGCGTCTTCCTCGGCAACGTCGACGGCGCGGCGGAGACGATCGCCTACGGCGTCGAGTACGTCCGTATTCGATCCGTGGAGTTCGCCTTCATCGGCGTCTCGCAGGTGATGCTCGGCGCGTTCCGCGGGGCCGGAAACACGAAGACCGCGATGGTAATCTCGATCATCACGCTGTGGGTCGGTCGCGTCGGCTCCGTCTTCGCACTCGTGTTCATCTTCGACTGGGGCGCGACCGGCGTCTGGATCGGGATGGCCGTCGGGAACGTCCTCGGGGCGCTCGTCGGCGTCGCGTGGTTCACCCGGGGCACCTGGAAGGAGAAGTACATCGACGACGAGGGCGTCGACGCCGTCGCGAGCAGTTCGGCCGACTGATCCGCCGGTCCGTCACCGGACGCCGTACGCCGCGCTTACGGCCGTACGTTTCAATTTCCATCAATTGCTGTTTAATAGCCCCCTCTGGAAGCCCCGTACGGATGACGTCGCCTACCCGGAACCGGTGGCAGTCCATCGCCCGGCGGTGCTGGACGGCCCTGTGGCGGCTCAACGCGCGGACGAAAGCGTACCTCGCTCTCGACGCGCCGGCGATCGCCGGCGATATGCGGGCCGTACGGTCGTCGGAGGACGGAGACGGGGACGAAGTACAGGCGGCTCGAGCCGCCCTCCTCGGCGCCGCTGCCGACGGCGGTCGCGGCTCGCGCCCCGACGAGCAGCCGGGGTCGACCGCCGGTGACGCCGGACGAACCGACGCTCGCGCCGGTGCTGAACGGGACGTCGACGCGGCGTCCGGCGGTGGCAACGGCGGCGACGGAGGTGGGGGTGGGAACGGGGGCGGCTCGCCGTTCGACGTCGGCGGCTCGTACGGGCGCCGCCAGCAGATCGGCTTCGTCCTCGGGCCGGTGCTGTTCGCGCTGATCTTCCTCTCGCCGACGCCCGAGGGGTTGTCGGCCGGGGGCAAGGCGGTCGCGGCCGTCACCGCCTGGGTCGCCGTCTGGTGGATGTCCGAGGCGATTCCGATCCCCGCGACGTCGCTGCTGCCGATCGTCATGTTCCCGCTGACCGGCGCGCTCCCGGCGGCCGACACGACGCCGTCGTACGCCCACCCGCTGATATTCCTCTTCATGGGCGGCTTCTTCCTCGCGATGGCGATGCAGCGGTGGGGGCTCCACCGGCGGATCGCGCTCCGGACGATCAAAGCCGTCGGTACCGAGCCCTCCCGGCTCATCCTCGGATTCATGCTCTCGACGGCGTTCCTCTCGATGTGGGTCTCCAACAGCGCGACGGTGATGATGATGGTTCCAATCGCGCTGGCGGTCATCTACCAGACCGCTGACCTGGTCGAGGAGGCCGACCTCGAGGTCGACACGAGCGAGGGGAACTTCTCCTTCGGCGTCGCGCTGATGCTGTGTATCGCTTACGGCGCCTCCGTCGGCGGCGTCTCGACGCTGATCGGCACCCCGCCGAACGTCCTCTTCGCGGGCCAGGCGTCGGAGCTGTTCGGCCAGTCGGTCAGCTTCGCCGAGTGGATGCTCTACGGCGTTCCCATCTCGATCGTCGGCCTCGTGGCCGTCTACGTCTACGTCACCCGCGCGGTCTCGCCCCAGTTTAGCGAACTCCCCGCAGGCGCGGACACGATCGACCGCGAACTCGAGCGCCTCGGATCGATGAACAAACAGGAGAAGCTGGTCGCCGTCGTCTTCGTCGGCATGGCCGCGTCCTGGATCGGCGCCAGTCTGATCGAACCGCTGCTCGGCGCGACGCCGCCCGAGGACGCCGACACGATCGTCGCTATCGGCGGCGCGCTGGTGCTCTTTACGCTGCCGACGACCGCCGACGGCGAGCGGACCTTCCTGCTCGACTGGAGCAGCGCCGTCGACATCCCGTGGGGCGTGATCCTCCTGTTCGGCGGCGGGCTCGCGATCGCCAACGCTTTCGGCGAGACCGGACTGGCGGCCTGGATCGGCGAGCAACTGCAACTGCTCGAGGGCGTTTCGATGGTCGTCATCCTGCTGGCGGTCGTGACGATGACGATCTTCCTCACCGAGGTCACCTCGAACACGGCGACGACGGCCATGTTGATGCCGATCCTCGCCGGCGTCGCGGTCGGCATCGGCGTCCACCCGTTCGGGCTGATGATCGCGGGCGCGACGGCGGCCTCCTTTGCGTTCATGCTGCCGGTCGCGACGCCGCCGAACGCCATCGTCTTCGGCAGCGGCTACATCACGCTGCCCCAGATGGCCCGCGTGGGCGTCGGCCTCAACGTCATCGGCATCGTCCTCATCACGCTGGTCGCGCTGGGCTGGCTGCCGCTGGCCTGGGGGATCGACCTCGGAACGCTCCCGACTGAGTTCGTCGAGGCGTGGTCCGGGTGAGCGGTCGAGTAGGCGGCCGGAAGTCGCTCGGAACCGAATCGCTGTTCCGCCGGGATATTTGAGCGATCGATCGTTATGGTCGTTCGAACTTCCGGACTCGCAGCCTTCAAAAGGGCCTGTACGACCGTTCTCGGAATCCGGGAATGAGTGGAGTCCTTGATAGGCGTCTTGTCGAAACGTAGCGTGAGGCGTAATGTCGTACCGCGATTACAGCGACCAAACCGCACAGGGGTGGGACCGTTCGATCCTCGAGGTCCTCGACCGGACGAATCAAGCGACCGCCGCGGAGCTCGCCGCGGCGCTGGAGACGCATCCGATGACGATCGAGCGGCAGTGTCGGCACCTCCAGCGAGAGGGGTACGTCCGGCGCGGTGTCGCGGGCACGTACACCCTCGCGGAGGAGGGCAAGCGACGAGCGGAATCGATGGCTGCGGACTGATTCTTCGCGGGCGCGTCGGAGCGCGTCGCGGATGCGTCGTCTACGGTCGTAGTCGCTACTCTCGCTCGAAAATACGGTCGGCTGCCGTCGACTGCGCTCGAGTCGGCGCGAAAACAGACGTTGAACCGTCAGTGCGGTCGAGCCAGCCGCCGGTAGTAACTTCGTTCTGCGGTTACGCGCTCGCGAGTCAGACCAGCTTCCGGAGCAGTCCGTACCCCGCGTCGCGGAGCCAATCCGGCAGGTACTGCGCGTAGACGCCGTACTGCGCGAGCGGCCCGACCGGGTAGCGCGCCGGCGGCTCGGGGGTCGTCCCGGCCTCGAGAATCGCCCGGGCGACGTCTTCGGGCTGGGAGGCGAAGGGGCCGCCGCTGCCGCCGCCGATCAGCTGCATCTCGTCGTAGAGATCGTACAGCGTCTCGTAGGCCGGCGTGCGCTCGTCGGCGGGCAGTTCCTCGTCGACGCGGTCGGTGAAGTTCGTCTCGACCGGGCCGGGTTCGATCACGACGACGTCGATCCCGAACTCCTCGACCTCGGCGCGCAGCGAGTCGCTCATCGCCTCGAGGGCGTGCTTCGAGCCCGAGTAGACGCCGGAGCCGGGGAACGCGACGCGGCCGACGACGCTCGAGACGTTGATGATCCGGCCGGTGCCCTGGGCGCGCATGTGCGGGAGCGCGGCGCGGACGAGCCGGTGGGGGCCGTAGACGTTGACGTCGAACTGACGGTGCAGGTCGGCCGTCGAGACGTCCTCGAGCGGCCCCATCTGCGCGTAGCCGGCGTTGTTGACCAGACAGTCGATCGCGCCGGCGATGTCGACGGTCCGCTCGACGGCCCGCGCGACCTGGTCGGGGTCGGTGACGTCGAGTTCGAGGGTCGTACAGCCCGCCTCCTCGAGGTCTGTGATGTCCTCTGCGTTGCGGGCCGTCGCGATCACCTGCCAGTCGTCCTCGAGGAACGCCCGCGCGGTCGCGCGGCCGATGCCGGAGGAGCAGCCGGTGATGAGGACGCTCTTCTTGCGGGTGTAGCGGTCGTCCCCGCGGTCGGCGTGGTCGGCGCGCTCGCGGTCGGTTGCGCTCGCAGTCCCGGTCCCAGTATCGCGGTCCGCCTCGACGGCGCCGTCTGAATCGCCGTCTTCGACTTCCTCAGCGGTGGCCATGTGGGAGACGTTCGTGCGACGACACCTAAGTAGCGACGGTTTGTCTCGCTGGCCGAACTGTTCGGCGGCGGGACCGGTCCCGTCCGCCGGCACGAGGGAGTCCTGAGCCGCTCGCCGACGCGTCACGCGCCCGCCCGCTCGGCCATCATATCGGCCGCCCTGTCGGCCCAGTCGCCCCACTGGAAGCCGATCGCGACGACGAGAGACCACCAGGCGTAGCTACAGACGATCCCCGCGTAGACGCCCGGCAGGCCGAATCCGAGCGTCACCCCGGCGAGGTACGACAGGCCGAGCATGAACGCGAACGTCCCCGTAAACCGGGCGTAGAACGGCGTCCGCGTGTCGCCCGCGCCCTTGAGACTCCCCGAAACCGGGAAGAAGATCCCGAAGAAGACCATCGAGACGCCGAAGACGCGGGTGAACGCGGCCGCGTACTCGAGCGTCGCGGCGTCGTTCGTAAAGACGCGTGCGATCGGCGTCGCGCCGGCGACCAGCACGGCGCCGGCGACCCCGAGCGTAATGAGGCTGAGCGCGGTCATCGCCAGGCCCGCGAAGCGCGCGTCCGCGGCGTCCCCCTCGCCGAGCGTCTGGCCGACGATGATGCTCGCGGCGACGCTGAACGAGCGGTACAGCGGCCCGGTCAGTTGCTGGTAGATCCGGCGTCCGATGTGGTACGCCGCCGTTACCTCGGTGCCGAAGGTCAACAACAGCGCGTTGAACGGGAAGTTCGCGACCGAGGTGCTCATCCCCTCGGCAAAGTTCGGGAGGCTCACCGCGACGAGTTGCCGGGTGATCGTCAGCGATCGCGGCCGGGCGAAGCCGAGGTCAGTTCGCGCGCTCGCGATCGCCGCCGTCATCAGGACGGCCTCGAGCGTCCGGCTGATCGCCGTCGCGAGCCCGACGCCGACGATCTCGAGGCGCGGCAGGCCGGCGATTCCGAGACCGAGCCCGACGGTCGCGAAGATGTTGACCGCGTTCGCGACGACGTTGACGGCCATCGGGGTCCGCGTGTCGCCGGTCCCCTGTAACGACCGCGCGCCCACGAGGCCGACGATCCGCATCGGCGCCGCGGCGAAGACCAGCGCGAGGTAGCGCCCGCCCATCTCGACGACCGCGGGTTCGGCGCCCAACACGGCGATCAGCGGCTCCGAAACCGCGAGTCCGACCGCGATCAGCGGCAGCCCCAGCGCGAAGCCGATGCAAAACGCCTGCGTGATGGCCCGATCGCGGGTCGCCGTCGCGCCGCGGCCGGTGTCCTGACTCGAGAGGGCGATCGCGCCGGTGCCGAGGCCGAGGCCGATCCGTAGGGGCAGTTGCGCGTACAGGTCCGCGAGACCGATCGCGGCGACGGCCGCCGGCGAGAAGAGTCCGGTGACGACGACGTCGACGGTCCGCATCAGCGTGTTGAACGTCTGCTGGAGCGCGATCGGCCACGACAGCGCTATCGTGCGCCGCCAGAGCGCGAGGACCCGTCGTCGATCGACCCGGTCGGCAAGCCGCATACGCGAGCAGAACGGGAATGCATCGTATCAGCGTGTCGATACCGGCCGGCGCTACTGCATCGATTCGGGACTGCCGTTCCGTTAGTCCTGCAGTTCCCGCTTCGCCTCGCCAGCGTAGTTGTCCGCCAGTCGAACGGGCTCGGGCAGTTTGTACGAGGTGGCGCAATCGAGGGCGATGTCGGCGGCCGTCTCGGGCCCGACGCGGTGTCCGGGACTGACGTACAGCGGGTTGATGTAGCGGTTCGGCGAGTCGTACTGGCGCGTCTGGACGGCGTAGCCCAGCAGCGTCCCGTCCGGTGCGTCGACCCGCGAGTTCGATTCGATCGGGACGCGCGTCCCCTCCGACAAGTTGTCGGTCTCCTCGGTCGGCGTCCCGCAGAGCAGACTCTTCGCGACGCCGACGCTGGGGACATCCAGCACGACGCCCATGTGCGTCGCGATGCCGGCCTGGCGGAAGTGGATGCGGCCGCTGCCGTCGAATAAGAGGAGGTCCGGCTCGACCGAGAGTTCCTCGAGCGCCGCGAGGATCGGCTTCCCCTCGCGGAAGGAGAGCAACCCGGGGATGTAGGGGATCTCGAGGTCGGTCACGGCGGAGGCGCGCTCGATCACGTCGCCGGCCTGCGTGGCGACGACGGCGGACAGCGCGCGGTCTTGATCGCCGTCGTCGTTCGTCAGGAACGATTGGTCGACGCCGGCGACGATCGGCGGCTTCGCTTCGGTTCCGTTCTCGAGGGCGGAGTGAGGATCTGCGTCGCCGCTCGAGCCGCTCGAGTCGCTCGAGGCCGCGTCGCCGGTCGCGGCCGTCGAATCCGCGAGAGTCGTCTGTGCGCCGTCCTCGGGTTCGGCGGGCGACGCGGCCACTGCGCGAGGGTCGAACGCGAAATCGTCCTCGAAGACGGCTGCGGCGGCGATCTCGCGCTGGAGGGCTTCCATCTCCTCGCGCGAGAGTCCGGCGTCGGGAACGAGATCGGGTCGGGATACGCTCATCGATAGGCCACGGTTGGCAGCGCGCGAAAATCAGTTACGGGGTTGCGACGTAGCGAGGTCGGTTGCCCGAACGCTGGCCGGGACGAGCCTTCAGAACCGGCGTCGACCGCCGGGTCCGCCGGGGCCACCCGGACCGCCCGGGCCGCCGGGTCCGCCGCCGAGTTGGAACTGGTTCGGCGCACGGACGTTCTGGGTCCGCTTGACGTACTCGCCGTATCCGAGGCCGAGCAGGAGGCCGATCAGGTGCGCCCCGTGTGCGATGTTGCCACCGCCGCCAGTTCCGAGGAAGAATACGCTGAAGACCGCGTATCCGGCCGCGAGCAGCCAGATCGGAACAGGGAGGATGAAGTAGAGGTACACCTTAAGGCCCGGGTTCAAGACGGTCAGCACGCCCAGGATCGCGAGTGCGGCGCCGCTCGCGCCGAGGACGCCGCCCATGAACGGCGACGCGCCGCCGGCCTGAATGATCTGGATGGCGATCTGTCCCAGTCCCGCGAGCGCGCCGCTGACGAGGAACAGGATCGCGTAGTCTCGCGACCCGACGTAGCGCTCGACGAGCGGGCCGAAGAAGAATATCACGATGCTGTTCCCGACGATGTGGTAGAGGCCGCCGTGGGCGAAGATCGACGTGAACCACGTCCAAACGTACTCGGGATAGTACGGACGGAGTATGAACAGGCTCTGCATCAACTCGGGGTTGATCGAGCCGATGAGAATCTGGAGCCCGAACGTGAGCCACATCAGCGCGAGGAACGTGTACGTCATGTTCCCGCGGAAGTACGCCAGCGGACCGCCGGGGCCGGTGTCGATCGGCAGCTTATCGAGCACTCTCGAGGACGCTGACGCGCTCCCGGAGCCGCCGTCGACGCTGTCGTCGAAGCCGCTGTCGAAGACGCCGCTGGGGTCGTTCCAGTCCTGCAACCCCGTGCAGTCGTGGTTCTCGGGAAGCCGGTGGTCGGCACAGAACGTGCCGCCGCAGTGCCGACAGTTGTACGGCATGTTTTCGTCCTTCCCACACACGTCGCATTTGGCCATTGGTGAGGGGTAAGTGCGGCGTTGCTAAGGGATTTGGGGTTCCGCGTCGCACGCCGGAGTCGCGTACTCACCGGAAGCTTCGCTGGACGCCACCCGCAAGCGCGAACCGTGACCACATTTTTGCCGGTCTGCCCCCAACGAACGGACGTGCAAGAGTACGAGCGCAAGCAACTGCTCGAGCGCGTCGAGCGCGAGGGCGCGACCGTCGGCGCGGACATCCCGGACACCATCGAGGTCCAGGGGGAGGAGATCGACCTCCGGACCTTCGTCTTCGAGATCAAGCGCCGCGAGACGGTCCCGCCCGGCGAGCGTGACCGCGTCGAGCAGGCCAAACGGAACCTGCGCCGCGAGCGCAACGAGCGCCTCGAGCGGATCGAGGAGGGCGACATCTCCCGCGAGCGGGGCGAGGAACTCGCCCGGAGCATCATCGGCATCGACCGGGCGCTGAACGCCCTAGAGAACCTCGGCCCGACTGACATCGAGCGCGAGCAGCAGGCCCAGCAGGCCGCCGACACGAAGCGCTGGATGTCGTTCCTGAAGAAGGCGTTAGGCCAGGAAGACGCCAACAACGCGCGGAGGGGGCTCTGATTCCATGGCGACCAACGCCGAAATCGCCGGCCGGTTCGAGGAGTTCGCCGACCTGCTCGAGGCCGACGACGTCGAGTACAAGCCCCGCGCGTACCGCCGCGCGGCCGAGCACGTTCGCGGCCACCCGCGGCCGATCGCCGACTACGTCGACGACGGGGATCGGGAGGCCATCGAGGACATCGACGGCGTCGGCGAGGCGATCGCGGACAAGATCGTCGAGTACGTCGAGACCGGCGAAATCGAGGAACTCGAGGAGTTGCGCGCGGAGCTGCCGATCGACATCGCCGACATCACGCGCATCGAAGGCGTCGGCCCGAAGACGGCGGGCAAGCTCTACCGCGAACTCGGGATCGAGACTTTGGACGATCTCGAGGAGGCCGCCGAAGCCGGCGAGGTGCAGGAGGTCAAGGGCTTCGGCCCCAAAACCGAGCAGAACATCCTCGAGAACCTCGAGTTCGCCCGCGAAGTCGGCCAGCGCCAGCTGCTGGGCGAGGCGCGCCCCCTCGCTGACGACGTCCTCGCATTCCTCGAATCGGTCGAGGCGGTCGAGCGCTGCGAGGTCGCGGGCTCGATCCGGCGCTGGCAGGAGACGATCGGCGACGTGGACGTGCTGGTCGCGACCGAGGACGGCGAGGCGGTGATCGACGCCTTCCGCGGGTGGGACTCGGTCGACGACGAGATCGAGTCCGGCCCCGAAAAAGCGAGCGTCAGGGTCGGCGAAATTCGGGTCGATCTGCGCGTGGTCGTCCCCGAGGAGTTCGGCTCCGCGCTCCAGTACTTCACCGGCAGCAAGGACCACAACGTCAGCCTGCGCAACTACGCGATCGACCGCGGGATGAAGCTGAACGAGTACGGCGCCTTCGACGTCTCGAACGTCGAGGATGAGGTGGCGGGCCAGCGAGTCGGCGAGCGCGTCGCCGGCGAGACCGAAGCGGGAATGTACGAGGCGCTCGGCCTCGAGTGGATCCCGCCGGAGCTCCGGACGGATCGCGGCGAGATCGAGGCTGCCGCGAACGGCGAGCTTCCGGACCTCCTGACCCGCGAGGACGTCCGCGGCGACCTCCACAGCCACACCGAGTGGTCCGACGGCAACAACACCATCGAGGAGATGGTCGACGGCGCCGCGGCGATGGGCTACGACTACTACGCCGTCGCGGACCACGCCGAAGGCCCCGGCATCGTCGGCGGAATGGGCCTCTCGGACACCGAAATCCTGGAGCAGGTCGAACAGATCCGCGAGGTCGACGCGGCCAGCGACATCGCAGTCTTCGCGGGCATCGAGGCGAACGTCGACGCCGAAGGCGAGATCGACCTCTCCGACGAGGTGATCGACGCGCTGGACGTGATCGTCGCCTCGACCCACAGCGCGCTCGATCAGGACGCCGAAACCGCCACGGATCGCCTCGTCCGTGCGATCGAGAACCCCGCGATCGACGTGCTGGGCCACCCGAGCGGCCGCCTGCTCAACGAGCGCTCCGGACTGGACTTCGACGCGACCGCGCTGGGCCGGGCCGCCGCCGAGCACGACACCGCCCTCGAGGTCAACTCCAACCCGCGACGGCTGGACCTGTGGGGCAGCGCCGTCCAGGCCGCCGTCGAGGCGGGCGCGCCGATCGCGATCAACACCGACGCGCACCAGCCCTCGACGCTCGAGTACATGCGCTGGGGCGTCCACACGGCCCGGCGCGGCTGGGCCGAGGCCGACGACGTGATCAACACCTGGGAACTCGAGAAGATTCGGGAGTTCCTCCACTGACCGCTTCGGTTTCCCTCGTCCGCGAGTACCATGCGATTCCTCCTCGACGTCATGTGCGGCGGCCTCGTCTCGTACCTCCGGATGTGCAACCACGATACGGTCTACGCCGGCGACCGCGGGCTCGAGGCCGACGCTGCCCTCTTGACAGTCGTTCGCGAGGAGGACCGGATGCCCGTCACTCGTGACGTCCAACTCGCGAGTCGTGCCGAGGACGCGATGTTGCTCGAGTCCCGCGACGTTGCGGACCAACTCGCCGAACTCGCGGCGACGGGCGTCGACCTCTCGCTGGCCGACCAGCCGCGGTTTTGCGGCCGGTGTAACGGGCGGCTCGAGCCGCTCGAACGGGCGGCGTCGACGCCCGAGTATGCGCCCGATCCCGCCGAGACTGCCGTCTGGACGTGTCGGTCTTGTGGGCAGCACTTCTGGCGCGGCAGCCACTGGGATCGGGTCGCCGAGACGCTGTCGGGACTCGAGGATCGCGGGGGCGAGTAGCGAGAGGGAACCGCCCGTCGCTCGGCCAGTTCCTCGAGGCCGTGCTACCCGACACATCCCAGCACAATCGTTTCGCCCCTCTGTGATGAACGGGGGACGATGCCGAACGATAACGACCACCTCGACCGTGCCGGCCGTCAGGCGGCGTACATCACCAACGAGTGGAGCGACGATCCCGCGATCATGCAGACCCAGGCGCTTTGCTACGTCGGCATCCAACTCGAGCGGATCGCGGACGCGCTCGAGGAAGCGGAGACCGATACGGATCAGTAGACGGCCACGTCGTCGAACCGACCGTCGTAGGCGATGTGTCGCGGATGCGTTGGTTCCGTCCCCGAGAGGAAGAATCGGTCGGCCTTCTTCCAGGTGTTCTCGTAGCCGAGGTGGGCCAGTTCGCCCGCCGTCGCCACCCAGTGTGCGAGGCCGTTCTCGTGGACGACGCGCCGCGAGACGTCGTCCTCGAGCGCCCGGCAGAGGTCGGCTTCGCTCTCGACGGCGGCGTCGAACTCGGTGTGGGCGACGCCGACCGTCCGCGGGAGGTGGGCGTACGACGACGTGAACGGCGGATAATCGAACTGCTCCGCGAGTTTGCCGGCGCGACGGTTGTGGTGGGGCAGGTGTTTCGGGTTGAAGATTTCGACGGCGTCGATCACGTCCCGGTACTGCTGGAGATCGGATTCGGAGAGGCTGACGTTTAGAAACCCGGGATGCGGAGCAAGAACGACCGCGTCCTGACGCTCGAACTCGGCCATCGCCGCCTCGAGCGGGATGAAATCCGGCACCGGCTCCTCGAGGCCGAGCGCGAGCACGTGCTTGCGCTCGTGCCACGCCCCGGTGAACACCTCGCGGGCGGGAATCACCCGGAGGTCGTCGCTCGAGTAGGCGGCCGCCCGCTCGCGGATATCTGGCAGGCGAGTAAAGTGCGGTGCGTAGACGATCGCGTCGAGGCCGGCTCGCGTCGCTCGCTCGACGACGCGTTCGTCGAGGACCTTCACGTGGCAGTCGACCGCCGACGTCGTGCCGTCGCTCACATTCGCCCCATTCGCGACGGCGGAGTTATGCATTCTGATTCTACAGCCGAACGAGACAGACGCTATATCGGGAGATACCAGCTTGTCGGGGTATTGTCCACCGACGCCCGCGGCGAAAAGACCATTAGGACGGCCGCTCGATGTCGTATCAAATGGCGTGGGAATGCGGAATCAGCGGCTGCGGTTCGGTGTTCGCGGACGTCGAGTCGGCGGTTATCCACCAGGCGACCGAACACGAGCGCCGCGAGTGCAAGGTCTGTGGCACCGTCGTTCCCGACGGCTACCTCGCGATCCGCCACGCGTTCACCGAACACAGCCGCGCCGAGTACGTCCGCGCCTACGGCGCGAACTCCGAAGATGTCCGCAAGCGGGAAGAACTCCTCGAGGAGATCGAGGAGGTTGCGGATCTGGAATCGATCGTCACGGAACTGCGATAGGCGCGAATCCGAGTGTGGAATGACGTCCGTCTTCCGGTCGTCACAATCCGGCACCGACGTGACTGTCGCCGCAGTAATCACTGATCACTTCTCGAGGCCTACTCACCGCCGACGATCGAACGTCGATTCTCACTGGAATCCGAGAAGAAGCCGACTATAGTTCCGCCCCGTCAGATCCCGAACTGCTGAACGAGTCACTGTCTGCGAACGGCGCGAAGCGCCGTTCGCACGGTTCGACAAACTACCGTTCGTCGCTATATTCAGCGCGGCGAAACCGCGCTGACTGCTCGACGAGCGCGCTAGCGCTCGTCGGAGTCGAGCACGCGGATCTGATCCCCGCGCACCGTGACCGGAATCGGGACCGTCGCCTCGTACAGTTCGACGGTGACCTGGTCCTTGCCCTCGTCGATGCGTTGGACCTGCGCCTTCTCTCCCTTGAACGGGCCGGCGATGAGTTCGACGATGTCGCCCTCGGCGATGCCCTCGACGTCCGGCTTCGGCGAGAGGAAGTGCTCGACCTCCGAAATGTCGGACTCGCCGGGGACGATGCTCCGCGCGTGTGGGATATCCTCGAGGACGCGGTTCAGGACCGCGTTGCCGTCGGCTTCGACCATCACGTACGACGTCAGCGAGTCGGGCGCGAGCGCGGCGTGGATCTCCGACTCCTCGCGGTTGATGATCATGTCCGCGACGGTGCGCTCTTGACTCGCAGTCGTCTTGACAGCGTAGATTCCCATTAGACGCCACCACCTGCCGGGAGGAGGAGCATGATCGCGCCGATGACGAACCCGATCAGACCGACGAACAGGATTCCTGCACCGGCGATTTTCGCTACCTGCGAGAACTCCTCGGTCGTGGGTGTCGTCGCCATCTTCAGCACCCGGACGTACGAGGTGAGGTCGTAGGGGATATCCATATCTGTCTGTTCACAACGCGGCGTCTTTTATCTGTCTTTCGTGTTTTGCGGACTATCGGTTCGACCGGCCACGCCAGTCGCCCGTCCTGCTCGAGACCGTCGCTCGAGCTACCGGTCGACGTTGCATGCGACGGCCCGGGGGCCAAACCGTCGGAGCGCGAACGATCGGCTATGGCAGAGGACAACGTCGACCGCGCGAACGAACAGGAAGCGGAGCGCGAGGCCGAAATCGAAGCGGAACTCGAGCGCATCGACCGCGATCCGGACGAGGTCGACGACGGCGACGGCGACCTCGGCGCACAGAACGCGCCGCGGGAGGACGCGGAAGAACTCGAGGATCTGGAGGAGGCGGAACCGGTAGAAGCGGAAGAGGAAGAAGAGGAAGAAAAAACCTGAACGCCGAAATTCTGACCCGTCACTTTTCGACGAGACCTGGGATCTACTCGATCGCCGGCAGCACCTCGTCCTCGTAGAACTCGACGAACTCGGCCTGGTTCGAGCCGATCTGGTGGACGACGACGTGGTCGAAGCCGGCGTCGACGTACTCCCGGATCGTCTCGATGTGTTCGTCGGGATCTGACCCGCAGGTGAGCAGGTCCGCGATGTCGTCCTCGGAAACCGCTTCGGTGGCCTGCTCGAAGTGTGCCGTCGTCGGCAGTTCCCACATGAGATCGCCGGGCAGTCCCTCGATCGTCCAGTTCTCGTAGGCCTGCTCGATCGCTTCGGCCTCGTCTTCAGCGTAACAGACCCCGACTTCGCCGTAGCGGGGCTTGTCTTCGCCGCCGCCGGCTTCGAACGCCTCGATCAGGTCCTCGTCGGGCCGGACCGCGATGAGGCCGTCACCGAACTCGCCCGCGAAGCGCGCCGTCTTCGGTCCGTCGGCGGCGATCGGAATCGGCGGCGTCTCGTCGGGCAGCGTGTAGAGCCGCGCGTTTTCGACCGTGTAGTACTCGCCGTGGTAACTCGTCGTCTCGCCCTCCCAGAGGGCGCGGACGATCTCGACGGCCTCCTCGAGCATCTCGAGGCGGACCTCGTGTTCGGGCCACCGCTGACCGGTGACGTGCTCGTTGAGTTTCTCGCCGGTGCCGAGGCCGAGCGAGAACCCGTTGGGTGCCATCGTCGCGGCGGTGGCGGCCGCCTGCGCGACGATCGCGGGGTGGACGCGGATGATCGGGCAGGTGGTCGCGGTCCCCAGCGGGAGGTCGTCGACCGCCTGCGAGATTCCGCCGAGCACGTTCCAGACCAGCGGACTCTCGCCCTGGCTCGAGAGCCAGGGGTGGTAGTGATCGGAGATCAGCGCGAAGTCGAACGCCGACTGGTCGGCGAGACGGGCGTACTCGACGAGGTCGTTCGGGCCGTGCTCCTCGCAGATGAGTTTGTAGCCGACGTCGGTCATGTTACGACTGCGGGAACGGCGGCTGCTCGCCCGGCTCTCCACCCGGCTGACCGCCGATCGGGGGCTGCTGCCGGTCGAACTCCTGTCGCGCGGCGAGTTCCAGTTCGACGGTCTCGCGCTCGCCGTCGCGGACGACCTCGAGTTCGATCGTATCGCCGGGCGAGGTCTCGAGCGCCAGGTACGAGAGCAACTGGGCCTGGGTCGTCACCTCCTGGCCGTCGATGGCGACGATGACGTCGCCGCTTCCCGGCTGGCCCGCACTGGCCGGCTGCAACGCGCCGTCCGCGGGCGAGTTCGGGACGACCTGGGCGACGAGCACGCCGGTCGCCTCCTCGAGGCCGACCGTCTCCGCGATCTCCGGGCCGACGGGGACCACGCCGACGCCCATGTAGGAGTGCTCGTAGGTGCCGTCCTCGACGAGCGCGGGGACGACCCGGTTGGCGAGGCGCGCGGAGATCGCGAAGCCGATCGTCTGGCTCGCGCCGGCGAAGACGACTCCCACCACCTCGCCCTCGAGGTTCACCAGCGGGCCGCCGCTGTTGCCGGGGTTGATCGGCGCGTCGGTCTGGATCGTCGCCGGGATCGAGTTGCCGACCGGGCTCGGCAGGACCCGGTTCGTGCCGCTGACGATCCCCTGCGAGACCGAGGCATCGAGGCCCAGCGGGTTGCCGATCGCAAGGACCTCCTGCCCGATGGCGGGTTCGGACTCGACGAGCGACAGGGGTTCGGCAGAATCGGGCATGTTCTCGACGCTCAGCACGGCGATATCGCTGTACGGGTCCGTGCCGACGATCGACGCCGTCGCCCACTCCTGGTTGTTGAACTGGATCTCGATGCCGCCCTCGGTCGCGCCCTGCACGACGTGGTTGTTCGTGACGATGTACTGGTCGTCGACGACGAACCCGGAGCCGAGCCCGCCACCGCCGCCGCGACCGTCGGTCGGACCGAGGGACACGGTGACCAGCACGACGGAATCGATCGTGTTGCGGTACACTTCGGTGTACTGGCTCTCGGGGGCCGAGCTACCCTGGTCGTCCGACGGTTCCGCTCCGTCGCTCGAGTCGTCGGTTTCGTTCTGTGCGGCCGTACTCGCGGTCCCGACGCCGAGTATCGAGGCGGCGCCGGCGGCGCGGAGGAGTCGTCGTCGACTGACGTGATCTGGAGTCACGCCCGGAGCTACCCCGACGAGCGCCGTAAAACGGGTCCCGGAATTGTCAGCCGGTCGTATCGCGGGGTTCCGGACGAACGCCGGCCGGACGATCGGTAGAAGAAAACCGAAGCTTCGCGGGCCCGACGAAGCTACGCTTCGTCGAACAACGCTGAGCGAGGCTCAGCGAGTTTGACGTCGGCTTACGCCTCGTCAAACAACTCCTCACCGTCGACCATGTGCTCCTCGACGGTATCGAGATCGAGCGTCACGCCGAGGCCCGGTTCTTCCGGAATCTCGAGGTAGCCGTCCTCGATGAGGTCTTCTTCGACGAGGTCGCCCCACCAGCCGAGTTCGTAGGAGTGGTACTCGAGGGCCAGGGAGTTCGAAACCGCGGCGCCGACGTGGGCGCTGGCGACGGTGCCGACCGGCGAGGCGACGTTGTGCATCGCAACCGGCACGTAGTAGGTATCTGCCAGATCCGCGATCTTGCGGGTCTCGCGCATGCCGCCGACCTTGGGCATGTCCGGCGCGACGATGTCCAGCGCCTGTTCCTCGATCAGGCGACGCTGGCCGTGCTTGCGGTAGACGTTCTCGCCGACCGTGATCGGCGTCGTCGTCGACTGCGTGACCTCCTTCTGGACGTCGTGATTTTCCGGCGGAACGGGGTCCTCGAGCCACCAGACGTCGTACTCCTCGAGGCGTTCGGCGAGTCGCTTCGCGCTGCCGCCGGAGAAGGTCCAGTGGCAGTCGAAGGCGACGTCGGCGCGGTCGCCGACGCGCTCGGTGACCTTCTCGACGATCTCGGCCTTGTGCTCGATCTCGGGCTCGCGGAGATGGCGGTTCGCGCGGTCTTTCTCGTGGCCCGAGGGGACGTCGAGGTCGAACTTCAGGGCGTCGTAGCCGAGTTCCTCGACGACGCGTTCGGCCTCGTCGGCGCAGGCGTCGGGGTCGGCTTCCTCCTCGGTGTGGCAGTCGCAGTAGACGCGCATCTCGTCGCGGTACTTGCCGCCCAGCAACTGGTAGGCTGGGATCTCGAGGATCTTCCCCGCCAGATCGTGCAGCGCGACCTCGATGCCCGAGATGGCGGTGATGGTGACGCCGCCGATCGAGCCCTCGCCGGACATCTTCTGGACGAGGTGCTCGTAGAGCCGGTCGATGTCCAGCGGATTCTCGCCGACGATGAACGGCTTCATCCGCTCGATCAGTTCGGGAACGCCGGCGCCCCAGTAGGCCTCGCCGGTGCCGACGATGCCCGCGTCGGTGTAGATGCGGACGAGGGTCCACGGGAAGTTGCCGTCGACCATCGTCGTCTGGACGTCCGTGATCTCGACGTCGCGGTCGCCGCCGCGGTCGCGGGTCACGCCCATCGTTTCGGCCGAGAGGTCACGCATCGTATACTCGGCGTTCGGATCGTGCAACTGCGAGTAATCGACTCCCATGGGAGAATCCCTTACTCCGACAGTAGTAATAGTTTCTATCTCGTGAGTGAGTCGGCGGCTGAGGCGTTCGCGTCGGGGCTCGTCAGAGCGCCGAGAACTCGACGGCCGTCTTGATGACGCCGTCGCCGGTTTCGAAGGCCCGCTGGAACTCCTCGAGGCCGTAGACGCCGGTCACGAGGTCGTCGGTGAGCCACGTCGGCAGCTGCGAGAGGGTGTCGACGGCCGACTCGAAGTGGCCGCGGTGGGAGTTGACGGTCCCGAGCAGCGCCTTGTTGTGCAGGACCATCTCGCGGTGGAGCCGCCCGCCGTCGACCTCGAACTCCCAGGGCTCGGGGACGCCGAGGAGGACGCCGACGCCGTTGGGCGCGAGCGCGTCGACCGTCTCGAAGGCGTGCTTCGCGTAGCCGGTGGCCTCGTAGACGAAGTCGACCGACTCGTAGACCTCGGGAATCTCGGGAACCGGCGTCTCGCGCGAGTCGATGTACGTCGCGCCGAGGTCCTCGACGATGTCGATCGTCGGGTCCGGCCGATCCCGCCGCCCGAGACAGTAGGTCCGCTCGACGTCGAGGACGTCCGCGAACATCCCGAGCGTCAGCAGGCCGAGCGAGCCGTTGCCCAGCACCAGCGCCGACTCGAGGTCCCAGTCGAACGCCGAGCGGGAGGCGACGGCGTGTTCGATCGCCTTCTCGGAGATGCTGATCGGTTCCACGAGGAAGCCGAGGTGGGCGAACTCCTCGGGGATCGGAACGAGATACTCCGCCGGGCTGGTGAAGTACTCGGCCATGAACCCGTGGGCGCCGACGATCCCGCGCTCGACGTACTCGCCCTCGGGCGCCATGTCGGGTTCGCCGCGCTCGAAGTACTCGTTGTCCCGGCCGTTCGGCCGCCGTCGGACCGTCGGCACGACGATCTGGCCCTCCTCGAGGTCGGTCCCGTTCGGGTCTTCGACGACGCCGACGGCTTCGTGGCCGAGCACGAGTTGCGTATCGTCGTCCGGCACGTCGCCGTGGTGGCCCGCGATGACTTCGTGGTCGGTCCCGTCGACGCCCACGCGAAGGGTGCGCACGAGCGCCTCCCCGGCCGCTGGTTCGGGTCGGGGCCGTTCGACGAGCGTCGGTTCGCCGGCCCCCGGTTCGACTGCGATCGCTTGCATACCTCTCCCAAGGCTCGCCTCGAATAAAAGATTTACCTAGTCCGTAGTAAAGAATTCGAGAATAGAAATAGTCCCTTTTAGACGCTCTCGAGGCGTTAATCCGGTTCTACAGGTACAATTATCGAGTACGGGGGTGGTTCCCATGGGTCCGGTTCTGAGTGTACGGAGCGTCGAATCGGCGGATCATCGACGGGACCCGCGGCTACCGGTCGACGAGAACGAACCGACGGTTCATCGACCCGAACGAAAAGACTCGAGCCGGCGGGCCACTCACTCGCTGCGGGCGTCTTCGACGGCTTCGACGAACGATTCGGCGTGCTCCCGAACGCCGTCCATGTCGTCGTCCGCGATGGCGTCGTAGTCGATCAGCGCGCTGCCGGCGCCGACGGCGAGCGCGCCGGCCTCGAAGTAGTCGGCGACGTTGTCCGCGGCGACGCCGCCGGTCGGGATGATCTCGACGTTGCCTAGCGGCCCCTTGAGCGCGCCGATATGGTCCGGCCCGACCGTTGCGGCGGGGAACATCTTGAGAATGTCTGCGCCGGCCTCGAGGGCGGTGACCGCCTCCGTCGGGGTCATGACGCCGGGCGAGGCGAGCACGTTGTGGCGGTTGCAGGTCCGGATGATCTCCCGATCGACGTGGGGAGAGACGACAAAGGTCGCGCCCGCGTCGATCACCGACTCGGCGGTCGCGGCGTCGAGGACGGTCCCGGCGCCGACGACCACGTCGGGATCGGCCAGTTCCCGATCGACTGCGGCGATCTTGTCGCGGGCGTGAGGCTCGTCGGCCGTGATCTCGAGCGCGTCGACCCCACCCTCGTGGAGCGCGCGGGCGACGGGGACGATCCGCTCCGCGCTGATCCCGCGCATGACGGCGATAACGCCGCTCTCGACGATTCGCTCCTCGACCGTTCGTTTGTTGGTCATTGGCGACACCTCCATACGGAACCGAGGGTTCGCGTCCGAGTCGACCCGCGAGTCGCTGGGCGCAGTGCGTTCGCGTTCATCGGGTCGGCGTTCACCACCTACCCGCAAGAAGGTCGGGGCGGAATGCGCGTGCGAGCGAAAGCGGCCGCGCTACTCCTCGACCTCGAGCGGCCGAATCGTCACCGACTGCGCCTCGAAGTCCTCGAGGAAGGCGCCGGCGCCGCCGATCGTGTACCGCTCGCCGTCGACGTCGATCTCGAACGCGTTCTCGATCGGCACGGTCGACGTCGCGGGGCGAACGAGGCTCTGCCGGACGTCGACGACCTCGCCGGTCAGCGTCGACGGGAGGTCGCGGTCGCCGACCGGCGAACCCGTCACCGTCACCTCGAGCGGCGTATCCGTCGCCCGGTGGAGCGCGATCTGGAAGACCGCGTGGCGGAATCCCTCGTAGGTCGCGGGAAGGTCGGCCGCCGTCGTCACGTACCGTTCCTCCGCGATCGGCCAGTAGTTCGCCAAAAAGGAGCCGGCGAGGACGGGGACGAGTTGCTCCTGCGAGAGGGCGATCGCCTTCGTGTCGCTCGTCGAGGTCGTCAGCAGTTGGCTCGGCGAGAGCAGGCCGTGTCGGCGATCGACCGTCACCATCGTCGGGACGAGGGCGTTCCAGGTCCGAACCGTACTCGCGATGCCGGCGAGCGACGCCATATCGACGTCGCTGTCGGCCGTCCCGAGCAGGAGCAAGACGAGCACGCCCCGTTCGGCGGTCTCCTCGAGCGTTTCGCGGACCTGCGGCAGCACCGACGCGGGGATCGAGAGCGTGACCTCGGTCTCGGCCTCAGAAAGCAAGCTCTCGATGCGCTTCTGGACGGTCTGGCGGGATTTGATCACCTCGAACTGCTCGGTCGGTCGCTCGGTCGTCGTGTAGCGCGATCGCAACTCCGGTTCCATCTCCTCGACGCTGCGGGTGAGCCGGTCGACGACCGTCTCCGGGTCGACCGGGCGGATCACCGTCGGCACCGCGTGATCGTCCACCTCGACGAACCCGCGTTCCTCGAGTTCTTCGCTGATACTGTAGACGTAGCGCTTGGAGACGTCGGCGGCGTCAGCGATCGTGCTCGCTTTCGACTCTCCGTGGTCGAGAATCGCGAGATACGTGTCGATTTCCTTCTCGGAGAGGCCGAACCGCTCGAGGAGTCCGGCGAGCCCGTCTGTATCCATGAGTTCCCAGTGTGTGCCGGATTGTAGCGGCCGCTGAAAAAGATTCCCTGTTAGCCACGCTACCGGCCGTTCACGATCTAAAATAGGGAACACATATTACAACAAATTTTAATCGAAGAGGGTCATACGGGTGGGTACGATGAAACTACAAAGCGCCCTGAACGACGTTAAACGATCGCGGGGCGATCCCTGTCGGTTCCCCGGCGAACGCCGGTCAACCGCGGGACTGTTCTCGGGACTCGGCGACCGACTCGTTCACGTCGCGCCTGACGGTTCGATCAGGGACTACTCCTATCCGCTCTCCGGCTTGGTCGGTATCGAGCGGTCGCGGTTCGGCGTCGAAATCGACGGTACCGTCTACTGGCTCGAGGAGGGCGACCAGCGCTACATCGACGGGACGACCGTCGTCGAGACGGTCCACGAAATCGACGAGTGGACGCTTCGCCAGTACGACGTCACGGTCGGCACGCTGCATCTCACGTACTTCGAACTCGAGACCGGCGATGACGCCGCGTCGGCGGATGCGACGATTCACGCGTGTCTCGGATTCGCCCCCGAAGGACGGGTCTGTCGAACCGGCCAGCTTCGCCACGACGATGCCGTCGAGATTTATCACGATCGTGAGCGGGACTACGTGACTGCTTCGACGCCGCTCGAGATCGGCGGACAGGTTCCGCCGTACTTCGAGGATCTGCTCGATTCGGAGCCGACCGACCTTGCCGGCACCGATGGTGACGGGCGCTATGAGGAGACGCGACTCAGTCCGATCGCGACGGCCGAAATTGAACTGACCGGACACCACCCGAGCACGACGGTCGCAACGTTGCTAACCGACGCCGAGGAGGACGAGACACGAGCCGAGGCCCTCGAGCGCGTCCGTGCCGGGGCGGCCGACCACGACGACCGCGCGGCGATCCTCGAAGCGGACCGACGACAGGTTCGGGAGCGATTACCCGACGTAGCGGGGGCGACTGACGGTCGCGTCGACGGCATCGTCGAGGACCTGCGCGCGCTGTCGCTGCTGCGAGCGTCGAACGGCGCCCGGATCGCCGGCCCCGAGTTCGATCCGTTCTTCCGGTACTCCGGCGGCTACGGCTACACCTGGTTCCGTGACGACGCTGAAATCGCCGGTTTCCTACTGGCCGCGGATCGCGAGGCCGACCTCGGGCTCGAGGCGTGGCACCGGCAAAGCGCCCGGTTCTACGTCGAGACGCAACTCGCAGACGGCACCTGGCCACACCGCGTCTGGGCCCACAACGGCGAGATCGCACCCGGCTGGGCGAACGGTCGCCTCGAGGGCGACGCTGCAGGGACGGACTACCAGGCCGACCAGACCGCGAGCGTCGCGACCTTCCTCGCAACGTATCTCCGAGTCGTCGACGACGGGGACAACGCGGTCCGCGAGGCGCTGCTCGCGGCGCTCGACGGGCTCGACGCGACCCTCGCGGAGGACGGCCTGCCCGAACGCGTCCAGAACGCCTGGGAGAACATGACCGGCCGGTTCACCCACACCGCGGCGACCTACCTCGAGGCCTACGCCGCGATCGCGCGGGCGCCGATCGACGCCGAGTACCGGGAGCGAGCGGCCGAGAACGCGCGAGCCGTCTACGACGCGATCGATCGGCTGTGGGTGCCCGACCGGGAGTGTTACGCGCTGCGTCTCGACGGCGACGAACCGGACGAGCGCCTCGACGGCAGTACGTTCGCGCTCGCGTCCGCCCACGCCGAATACGCGGCACTCGAGGACGCGACGATCGACGACGAGCGGATCGAACGGCTCGTCTCTCACCTCGAGACGACGCTCGAAGGGCTCTACCGCGACCCTGACGGGCCGATCGAGGGCCTGGCGCGGTTCGAGGACGACCCGTGGCGCGTGAAAGAACAGGCCGAACCGAAGGTCTGGACGGTCACGACCGCGTGGGGCGCCCACGCGGCCGCCGAGTTCGGCGAGCTGCTCGCCGCTCGAGATCACGAAGCTGCCGACGCGTTCGACGAGTGGGCGCGAGATCTGCTCGCGCTTGTCGAACCGGGCGGGACGCTACGCGGAGACGGGGAGTACCTGCCGGAGCAGTTCTTCGACGACGGCACGCCCGACAGCGCGACACCGCTGGGTTGGCCTCACGCACTGCGGCTAACGACGGCGATCACACTGGAGGGCAGGGAGCCGGCCCGCGTCGAGGAGCCCCTCGATACGTAATCACGGCAATTCGACTCGTCTCCGCCGCGGGAATCCGCCGCGATTTACGATGCACCTGGCCGTCGATACCGAGACTACGACGCCGTTTTTCGGCGCGGACGCATTCGCTAGTGAGTATATTTAAGTGCGCATCTTTCAAGCAGATCGAATATGGCAATCCATCGTGAAGGAGTTCATCACAGATCTAAGAGCAGCTATGCGTACGCGTACGACGAGGAAACCGTTCACGTCCGACTCCGGACGATGCGCGGGGACGTCGCGGAGTGTACGCTCCTCCACGGCGATAAGTTCGACTGGCCGGACAGCGCGACCAGGACACGGATGGAACGGATCGGCCGCGACGAGCGGTTCGACTACTGGCAAGTCTCGGTCCGGCCGCCCCGCCGCCGACTCTGTTATGCGTTTCACCTGTCCGATGGCGACGAGTCGCTCTGGGTTACTGAGTGGGGATTCGAGTCGAAGCCGCTGTCGGAGTTGCCGACGGCCGGCGAACGGCGTCCGCTACACTACTTCGAGTACCCGTTCCTACATCCAACTGACGTCCACGACCCGCCGGAGTGGGTCTCCGATGCCGTTTTTTACCAAATCTTCCCCGAACGGTTTGCCAACGGCGATCCCGAGCGAAGCCCGGAATCCGTCGAAGAATGGGGTGGTGAACCGACGCTCGACAACTTCTTCGGCGGCGATCTACAGGGGATCATCGACAACCTCGACTACCTCGAGGATCTTGGGGTTTCGGCGCTCTATCTCACACCCATCTTCGAGTCGCGGTCGAATCACAAGTACAACACGACCGACTACACCAGCGTCGACCCGCACTTCGGTGACGAGGAAACGCTCCGGCAACTCACTGAACAGGCCCACGACCGCGGGATCCGCGTGATGTTGGACGCCGTCTTCAACCACTGCGGCCGGGAGTTCGAACCGTTTCAGGACGTCGTCGAGAACGGACGGGAGTCAGAATACGCCGACTGGTTCCACGTCCACGAGTTCCCGATCGAATTCGAGCCGCGACCGAACTACGATACCTTCGGGTTCGAAGCCTACATGCCGAAGCTCAATACCGAGAACCCCGAGGTGAAGGAGTACCTCCTCGACGTCGCGGCGTACTGGGTCGACGAGATCGGGATTGACGGGTGGCGTCTCGACGTTGCCGACGAGGTCGACCACGCGTTCTGGCGGGAACTCCGCGAGGAGGTGAAAGCGATCGATCCCGACGTCTACATTCTGGGCGAGATTTGGCACGACTCGCGGGCTTGGCTCCGCGGCGATCAGTTCGACGCGGTGATGAACTACCCCTTCTCCTACGCCGTCATCGATTTCCTGATCGAACGCGACCTCGACGCCGGGGAATTCGCGGATAAGGCGACGCGTTTCCTCGGGCGATATCCGGAGCAGGTCAACGAGGTTCTGTTCAACCTCCTCGGGAGCCACGATACGCCGCGATTGCTGTACCGTTGCGACGGCGACGAACGGCTCCTCCGGCTGGCGTTCCTGCTGCTGTTTACCTACCGCGGCACGCCCTGTCTCTACTACGGCGACGAGGTCGGCATGACCGGCGGCGACGATCCGGATTGCCGGCGACCGATGGTGTGGGACGAGGCCGAACAAAACACCGCGCTGCGGGAGTTCGTACAGCGATTGATTGTACTTCGAGACGACCACCGTCCGCTGCGCCGCGGTCGTATCCGGTTTGATCGAGAACGGACGACGTCGGACCTGCTCGTCTACCGACGGGCCGACGGCGACGAGACGGTGGGAATCGCGATCAATCGCGGCGACGATCAGGCGGTCGTCGAGCCCACCGACGAGCAGTGGGAGACGTTGCTCCGGACCGACGCCGATTCGGGCGGTGTGGACGCTGTTGACGGACGGATAGTAGTCCCGCCCCGCGGCGGAGTCGTCTGGCGATAACTGCCGACAGACCGTCACACTGCCGTTTTCCGATCAGGTTACGGAGCGAAAAGGCGGGCCCAAGAGCCGCCGATACGACGGTCGGGAGGCGACGAAAGGGGAGCGCCCGCTCGCTGTCAGCTTCGGAAGTCGTACGAGGGCGTATCGACGACGCCGTTCGGATCGGCGGACGTAGTGAACGTCCGATTATCGCCGCTTTCCCACGTTACGGTTCCGTCGTCAGCGATTTTGATGAACTTGAACTCGAGCGTCGTGTCGGTCGGCACGCTCGCTGGGAGGAACCAGTCGGGGTACTCCGGCGCGTGGAACGCCTCCGTGGCTTCTGTCGGTTCCCAGTTCCCGAGTTCCGCGATCGGCACTCGGTCGGCAGACAGGCACCGAGTCTGACTGCTGTCATACGCTACGAAATATTACATCCTAAATTAGCGAATTTAGAAAGAGTTATCTGACATCTTTCCATGGGTATGATCATAGATGGCACAGATTCGGCTGGAGAACCTTCGGAAGGAATACGGCAGGGAGGAGATCGTCGCCGTCGACGACCTGTCTCTCGATATCGAGGACGGGGAGTTCGTAACGGTAGTCGGACCGTCCGGATGCGGAAAGACGACGACGTTACGGATGATCGCCGGTTTGGAGCAACCGACTGACGGGTCGGTGTACATCGGGGACGAAGACGTCACCGACGTCCATGCGAAGAACCGCGACATCGCGATGGTGTTCCAGAACTACGCGCTCTACCCGCACAAGACGGTTTACGAAAACATGGCGTTCGGTCTTCGGATGAGCACCGATCTCTCGGAAAGCGAACGGCGCACTCGAGTCGAGGAGACCGCCGAGATGATGGACATCGACCACCTGCTCGAGGACACGCCGGACGAACTCTCGGGCGGACAGAAACAGCGCGTCGCGCTCGGACGGGCGATCGTGCGCGAGCCCGACGCCTTCCTGTTCGACGAACCGCTCTCGAATCTCGACGCGAAGCTCCGAACCAGCATGCGGACCGAGATTCAGCGTATTCAGAACGAACTGGACGTCACTTCGGTCTACGTGACGCACGACCAGGAGGAAGCGATGACGATGGGAGACCGCATCGTCATCCTCAACAACGGCGAACTCCAACAGGTCGGCGAACCCACGGAGGTCTACGACAATCCTGTCAACGAGTTCGTCGCCGGATTCATCGGCTCGCCGTCGATGAACTTCTTCGACGTCGACGTAACGACCCGAGGCGACAGGATCGTCCTCGGCGATCCCGACTCCGGATTCGAATTCGAACTCTCGAGCGAGTACGTCACCGATCACGCCGACGAACTCGAGGCCAACCAGTATACGCTGGGAATTCGCCCCGAGAACGTCAACGTGGTTGAGAGCGCAGCCGAGGGTGTCGTCAAGGGAACGGTCGAGGTCGTCGAACCGATCGGTTCGGACAATTACCTCTACATGGATCTCGCGGAGGATTTCATTGCCCGCGTCGATTCGTCGATTGAGCCCGATGTCGGCGAACGCGTCGCGCTGACCTTCGACGAATCCGATATTCACCTCTTCGAACCCGAGACCGGGATCGACGTGTTCGCGACCGAACGCGACAGAACAGTCGTCGCCGCCTGAGGGTGCTCGCCGCGGCGTCGCCGTATCGTACTTCTCCCGCCGTCCGTCGCGTCACGATGGCCGTTCCGTCGTGTTTTGCCGTTATCCTTCGCAAAAGCGCTGGATACTACTGGTGCCAATTTCGCGTCGAGTATCCGTCAAAGGCGGTACTCCGATGGGACGAAGAGTCCCTGGTAATAGGTCGGGAATCCTCCCCATAATATTTCCATCTGAACTAATCCGAAATATAGTCTTGCCATATCATCCACAAGCATTAAATGCATGAAGTTAAAATTCATCATTGATTCATGCGACACACTCGCAGGACAGTCATCAAGGGTATGGGTACGGCCGGTGTAACGGTCGGACTCGCTGGCTGTATCGTCAGCGACGACAGCACCGGTAACGGCAACGGGAACGGATCGGACGGCGGAAGTTCGACGCAATTGTGGCACACGCTTGCCGAAGGCGAGGCCGACCTGTTGGAGACGTACATCGCGCAATTCGAGGAAGAAACCGACCACGATATCGCTGCCGAGGAAGTCTCGGAACTCAACGAGCAGTTGAATACGTCGCTCCCGGTCGGTGAAGGCCCCGATATCTTCACCCACGCTCACGACTGGGTCGGCCCCTTCGAAGATCGCGGATGGCTCTACGACGTCAGCGACGATCTGACGATCGATATCGATGAAACGTACACGGACACCGCTCTCGAGGCGGCGACGTGGCAGGACGGCGTCTACGGGTTGCCCTACGCGGCCGAAACGGTTGGGTTGTTGTACAACCGCGATCTCGTCGACTCGCCGCCGGAGACGCTCGACGAGATGGTCGAGGTCATGGAGGACCACCACGATCCCGACGACGGCCAGTACGGCGTCGCGTATCCGCTGGCGGACCCGTACTTCGCCAGCGCGTGGATCCACGCGTTCGGCGGCTACCTCTACGACGACGAAGCGGACGAGTTGGGACACGAACTGGACGAGACGATCGAAGGGGTGGAACTGCTCGTCGATAGCTTCTGGCCGTACGCAGCCGCCGATCCGTCGTACGAATCCCAGATAGCCGTCTTCAACGACGGCAACGCGCCGTTCGTGATCGTCGGCCCGTGGGAGGTCAGCGGCTTCCGGGATTCCGGTATCGACGTCGGCATCGCTCGGTTGCCGACCGTCGACGGCGGCGATCCGTCTCCATACACCGGCGTCCAGCTGTGGTACTTCACGCAGGAACTCGAAGACGGCGAAGCGCTGGCCACCTCCCGCGAGTTCGCCGAGTGGTACACCACCACGGACAACGTCATTCTGAGCAACGCCGACGAACTGGGATACATTCCCGTTCATGCCGACCTCTCCGAAAGTGACGAACTCAGTGACGAGGTCGCTGCGTTCGCCGAGAACGTCTCGATCGGCGAAGTGATGCCGACCTCTCCGAAGATGGAGCGGGTGTGGGAGCCGACGAGAGACGCGCTCGAGCGGATTCTGAACGGCGAAGAGGAGGCCCGCCCGGCCTTCGAACAGGCTGCGGAAGAGATCAGAGCCGCTTGGGAGGAGAACGACCTTTAACGCCGTCTCAGTTATGTCGCTCTCAACTGCCCGGAAGCGAGGTCAAGAACTGCTCGACGAGCAGCCGTTTACCCGTATAGACGCCGGATTGTTGCTTGTTTTGCCGGGATTGCTGCTCTTCCTGGCATTTATGGTTTTTCCAATCGGCTACTTAATCTGGATCTCGTTTACGGATGCGACGCACGCTGGAACAGTCCTGAGTGACGAATCCCAGTTTATCGGCCTCGAGAACTACTACACTCTGTTAAGCGACGGCCAATTCTGGAATTCGTTGGGTATTACCTGGCTGTTCGTCGCGATCAGCTTGCTCTTCAAAATCATCGTCTCGATCTCGATCGCGCTTGTCCTGACCCACAGTCGGGTCATCGGGAAGCGCTACATGCGCGCGATCATTCTCATGCCGCTCGGCTTTCCGGCGATCTTCATGATCACAATCTGGCGTGGTATGTTCAGCGGCGCCCGATTCGGCGTGTTTAACCAACTGCTTGGCACGTGGAATGGATTCGTCCACTGGATCGTCGCCGGTATCGATACGATTCTGTTCGGAATAACCGTCTCGGCCCCCGAGATACTGATGGCGGACGTTCCGATCGGCTGGCTTTCGGAACGGTGGATGGCGTTCGCCGCCTACGCGACGACCGAGGTCTGGTTAGCGTACCCGTTCATGATGATCATTATCGTCAGTGCGCTCCAGGACGTTCCTGACCAACTCCACGATGCGGCCAAGGTCGACGGCGCCGGCTACCTTCGTCGGTTCGTCCACGTCACCCTGCCGTCGATTAAACGACCGGTGGTCTTCGCGTCGATCTTGACCGCCGCTTCGTCCTTTCAGCAGTTCCTGCTCCCGTGGGTGTTCAACCGCGGCGGACCGAGCAGACAGAACGAACTGCTGCTCGTGTACGGATACCGAGAGGCGACCAATCTCCAGCAGTACGGAATGGCATCCGCAATCATGGTGACCGCGATCCTCTTCATCGGCGCATTCATGTTGATTGCCGTGAAGAAAACCGACATCGCAGAGGGGGTGAACAACGAATGAGTCTCGCTCGAGCGATCGGCCGAAAGCTACGCGACGATACGCTCCATGCGCTTTTGGCACCCTATCGGGCGTACGATCGAGGCCGAACGGCGATTTGGCAGGTCAGGACCGGCCGTCGATCAGTGCTTGACCTCGCGAAAACGCTGTTCGCGACCTGTGGCGCGGCAGCACTCGTCGTCGTGTTGATGTTCCCGATCTACTGGATCTTTACGGCGTCGCTCTCTCAGGGGGCGTCCCTCATTCAGTCGGACGGTGTCTTCGCCGATCCCGCGACCTACAACCTCGACGCCTACCGGTGGTTGCTGTTCGAGTCGGACTTCTTCTTCGTCGACGGCGAGTGGGGGTATCCGGCGATCGCGTACGGAACCGGCGGGCTGATCCCCATCGGAATTCAGTTCGTCGGCGGCGAACCTGGCGTCCTGTTCAACAGCCTCACCGTCGTGATCGTCACCATTATCACCGCGATGGCGATGATCATTCCGGGCGCCTACGCGCTCTCCCGGCGTGCGTTTACCGGTCGGACGAAGCTGCTGTACTTTTACATCCTCTTTACCCAGGTCGGCTCCGGCCTGTCGATCGCAACGCTAATCGCGCTGCTGGCGCTGTTCACGAACTTCGGACTCACCAACAACCTGATCGTCCTCGGGATCTTCTACGGCGCCGGCGCGATCCCGTTCAACACGTGGCTGCTGAAGACGTACATGGACAACATCCCCGTTTCCTACGAGGAAGCGGCGATCGTCGACGGCGCGAGTCGATTCGACGTCATGCGCGAGGTTATCCTTCCGCTGTGCAAGCCCGGCCTCGCAGCCATCACGATCTTCGTCTGGCTCGCGGGATGGAACGAATTTATCATCGCTCAGACCCTCCTTCGGCCCGAGAACTACACGCTCTCAGTCGAAGTGTACTCGCTGGCGACGTCCGGCCGCTTCGAAACGCCATGGACGGAGTTCGCCGCCTTCGCGATCCTCTTCGCCCTACCCGTGGCACTCATCTACTTCTTCGCACAGCGCTATGTCGAGAGCGGACTCTCCTTCGGCGGTATGGAGGGCTGACGCGATCTGGTCCGACCGCCGCTTCGTCTCCGCTTTCGCGTTTCGTCGCTTGTCTTTCGACCATCGCGCCAGCGGTGCCGATAAATCTGCTAACGCTAACGATTTACTCACCGTCTCGGCAATTTCCCTTGGTCTCGAGTCACGAACTCGATGACGCTACGCTTCGTCGAACAACGCTGAGCGAAGCTCAGCGAGTTTGACGTCGGCTTACGCCTCGTCAAACACCGCGAATCGAGGATTCGCGAGCCCGACGAAGCTACGCTTCGTCGAACAGTTCCTCACCGTCGACCATGTGCTCTTCGACGGTATCGAGATCCAGCGTTACGCCGAGGCCCGGTTCTTCCGGAATCTCGAGGTAGCCGTCCTCGATGAGGTCTTCTTCGACGAGGTCATCCCACCACTCGAGTTCGTAGGAGTGGTACTCGACGGCCAGGGAGTTCGAAACCGCGGCGCCGACGTGGGCGCTGGCGACGGTGCCGACCGGCGAGGCGACGTTGTGCATCGCCACGGGAACGTAGTAGGTGTCAGCGAGGTCGGCGATCTTCCGGGTCTCGCGCATGCCGCCGACCTTGGGCATGTCCGGCGCGATAATGTCGAGGGCCTGTTCCTCGATCAGCCGACGCTGACCGTGTTTTCGGTAGACGTTCTCGCCGACCGTAATCGGCGTCGTCGTCGACTGGGTCACTTCGCGCTGCACGTCGTGATTTTCCGGCGGGACGGGGTCCTCGAGCCACCAGACGTCGTACTCCTCGAGGCGTTCGGCGAGTCGTTTCGCGGAGCCGCCAGAGAACGTCCAGTGGCAGTCGAAGGCAACGTCTGCACGAGAACCGACGCGTTCGGTGACTTGCTCGACGATCTCGGCCTTATGTTCGATTTCGGGCTCACGGAGGTGACGGTTCGCACGATCTTTCTCGTGGCCCGAGGGGACGTCGAGGTCGAATTTGAGCGCGTCGTACCCTAACTCGTCGACGACGCGTTCGGCTTCGTCGGTGCAGGCGTCCGGATCGGCCTCTTCTTCGGTGTGACAGTCGCAGTAGACGCGCATCTCGTCGCGGTACTTGCCGCCCAGCAGCTGGTAGGCCGGTACCTCGAGGATCTTGCCGGCGAGGTCGTGCAGGGCGACTTCGATGCCCGAGATAGCCGTGACGGTGACGCCGGCGATCGAGCCCTCGCCGGACATCTTCTGGACGAGGTGCTCGTACAGGCGGTCGATATCCAGCGGGTTCTCACCCTGCAGGAAGGGTTTCATCCGCTCGATCAGTTCCGGGACGCCGGCGCCCCAGTAGGCCTCGCCGGTGCCGACGATGCCCGCATCGGTGTAGATCCGGACGAGCGTCCACGGGAAGTTGCCGTCGATCATCGTCGTCTGCACGTCGGTGATCTCGACGTCGCGGTCGCCGCCGCGGTCGCGGGTCACGCCCATCGTTTCGGCCGAGAGGTCCCGCATCGTGTACTCGGCGTTCGGATCGCGAAGCTCTGAATAGTCGACTCCCATAGCCGACGTTAGCCCGAACGGAAGGAATAGGTTGTACCGGCGAGCGGAGGCAGGCGAGCGGCGGGCGGAGACGCGAGCGACCGCCGACGGCTTACAGTCGTTGCGTCTGGTTGAGGCGGCGTCTTCGTCGGTCGTCGCTACTCTGCGTTGCCGCCGCCGCGACGAACCGGCCGTCGGCGATCCGTCCCATCGTCGGCCACCCGCTCGAGTTCGTCGGGGACGGCGTCGACGTTCGTTTCAAGGGTGCGCGTCGCGGCGAACGCGGCTCGCTTCTCGGCCGTCCGGTGTTCGATCGCGCGCGGCCCGACGGCGAGTTCGATCTGCGTAATGTCATCCGCGCACGAGCCGCCGAGAATCGTCACGGGACCGATCTCCCGCGTGTTCCTGACGTGGGTCCCGCCGCAGGCCGAGACGTCCCACGGATCGCCGCCGCCACCGACCGTAAAGCCGCCGCGCAACCTGCTCGAGCCGTTGGCGTTTCCGTTCTCGTCTTTCCCGCCGATGGTCACGAGTCGGACTCGCCCCTTCTGGACCGCGTCGTCTGCCGTCGTCTCGTCGAACGTGACGTCGTCTCGTTCCCGGGCCTCCGCGACCGGCACGTCGTCCCACGAGACCGACCGCGACTCCCAGACGGTCCGGTTGACCAGCCGGTCCAGTTCGAGCAGCGTTTCGTCGTCGACCGGTGAACTCGTCTCGAGCCCGAGCCGGACCGTCTCCTCGTCCTCGCCGATCTCGAACCCGGCGTACGACACGTCCTCGAGCAGCCGTCGTGCCGCCCCGTAGAGGACGTGGCTGGCCGTGTGGGCGCGCATACAGTACATGCGGAACGACCAGTCGATCGAGCAGAGAACGCTCCGGCCGGTCCGAAGCGAGGGTTCGGCGGCGAGCTCGTGGACCTGCTCGCCGTCGACCAGTCGGACGTCGACGACCTCGACGTCGCCGATCGTCCCGCGGTCGGCCGGCTGGCCGCCGCTCGCCCCGTAGAAGTGGCTGCGCTCGAGCCAGACCCTGCGGCCGTCGATCGCCGTCACTTCGGTCTCGAACCGCGTGGCGTACGGCTCCGCCGCCGCCCGTTGCCCGCTCATCGGTGGCACTGGGTCGGCCGGTACCAAAAGTCTGCTCGCCGAACGGCCGGTACGCCTATGTATGCGGCTCGAGCGCCGCGGTTCGGTATCGAATCGAGAATCGAGTCCTCCGTTTCGCGACGCTACTCGGACAGCGTCACGTCGAGTCGGTCTTCCAGCGCCGAGATGAGACCGCCGCCGAGGCCGGCCTGGGTGGCGCGGCCCTGTTCGACGGCCAGCAGGTCCCGCTCCGGCACGCCGAGGTCCTCGGCGAGTTCCTCGCGCTGGAGGCCGGCCTCCTGGCGCGCCTCGACGACCGTCTTTCCGTAGTCGGAGACGAGGTACGGCAGCGGGTCGTCGTCGTAGTTCGTTCCCTCCTTCTCCCAGTGCTCGGAGTCGCCGTCCCAGACCGGGTTCGCCTTCGCGACGTTCTGGGCGGCCTTCTGCTTCCGGGAGGGTTCGTCGCTCGTATCGCCGGAACTCGAGTCCGAGCCCGAACCGGACCCGCCGCGTCCCTGATCGCGCGAGCGAGAATGGGCCTGCGTATCGTCGTGGGGCGCGCAATCGGGGCAGACCTCGAGTTCGGCGCCGGCGACCGACGCGAGCCGGAGCGAATCGCTTTCGGCACCGCAGAGTTCGCAGTTCGTCCCGCCGCCGCCGGCGGACGAACCGGTCGAGTACTTGGCCATGGTATCCTTTGGCATCTGACGCATTTGAAATCTCCGTTCCGACCGGTGGCGTGTGATATCACCGCAGACGCAGGCACAAAGGAAAGGGCTTTTATAATCACGCTGGATACGGTTGAGTGCAGTAAGAAAGACACAGCGAGCGTGGGTAGCCAAGCCAGGCCAACGGCGCAGCGTTGAGGGCGCTGTCCCGTAGGGGTCCGCCGGTTCGAATCCGGTCCCACGCATCGCACGGGTGGACGACGTCCACCTAAAAGCGCGGCCATCAGCCGCGAAACGCGAGGCGGTTTCACCGCCGAGCGACACGATGCAGGTGATTTCCCTTCGCGGACATCACCCACGCATAATTCCTTCCGGAAACTACACCGACCAGCGACGGTGTCGCCCGTTCGGCTCCGTTCAGTCTCGTTGCTCGAGAGTCGGGACAGTACAGTAACGACTTTCCCCCGCCGCTCGAAGGTCGAAACATGGCGTACGTCCCTCGAGAACGCGTTCGAGAGCTCGCCGCAGTCCTGAGTATCGTCTCGCTCGCGGTGGTGTTCGCGGCGGCGGGCGGCCGGATTCCCCAATCGACGGTCCCGACCGCGCCCGAGTGGGTGCTCGAGCTGATCCCGCACGTCAACGTCGCGATCAGCGCGACCGCCATCGGGACGATCACGGTCGGCTGGCGGGCGATCCGCCGCGGCGACGTCGATCGCCACCGAGTCGCGATGCTCGCCTCGTTCGTGCTGTTCGTCGCCTTCCTCGCGTTCTACCTCTACCGGCTCGTCGCGACCGGCGGACCGCAACCGTTCCCCGGCCCCGACGCGGTGTACCAGTTCGTCTACCTGCCGATCCTCGCGATCCACATCCTGCTCGCGATCGTCTGCGTGCCGCTAGTGTACTACGCGCTGCTGCTCGCCGGCGCGTACTCGATCGACGAGTTGCGCCGCACCAGCCACGCCCGGATCGGCCGGCTCGCCGCGAGCCTGTGGCTCGTCTCCTTCTCGCTCGGCATCGTCGTCTACGTGCTGTTGCACGTCGTCTACTGAGGCGCTCGCTCGTAGGCGATTGCGATGCCCATGCCGATGCCAGACTATTCACCCTGATAGCTGCCGCTCGAGGGAGTCGCGTCGCGCGATGTGAGTGAACCAGATCGGGTGCTGTGAACCTGATAACTGGGATCGGCTTACGTAACCAGATTCTGGAAGAAGTCGCTGAACGCAATCAGGAACAGCGCGGCCACGACGATCAGAATGAGGAACGCAAAGAAGATGATCGCCGCTTGCCGTCCGGTGAGCGATTCCCCTTCGAGGAACTCGTCCATTGCCATACCGGCTATTCGGTTGCTCCACTTTTAAATATGCGTGTGGTTTTGCCCGGGGATTTCGCGGATCGTGCGTGACATCTCGATCGGACTCGCGAAGAACTCGAGATCCGACCGGAATCGGTCGAGAAAGATCGGTTCGGCTTAGTCGTCGGCGTGGATCGCCTGCTCGCCGACCTCGGGTCGGCTCACGTCGCGGTCCGTTTCTTCGCCCTCGATGTCGTAGGGGTACTCGCCGGTCACGCAGCCGAGACAGAGGTCGATCCGCTCCTTGCCGAGGACCTCGGCGACGGCGTCGGTCGAGAGGTAGGCGAGGCTGTCGGCGCTGATCTCGTCGCGGATCTCCGCGGTCGACTTGTCCGACGCGATCAGTTCCTCGCGGGTGGCCATGTCGATCCCCATGTAGCAGGGGGCGACGATCGCCGGCGCGCCGATCCGGACGTGGACCTCCTCGGCGCCGCAGTCCTTGAGCAGCTGGACCAGCTGCGTGGAGGTCGTCCCGCGGACGATCGAGTCGTCGATGACGGTGACGGTCTTGCCCTCGATGGTGGACTTGATCGGGTTGAGCTTCAGCCGCACGGCGCGCTCGCGCTCGTCCTGGGTGGGCATGATGAAGGTGCGGCCGACGTAGCGGTTCTTCATCAGCCCCTCGGCGAACTCGACGCCGTCGTCGTCCGCGTCGCGGGGCTCGCCGTCGGCGGTCGTCTCGCTGGCGGCGTCCGCGTAGCCGGAGGCGAACGCGCGCCCGGAGTCCGGAACGGGCATCACGACGTCGGTCTCGACGCCGCTTTCCTCCCAGAGCTTGCGCCCGAGATTCCGCCGGGCCTCGTAGACGAGCGTCTCGTCGATGACGCTGTCCGGCCGCGCGAAGTAGACGTGTTCGAAGAAGCAGTGGGCCGTGTGCTCCTCCTCGACGAGCTGGTAGGAGTCGAAGCCCGCGCCGTCCTCCTGCAGGACGATCAGTTCGCCCGGCTTCACGTCCCGGACGAGTTCGCCGTCCAGCGTGTCGATGGCCGCCGATTCGGAGGCCAACATGTAGCCGTCCTCAAGTTTCCCGATGCAGAGCGGACGATTCCCCTGCGGATCGCGGACGCCGAGGATGGTGTCGTCGTGGCTGATCGTCAGCGAGTAGGAGCCGTGGATCCGCCCCATCGTGCGCTTGACCGCGCGCACGAGGTCCTCCTCGAGCAGGTTGCGCGCGAGGTCGTGGGCGATGACCTCGGTGTCGCCGTCGCTGGTGAAGGCGTGGCCCGCGGCGGCGAGTTCCTCGCGGATCTCGTCGGCGTTGACGAGGTTGCCGTTGTGGGAGAGGCCGAGCGAGCCGCTCTTGAAGGAGACGGAGAAGGGCTGGGCGCAGCAGGAGTCGACGGAGCCGGCGGTCGGGTACCGGACGTGGCCGACCCCGGCCGCGCCGTTGAGCATGTCGAGGTCGTCCTCCTCGAAGACGTCCCCCACGAGCCCCATCTCGACGTGGCTGTGCTGCTGGAAGCCGTCGTGGGTGACGATCCCTGCGGATTCCTGGCCGCGGTGCTGGAGTGCGTAGAGCGCGTAGTACAACGGTCGTGCCGCGTCCCGACCGTTCAGTGAGACGCCGACGACGCCGCACTTCTCGGTCATTCCTGTTCGCCGGGGAGTCTCGCCCCGCCCATCAGTCATGGGAGTCAGTAGGGCACTCTGACGATAAAAATCCCCGTGTTTGTGCTTCTTCGACGGCCACCAGGACAGAATCATATTCACGTACGTGTATAGATGCGCCAACGCCGCGCTGGCGGCGGTTCATCCCGGCAACGCTGCCGGACGACTACGGAACCGACGCAGTAACCTCGAGTTCGAGCACTGACCGCTCGAGACCGGTAACCAACTCTGAGGTTCCGGAACCGCGACACCTTTATCGCCGGATTCACGAGTAGACGGCAGTGAACCGCAGGAGGGCGCTCGAGACGCTTCGGTCGCCGGTCGTCGCCTTTGGCCTCGCAGCCACCGTCGCCGCTGCGACGTGGCTGTCGGTGCCGTCGGGGACGGGAACGATGCTCTCGATCACGCTCTTCTGTATCGTTCTCTGGGTACTGACGCCGGTGCCGCCCTCGTACACCGGGTTGATCGGCCTCGGGCTGATCGCCGTCGCCTTCTCGACGGACCTGGCGCTCGTCGGCTTCCAGAAGCCCGCGACCTGGCTCATCGGATTCGGCCTCCTGATGGGCGAGGCAACGCGCCAGAGCGGGCTGGCGAACGCGGTCGGGCGGACGATCGCGACCAGGAGTATCGGCGACCCGGCCGACGCGGATACGCGTCGCACGTACCGACGGCTGCTGTTCGCGCTGGCGCTCGGCGGCCACGCGCTGGCCTTCCTCGTGCCGTCGGCGCTCGTTCGCATCCTCGCGCTCGCGCCGATCCTCCGGGAACTCGGCTCGTGGTTCGACTCGAGAGAGGCGCGCGTCGGACTCTATCTCGGACCGCTGTTCGGGACGTTCTACGGCTCGGCCGGCATCTTGACCGCGGATCTCCCGAACATCATCATCTCGGGGTTCGCGGAGTCGATCGGCGGCCACACCATCTCGTGGTCCGAGTGGTGGCTCCACATGTACCCGGTCATGGGGCTCGTGCGCGTGTTGCTGGTCGTCAGCATCGTCTACCTGCTCTTTCGGCCGCCGGCCGACGCGGGGTTCGACGTCCCCGACGCCGACACGGAGACCGACGACACTGCAGTGACCGACGGTGACGACACCGATACCGGGTTCAGCGCCGCGGAACGGCGGATGCTCGCCTTCCTCCTCGTCGGCGCGGCGATCTGGGCGACGGACTTCGTCCACGGCTTCCACCCCGTGATCGGTGCGGTGGCCGTCGTCGTCCTCGCGTTCCTCCCCGAGATCGGCGTTGCGGACTTCGACACCGTCGGCGGCGAGGTCGACTACTCGATCCTCTTTTTCATCGCCGCGGTGTTCGCGATCGGTGACGGCCTGACCGAGACCGGCTTTACCGATACCGCGGCGACACACCTGCTCGAGCTTATCCCGACGGGCGCGCCGCTCGCAGTGATCCTCGCGTCGGTCTTTTTCATCACCTTTGGCCTCTCGTTCTTAATGGAAGGCGTCGCCGTCGCGAGCGTGCTGACGCCGGTACTAATCCCGTATATCGAGGGCGCGGGGCTGCCATTTACGCCAGTGTTACTGGCGGAGACGATGGCGCTGAGTTCGTACTTCTTCCCGTACCAGTCGGCGGTCCTCATCGTCATCCTGAACGAGGGCGATATCAGGACGAGGGAGTTGATCGTCGCGACGGTCGCGTGTTCGCTCGCGACGATCGTCCTGCTGCTCCCGATCCAGTTCGGGCTGTTCAGCGTCTTCTACTGAGTCGCCCCGCGAGGCGCAGTGTTGAAGACGCTCGCCTCGAGTGCAGAACGTAACACATGCGACTCGAGGAGTACTGGGGTGTCGGCCCGAAGACGCGGGAGACGCTGGTCGAGGAGTTAGGCCGGGAGCGGGCGATCCAGGCCATCGAGAACGGAGACGTTCGCGCGCTCGCGGACGCCGGGCTGGCGCGCGGGCGGGCGACCCGCATCCTGCGCCGCGCGACTGGCGGTGACGGGATCGACGTGCTGGCGACGAGCGACGCTCGATCGGTCTACAAGGACCTGCTCGATCTGGCCTCGGACCACGCCGTCACCCGGCGGGCGGCCGACCGAATCCGGGTGCTGACGCCGCTGACGAGCCGCGACGCGATGGAAGACCGACTCGACGACGTCCTCGCGGCGCGGGACGCCTGGGCCGCACTCGAGGGGTCGGACCGCGACACCGTCCTCGAGGCGTACGAACGCTACGACGAGCGCGACGGCAGCGAACGGGCGGCCGTCGAAGCCGCGCTCGGGCTGCTGGAGGCGGGGGTCGACGCCGGCCCGTTCGGCGCGATCGCCGACCTCGAGCGCGGGACGCTCGAAGAGGCCGCCGACGCGCTCGCGGCGCTGGACGGCGGCCGCGTCGCTGAGGGTGCGGACGACGAACTCGACCGCTTGCGGGACGCGCTCGGTGCCGTCGAGGACATGGACGCCAACGCCCTGGACCTGATCGAGGACCTGCGCTCGGACGGCGTCCGCGACGTCGACCAGTTCCGCGAGGCCTTCGAGGACCACCTGCTCTCGGAGACGGACGTGACGATCGATCGGGTTCGGGACGCGATGCCGACCGACGCGGCGGACGCGACCGATTTCGTCGGGGGGACGCTGCGGACGCTGCGGAGCGACCTCACCGCGGCGATCGACGAGCGCGAAGAGACGGTTGCGAGCGAGTACCGAGCGATCCTCGAGGACGCCGACGAAGCCGTCGATCGGGCCGTCGAAGCGGTCGACGATATCGCCCTGCACCTCTCGCTGGCGCGGTTCGCGCTCGAGTACGACTGTACGCGACCCGAGTTTCGCGAAGGGAGCGAGGGCGCCGTCTCCGTCGTCAACGCGCGCAACCTGACGCTGGCAGCTACTGACGAGGAGTCCGTCCAGCCCGTGACCTACGCGCTGGGCGAGCACGGACTCGAGAGCGCTGCCGACGAAGCGGGCGTCGGCGACCTTCCCGACGAGGAGCGCGTCGCCGTCCTCACCGGCGCGAACAGCGGGGGGAAGACGACCCTGCTCGAGACGCTGTGCCACGTCGTCCTGCTGGCGATGATGGGACTGCCGGTTCCGGCCGATCGGGCCGAGGTGACGCCCGTCGACTCGCTGGTCTTCCACCGCCGCCACGCCAGTTTCAACGCCGGCGTCCTCGAGTCGACCCTCCGATCGATCGTGCCGCCGCTGTCGTCGGGCGGCCGGACGCTGATGCTGGTCGACGAGTTCGAGGCGATCACCGAACCCGGCAGCGCGGCCGACCTCCTGCACGGGCTGGTGACGCTGACCGTCGACCGGGACGCGCTGGGCGTGTTCGTCACTCACCTCGCCGACGACTTAGAGCCGCTGCCGCCCGAGGCCCGCGTCGACGGCATCTTCGCGGAGGGGCTGAACCCGGACCTCGAACTGCTGGTCGACTACCAGCCCCGCTTCGGGACGGTCGGCCGCTCGACGCCGGAGTTCATCGTCTCGCGGCTCGTCGCGAACGCCGACGACCGGGGCGAGCGAGCCGGATTCGAGACGCTGGGGGAGGCGGTCGGCAACGACGTCGTCCAGCGGACGCTCGCGGACGCGCGCTGGAACGAGGGGACGACCGACTGACGGTCCGCGGCGAGTCCGATCAGGGGTGGCCGAATTCGTCGCCGTCTCGGCCTCGATCCTCCTCGAGCCACCGATCTCGGCGCGGTTCGTATCCGTCCTCGTCGTCGACCCCTGCACCGTGTGTGTAGACCGTCGCGTCTTCGTCCTCGCAGACTCTCGCCTCGAGGTACGCCTGCGCCGCGCGCCGCGAGAGCGCGCCCATCTCGACGGCGTCGCCGAGCGCGGTCTTCGTCGCGCGAAACCACGTTCTGACCGCCCGGTCGTCGGCGGGATCGACCGCGACGATCGCGCCGCGGCCGCCGTCCCGGCCGTCGCCCCACTCGAGCCAGCAAACGCGGTAGGGCTCGACCGCGTAGTCGTCGGCAGGTGCGACGAGGTACAGCGCCTCGTGGACGCACGGATCGAGGTGGTCGGTCAGGATCCGCTCGAGGGCGACCGAATCGGCGAGCAGCGCGGACTCGATCGCCCCCTCGGCCAGCGGGGTCGCGGCGGTGATTTCGCGGGCCAGGGAAAGGTCCTCGCCGCCCCAGTGGCTGTATCGCAGGTCGTAGAGCCGGTCGGGTCGCCGGTACGCGACGAGCGCTCTATGGCCCATCGTGACCCTCGTCGGTTCGGGCGGAGTGCGGCGACAGCGGGTCGGTACGACGGCGGTGGCGTCTCGAGCGAGCGGGTGGGGTGGTGGAACGCATCGTCCGCCGGTTCTGGTCGCCCGCCGGTATTTGAAGGCGCGGACGACGGACGTCGGACGCTGCTGCCGCGGGCGGCTGACGGCGTCCGCACCGCGGCCGGGCACAACGCCAAAATCCCCCCGGCACCTAGCTCACCTCGAAACCGAATGGGAACGAACACGGAGTACGACGCGGTGATATTCGACAACGACGGCGTACTGACGACCCCGACCGATTACGACGTGCTGGTCGACGCGACGTACGACGCGTTCGCGTCGGTCGGCGCCGCCGAACCGACCCGCGACCACGTCGAGACGCTGCTCGGCCCGGACGTCGAGTCGCTCCGGCAGGTCGCCGACGACCACGGCGTCGACCCCGCGGACCTCTGGGCCGCCCGCGAGCGAGCCGCCATCGAGGCCCAACTCGAGGAGATCCGCGCCGGCCGCAAGCGCCTCTACGACGACGTCTCGGTCCTCGACCGACTCGAGCAGCCGAGCGCGATCGTCAGCAACAACCAGCACGAGACGATCGGGAACATCCTCGAGCACCTCGATATCGGCGGTTTCGACGTCTGGTACGGCCGCGAGCCGTCGATCGAGGGGATCGAGCGGAAGAAGCCGAACGCCTACTACCTCGAGTCTGCGATCGACGATCTCGCGGTCTCGAATCCGCTGTACGTCGGGGATAGCCGCGTCGACGTGACCGCGGCGGCCGAGGCCGGCGTCGATTCGGCGTTCGTCCGCCGGGACCACCGCGAGGGGTACGACCTGCCGACCGAGCCGGACTACGAGATCGACTCGCTCGCGGCGCTCGAGGAGATCGTATAGGGCGGCGACCGGTCGGCAGTCTCAAGCGGCTAGTGCAGTCTCGTTCCCCGATTCGACCCGGCGCTCGGCCCGTTCCTTGACCGCCGCGTTCATCGCCGCGAAGCCGCGCTCGAGGCGCTCGCGGTCGAACAGCAGCGGGACGAGCGCGCCGCGGAACGTCTCCCGGTGGAGCAAGCGAGTCCGTCGGCCGCCGTCGACCGGGTCGAGGTGGAACTCGTGGTAGCCGTCGAACGCGAACGGGACGGCCAGCCGACCGACCCAGGCGAGTCGGCGGTGCTCCTCGGCGACGATCACCTCGGGTTCGAACGTCATCCCGCGCGAATCGGGCGGTTCGATCCGGACCCGCAGGCGCTCCCCCTGGACGGGGAGCCCCTCGATCGACCGGACGAACGGGTTCCACTCCGGGTAGCTATCGAACTCGAGGAGGACGTCCCAGACGACCGGCGGCGGCGCGTCGATCTCCTCGAAGGTCTCGATTACTTCCATGCCACCGATTAGCACTCGAGACGGCATGCTCCTATCGGTGGCAGGTGCCGGTTCGGGACGCTCGAGACGAGACGGGCTTCCGTCGATCGGCGAGCGCGGTCAGTACAGGCGACACCTCGCCCGATCCGTTCAGTACGCTTATTAAAACTCCCTGAAAATAACGACGTGATGCGCGCTCCGGCCGGACTCGAGCACGCGTCGGGTCTCCGGGGATTCGTCCCGGTCGTTCTCGCGAACCTGCTGCCGCTCGTCGGCGTCCTCCGGTTGGGCTGGGATCCGGCGACACTCGTCGTGATCTACACGCTGGAGTTGCTGTTCTCGTTCGTGTTCGCGGGCGCGAAGGCGCTGTTCGCGCAGCGGCCACCGCGGACCGATCGCGAGGGAGGCGTGTTCAGCGTCTCGAGCGAGTTGACCGAAAAGCGCGGCGGGTTCGAACTCGTCCCCTGGCTGCCGCCGATCTACCCGCGGAACCTGCCGTTCGCGACGGCGGTCGTCGTCCCCGCCGTGTGGTTCGTGACCATGGTCGGGGTCGTCTTCTCCAACGCGTTTACCGTCGGCGGACTGCTCGCCGAACCGGACGTGGTGCTGAGCGTCGCGGCGCTGCTCGTCGGGCAACTGCTCGAGATCCGGCGCGACCACCTCCGGGGCGGCTACGAGTCGGCGTCCCCGTACGCGGTCGTCGAGACGCCGGCCAGGCAGGCGTTTTTCGTCGCCTTCGTGCTGTTCGTGACGCCCGGAATCGGCGTCGGCGGCGCGGATGGGGTCCTCGCCGTCGTAGTCCTCGTCAAACTGCTCGTCGAGTGGTCGGCCCACCGCGCGACGGAGGGCGACGGCGGACGACTGACCAACTGGCTCGCCGGACCGGAGTCGGCGGGCGAGCGCCGCGAACCGGTGTGCGTTCCCGACGGCGAACCGGACGTTCGTCTTCCGACCGACAATCGTGCGGTGCTGTACACCGGCGCGTTCGACGTTCTCGGGAGGCTCGCACCGTTTCTCGCGATGCCGTTCATCATCCTCTGGTTTCTCTCGGTGGGAGCGTTCGGCGACGAGGCCCCCGCCGCGACGGTGCTCGGGGTCACGCTCGTCGTGTTCGGCCTGTACGTCGGCTACCTCGCGGCGGAGGTACTGACGTTCTACCTCAGATTCGCGCCGCTCGAGTACCAGCGGTACGGGGATCGACTCGTCGCGTACGACACCCTCGTCGACGAACCGCAGTGGGCGACGTCCCTCGAGGTGGTGCGCGACGTGCAGGTCGTCCCCGATCGGCTCCCGGACCGCCTGTTCGGGACGCGAACGATCGGCGTCACGACGGGCTGGAGCGACGACGAGGCGAGGCGAATCCTCGGGCCCGTCCGCAACGCCGAGACGCTGGTCGAGGCGCTCGAGTTGCCGGTTCGATCGACGGAACTGGAACCGCTCAACCGACTCCCCGCCGCGGTCGTGGTCGGCTGTCTCGTCGCCGGCGCCGTCGCCCTCGGCGTGCTCGCGGTCGGCCCGTGGATCTCGCCGTTTCGGTTGCTGTTCACCGGACTCGTATACGGCACGTTCGGGATTCCGTTCGCAGCGCTCGTGCTACGGCTCCTCTGGAATCAGGCGTACCCCGACCGGCGCGCTCGAGACTGAGGACCCGCACTCAGCCGCTCCGAATCCGCGCTGCTCGCTCGAGGGTCGATCGTCCGGCGACCGTCACGGCCGAACGCGGCGCCGATCGCGAGAAACCGTCGTTTCTAACGGCCCGAAGCGTCTAGCGGCGTCCGACTATGCCGACCGTGCTGGTTCGCGGTCTCGCGGATGAGGGACCCGGCGACGTCGTCGGGGCGTTCGCCGGCGAAGCCGGCGCCGGTCTTCGAGGACTTCTGCGAGTACGCGCGGACCCGCGGACGGATCGTCGACGCGAGTCGAGAGCGGCGATCGAACTGCGGACGGCAGTCACCGATCGGTTTCGCCTCACGGCCGTCCTCGAAACGGAGCGTTACGACTGCGCTTACGGCTGTATCGTTCACCTGTCGCGGTCCCGTCGTGGAGTTCGCTCGGACCGTGATCGCCGCCGGAACGTCGACCGACCGCTTCGTCGACCGGGCAGATGCACGCTCGAGACGCAGAAACCAGTCATTGTAGCGTGAAATAACTTAACCGAACCGTCCGGGACGCACCAGACAGCAATGGCGCAGGCGACCGCATCGACGCGATCGGACGGCGATCGACGCGACGACGAGTCGGCCGCGGGGGAACGAACGGTTATCAGGACGGACGAGGAGTCGGGCCTCGAGGTGACGGCCGTCGACTCGATCCGGGCCGTCGATCGCTCCCGGTGGAACGACGTGGTTCGGGGCGCGCGCTGCGGCAGCGTCTTCCACCGCTACGAGTGGCTCGAGGCGATCGAGACCGGGCTCGGCCATCCGGCGAAACACCTCCTCGTCGAAAAGGACGGCAATCTCATCGGTCTGCTTCCGAACGTCGTCGTGGACATCGAGAAGACGCCGTTCCAGCGCCTCTCGTCCGCGTATCCGGGGTTCGGCGGTCCGGTCATCACGACCGACATCGCCGAGTCGCTGTCGCTGCTCGCCGACGCCGTTCCCGACCTCTGTACCGGTCGCACGATCGTCCACCAGATCAGGGGCCTCGATACCGACTACCTCCGATACAACAACACCCTCCAGGCGGAGGGGTACCGCCCGTACCGGCGCGAGTGTCGGTTCGAGATCGATCTGAGCCGGGGCTACGAGGCGGTCAAAGACGGAATGAGCAAGGGCCGGCGCCGGGGCATCCGGAAGGGGAAAGAGACGGATCACGAGATCGTCGAGGCGGAGCTCACGCGGGCCAACGTCGAGCGATTCTACCGGTCGTACCGGCGCGTCATGGACCGCGTCGGCGGCGATATCTATCCCTTCTCCTTCTTCGAGGCGTTACGCGGGATGGAATCGCGGGTCCTGTTGCTGACGCTCCGAATCGAGGGCGAGTACGCCGGCGGCTGTCTACAGCTGCTCGACGAGGAGCAGAACGCGGTCCACGGGTTTTTCGCCGCCGTCCCGAGGGAGTACTACGACGACCACGCGTCGGAGTTGCTGTACGACCGCGTGGTCCAGTGGGGGATCGACCGCGGGTACGAGACCTACGACCTCGGCAGTACGAACGCGAGTTTCGAAGACGGCGTCTACCGGTTCAAGGAGGGGTTCGGCGGCCAGCCGATTCCGATCCTCGTGTGGGAACGGGGCTGCAGCCCGCTCTGGCCGCTGGTGCGGGCCGGACGGTCCGTCTACTGGCCGTATCACTTCGACTGACTCCATCGACTGACTCGCGCCGCCGCACGAGGGGATCGCCGCGGTCCCCAGACCCTTTAGCGTCGCGGCCGATTTTCGACCCGATGCGAGCCGCAGCCTTCACCGAGCTGATCGGTCCCGACGGAGTGAGCGTGATCGACCGCGACGATCCCGAACCCGGCCCCGGCGAGGCCGTCGTCGACGTCGCGGCCTGCGCGATCAACCGCCACGACCTCTGGATCCTCGAGGGCGACTCGGCGATGGTCGACGCCGACGACCTGCCCTTCGTCACCGGGCTCGACGTCGCCGGCACCGTCCGCGAAGTCGGCGACGGCGTCTCGAGCGTCGCGCCCGGCGACGCGGTCGTGCTCTGTCCGAACGAGACCTGCGGCGAGTGCCGATTCTGCCGCGAGGGACCAGAGAACATGTGCGAGAACTTCTCCCTCTATCACGGCGGGCTCGCGGAGGCCGCCCGCGTCGAGGCGGACCGCCTGCTCCCGCTGCCCGACGGCGTGGACGCGACGACCGCCGCCGCGATCCCGACGGCGTACATGACCGCCTTCCACATGCTCCGGCGGGCCGACGTCGGTCCCGGCGACCTCGTCTTCGTTCCGGGCGCGACCGGCGGCGTCGGCGTCGCGACCGTCCAACTCGCGGATATCATCGGCGCGCGAACCGTCGGCACCTCCTCGTCGGAGTCGAAACTCGAGCGCGTTCGGGAACTCGGGCTCGATCATGGGATCCGGTCGACCGACACCGACGAGATCCGCGAGCGGGTCGCGGAGATCGGGACGCCGGACGCCGTCATCAACCACCTCGGCGGCGAGTACACCGAACTCGGGCAACACGTGATGCGCCGCGGGGGAACCATGGTCATCTGCGGCCGGACGGCCGGCGGCACCTCGAGCATCGACGTCGCCGACTTCTTCCTCGGCCACAAGCGCGTCGTCGGCTCGACGATGGGCACGCAGGACGACCTGCGGCGGCTCGTCGACCTCGTCGCCGAGGGGGAGTTCGAGCCCGAGATCGACGAGACGTTCCCGCTCGAGGAGACGGCTGACGCGTTCGCCGCGATGCGGGACCGCGAGAGCGTCGGGAAGTTGGTCGTCGAACCGTAGCCGCCTCGTCGATAGCCGCGGTACTCGAGGTCGACCCGCCGGAACGCGCCGGGCCGACCTATTTCCGCGCGGTCGGTGTCGAGCGCCTATGACGAACATCGCGATCACCGGCGCGTCCGGCACCGTCGGCAGGGAAGCGATCGCGGCCTTCGACGGCACCGACGCCGAGCTGACGCTCTTTTCGCACAGCGAGACGGAGGACCTCGAGACGACGCCCGTCGATATCGCCGACCACGATGCGTTCGTCGACGCGCTCGACGACCAGGACGTGCTGATCCACCTCGCGGCCAACGCCGATCCGCGGGCGGAGTGGGAGGCCGTTCGGGGGCCGAATATCGACGGCCTCTACAACGCCTACGAGGCCGCGCTCGAGAACGACCTCGAGCGGGTCGTCTTCGCGAGTTCGAACCACGCGGTCAACATGGGCAACGCCGTCTCGAGCGTCCGCCCGGAGTCGACGATCGGCGAGCCCGAGGTGGTGCGACCCGACGACGCGACGGATCCGGACACCTACTACGGCGTCACGAAGGTCTTCGGCGAGGCGATGGGATCCTACTACGCGAAACGGCACGGGCTGGACGTGGTCACCCTCCGCATCGGCTGGCTGCTCACACGTGAGGAGCTCCGCCAGACGGTCGCGGAGCGGGACGGGCCCGGCGAGCGCTACGCCCGCGCGATGTGGCTTAGCCCCGAGGACTGTCGGCGGGTACTTCGGGCGGCCGCAACCAGTACCCTGTCGCGGACGCCGCTGACCGCCCACGGCATCTCGAACAACGGGAAGCGATTTCTCTCGCTGTCGGAGACGATGCTCGCGCTGGATTACCGGCCGCGGGACGACGCCGAAGCGGTGCTGTCCGACGACGAGTCCGAGCGTGAGGGTCTCGAGACGGGGTGATCGCGCGTCCGCCGTCGAAGCGCCGGCGCCCGCGGGGCGCCTTCGAGCCCCCGGCCCTCGAGGGATCGAAAGACCGAATATCGGGACGTTCGTACCGTCGGGTATGTCAACGAAGGTGGGCGAGTCGACGGGCTACGTCCCGAACATCCAGATGTCGGCGTTCGGGTACGTGATGGCGGCGATTCTCGTCGTTATCATGCTGCCGGTGCTCCCGATTATCGTCGTGGCGTGGGTGCTCTGGCGCGCGTTCGTCGCCGACGAACCGGTCGAATCGCGCTACGAGAGCTGGCGCAACGAGCGCGGCCGGCGACCGCGGGCCGGCGCCGCCGAGGAAGTCGAAGCAGAACTCGAGGCCGAGGACGACGAGCCGGACGCCGACGCTGCGGCCGAAACCGAAGCCGAAGCGTAACGCCTCGGCATCCGTTCCGTTCTCCGCTCTCGAGTTCGTTTTTCGATCCGACGCCGTTCTCGAGTCGGTTACCGGGACGACGGTTTCGGCTTCTTCCGGTGCGTCCCGTCGGCTCCCCCACTATCGCCTTCGCCTTCTCAGTCGTCCGCCGTCGCCGCCGAGAGAGCGGCCGGCCGATCGCCCGGCAGTTCGTCGCGGTCGTGGGACTTCTCGAAGTCCAGATCGGGACCGCGGGCGACGATCCGGTGGGGGTTCACGTCAGGGTGGGTCGTGTAGTAGTGTTCCTTGATGTGGTCCATATTGACCGTCTCTGCGACGCCCGGCGTCTGGTAGAGGTCTCGCAGGTACGGCCAGAGGTTGTCGTACTCGCGGACGTACTGGACGTTACACATGAAGTGCGTGTGGTAGACGTTATCGAACCGGACGAGCGTCGTGAACATCGCGATGTCCGCTTCCGTCAGGCGGTCGCCGGCGAGGTAGCGCTGGTCCGCGAGCACGTCGTCCCAGTGGTCCAGTGCCGAAAACAGGTCGTTGACGGCCTCGTCGTACGGACCCTGATCGGTCGCGAAACCGGCGCGGTAGACGCCGTTGTTGATCGGCTCGTAGATCCCGTCGAGGATGCGGTCGACCTCGTCCTGATAGCCCTCGGGGTAGAGGTCGACATCCCGCGCAGCATAGTCGTCGAACTCCGTATCGAGCATCCGCATGATCTCCTTGGACTCGTTGTTGACGATAGTGTCCTCCTCGGTGTCCCACAGCACCGGCACCGTTACACGGCAGGTGGCGTCCGAATCCGCCGTTACGTACAACTCTCGGAGGTAGTTGGCGTCGTGGAGGTGATCGCGCGTACAGCCCTCCTTCTCGGGCGTGAACTGCCAGCCGTCCTCGTCGCGGTAGGGGTCGACGACCGAGACGGAGATCGCGTCCTCGAGGCCCTTCAGCGCCCGCGTGACGAGCGTCCGGTGGGCCCACGGGCAGGCGTAGGAGACGTAGAGGTGGTAGCGGCCCGACTCGGGCTGAAAGCGGGCGTCGGGATCGTCGCGGATCCGGTCGCGGAAGGTCGTCTCCTGGCGCTGGAACGAGCCGTCGTCGTCGGTCGTCTCGTACGCGTCCGTTCGCCATTCGCCGTCGACGAGCATGTTCATGTCCGCATCTAGCCGCGGCGAGTACAAAGGCGCTCGCTAACCCTCGTGTCACCGGGCCGCGGCGTGTCACAAAACGATAACGAGCGAACAGATTCGCGGGCGAAAAGTGGCGGAATCCCTGTAGTGTAGACGGTACGCTTCGGGATCGTCGAAAACGTTTATTAATCGCTGGTAAGTTTGTTGAGAGCGGGTTTGACTATGAGTGACACGAACGACGGCCCGCCGAGCGGCGATCCGCCGGAGACGCTCGCGGAGGGCCCGAGCGACGACGAACCGCGGATAACGTTCTACGGCGGCCGCGGGATGAGCGCGTTACCGATCGGAATTTTCATCGTGTGGGCGATCACCCAGACCGCCCTCTGGCGAATCTCGGATACGGGCGGGTTGATCGTCGGCATCCTGGTCGGACTCATCGTCGGGATGTTCTTCGTTCGCGGCGACTGGAAGACCTACGCGAACACCATCTTCGAGGGGATGACCCAACCGGTCGCGGTGACGGCCATCGTCGCGTGGATCTGGGCCGGCATGTTCGCGCAGTTGCTCCAGGACGGCGGCTTCGTCGACGGCCTCGTCTGGTTCGCCGACGTCGCCGGCGTCGGGGCGTCCCTGTTCCCCGCCATCACGTTCGTCCTCGCGGCGCTGTTTACGACCGGAATCGGAACGGGATACGGCGCGACGATCGCGTTCGTCGGCCTCTTCTTCCCCGCCGGCGTCCTACTCGGCGCGAATCCCGTCTTGCTGTTCGGGGCGATCCTCTCCGGAGCGATCTTCGGCGACAATCTCGCACCCGTCAGCGACACGACGATCGTCAGCGCGGTCACGCAGGACGCCGACATCGGCGGCGTCGTCGCCTCGCGGTTCAAGTACGTAATCATCGCCGCCGTCGTCGCGTTCGTCGGGTACATCGTCGCCGGACAGGCGATGGCCGGCCTCGAGCTCGGCGAACAGGCCAGGCAACTGCTGGCCGCCGAGAGCCGCCCGATCGGCCTCGTCCACCTCATCTCGATGCTCGTCGTGATCGGCGCGGCGGTCGCCGGCCGCCACATCGTCGAGGCGATCTCATGGGGGATCGTCGTCGCGATCGCGTTCAACCTCGTCTTCGGGCTGGCGAGCCTGTCGGACATCCTCCTCTTTCGGGCGCCTCCCGATGCGCCGCTGGCGGAGCCGCTCGCCGGACTGCCGATCCTCACGGTCGTCACGGATCCGGACGCGGTCGGCGTCACCGGCAGCCTCATGAGCGGCGTGTCCGGCTTCCTCGAGCTGTCGATCCTCGTCCTCTTTATCATCGGCGCGGCCCAGATCATGATCCGCGGCGGCGCGTTTCAGGCGATTCTCGACTGGTCGATCGAGCACCTCGCGACGAACGTCCGCAACGCCGAGTTGACGATGGTCGGCTCCGCGGCGCTGATCAACGCGATCATCACCATCAACACGGCCGCCGAGGTCGCGATCGGCCCCTACATCTCGAAGATCGGTGAACGGTTCAACCTGAACGGCTACCGCCGCGCGAACATCCTGGACGGCCAGACCGCCGCGTTGGGCTACATCTTCCCGTGGTCCGGCGGCGTGCTCGCCGGCTACACGGAGATGCAGCTACTCCCACAACAGTACGAGTGGTTCGACCAGGGGATGCTCGTCACCCCGATCGACGTGGTGCCGTTCGTCTTCCAGGGGTGGCTGCTCGTCGCGGTGTTCATCATCGCCGCGATGACCGGCTTCGGCCGCGAGTACGTTATCGACCGCGAGAGCGAGGAGGTGGCTCGCCTATGAGCCTGTTCGGCAAGTACATGCGCGGCTGGACGTTCCGCAGCTCGAGTCCGTCGCTCACGGAGGGCGACGAGATCGACGTCTTCGTCGCCGAATCGAACAGCGACGAGGGCCACGCCTACATCGGCGATACGCATCTGGTCATCGAGGGCACCGGGCCGGAGACCGTCGAGAAGCGCGTCCGCGTTCGCGTGACCGAGTTCGACGACTCGACCGCACGCGGCCGCGGCGAGTTCCTCGAGGTCGTCGGGGAGAGTTCGTACACGGAGTGAGCGACGCGGTTCGCGACTATCTTTTCGGTCGGGTCGCGTGCGACGGGTCGCCGTCGCCCTCGAGCGACGTACCTTTATGCGGCCCGCGCGGCCACTCCCAGCGTATGACAGGCGACGGGGACAGCGATGGCGACGGCGGTCGCCACCGCCAGAGCCGGCTGTTCACGGACGATAACGGCGAGTTCGACGCCGAGCGCGCCCGCGACGAGTCCCTCCCCGTGGAGGACGGCGAACTCGTCGATACCGACGAGTTGGCGGACCACCAGCGCTACGTCGAGGGACGGGGCATCTACGACGAGCGCAACCGGGTCAACGATCTCACCGGCAAGGAGTGGAAGTACGCGACCAAGTCGGTGATCGCCGAGGGCTACCCGCCCGACGTCCAGCACGACCTGCGCAGCGAGCACGGCGGGCAGAAACCCCCGCGACTCTGCGCGGCGTTGATCGGTCGGTTCAGCAAGGCCGGCGACACCGTGCTGGACCCCTTCGCGGGCGTCGGCGGCACGCTGCTGGGCGCGAGTTTCTGCGAACACGAGGGAACCGGGCTCCGGGAGGCGATCGGCTTCGAGCGCACCGAGCGCTGGGTCGAGATCTACGAAGAGGTCCTCGAGCGCGAAAACGAGGAACGGCGCGACCGGGGCGAGCCGCCCCTCGAGCCCCAGGACATGCGCCGCGGCGACTGCGCCGACCTGATCGAGGACGTGCCCGACGACTCGGTCGATCTCCTGCTGACCGACGTCCCCTACTGGCACATGGACGAACTCGAGCAGACGCGCAACGAGCGGGCGATCCGCGAGAGCAAGCTGGGGTCGTTCGACGGCGGTGGCGACGGCGATGAAGCCGCTGGCGACGACGACCCGGATGGCGGTGCGGACGGCGACGCCACGCAGACCAAAGACGAGTGGCTCGCCGACATGGCCGCCAAGTTCGACCGCTTCGCCGACGCCGTCGACCCCGAGGGTCACGTCGTCGTCTTCATCGGGGACATGTACCGCGACCAATCCTACGAGTTCCTCTCGGCCGACCTCGCGCGGGCCCTCGAGTCGTCGGCGCCGCTGACGCTCGCGGCGAACCTGATCTGGTACGATCCGACGAAGGACCTGCACGTCTACGGCTACCCGTTCTCGTTCGTCCCGTCGATGGTCCACCAGAACGTCCTCGTCTTCCGCGTCGACGACGAGTAGCGCGGCGCTGACGGCGGTTTCGAACCGCTCGTCCGACGTTCGTCACACCGTCTGACTTCCGTCAGTCGGTCGTCTGACGGGATTTTATGCCCGGTGCCGACCACGCTACGCATGGCGCGCGACAGTCGGAGTTCAACTCCACCCCCATCCCTCACTCACACTCACGCACTCACCCACCCCCACACTCCGAGCGCGCCTCGAGACATCCTGCTCCCTTTCCCGTTTTCCCGTTGCTCCTCAGCGATGCGTCGACGGTCGCCGGTCACCGACGGCGACCGCACCGACAGGTCAGGCGCTCGCCGCCAGCGCCGACCGGACCTCCTCGGCGTGATCCGTCTCGACGATCAGCGCCACTTCGTCGCCCGCCTCGAGTTCGGTCCCCGGCAGCGGAATCGTCAGCGACTCGCGCTCGCGACCGTGGGCGTAGATGCGGGCCGATGCGGGCAGATCGAGTTCGCTCATCCGCTTGCCGACGGCCGGCGAGTCCGCGCCGATCTCGAGGACGGTCAACTGCAGGTTCGTCGCGAGGTCGGCGACGACGTTGAAGTCACCCCCGAGCATGGCAGTTTTGGCGCCCGCCGCGCCCAGCCGTTCCGGGTAGATGATTTCGTCGACGTCCTCAGCGTACTTCTCGTAGATGTCCTCGCGGTAGTCCTCGTCGATCCGCAGCACCGTCCGACAGCCGTGGTGTTTCCCGACCATGCAGGCCGCGAAGTTGACGTTGAGATCCGGCGTGAACGCGCCGATGGCGTCGGCCTCGTCGATGCCGGCCTCGAGCAGGGTCTCCTCGTCCGCGCCGTCGCCGAGAACCGTCTCGAACCCGTCCTCGGCGGCGCGGTCGGTTCGATCGACATCGTTGTCGACGACGACGAGGTCGTGGCCCTCCTCGGCCAGAATGGTCGCCGTTCGAGAGCCGACCCGTCCGTATCCCACGATGACAAACCTCATGGTATCACAGTACGCGTTCCGGCGTGAAATACGTTCGTCCGGTCGGCGCGGTCGCCGCTCCGTCGTCATCGCCGGATTCGGACGGGAGACGCCGCCGAGTGACTCCGAGATGCGCTCGTTCGGATTCTTGACATTCCTGGCGAGTATGCACGAATTTGCATTATTTTGGCGTCGGCGCGGACAAGAACCTTTAACTAAGCCGTCTTTCTATGCTCGAGCATCCAATATGGGGGCTATCGAACGGTACTTCGGCTTCGACGAGCACGATACCGACCTCGAGACCGAACTGATCGCCGGGCTAACGACGTTCCTGGCGATGTCGTACATCATCGTGGTCAATCCGATCATCCTCGGCGAGGCGATCACGCTCGAGGGGTACGGACCGGGCGAAGTCCGGCAGATGATCACCGTCGCGACGATCCTCGCGTCGGTGGTCGCCATTTTCGTGATGGCGTTCTACGCGAACAGGCCGTTCGGCCTCGCGCCCGGGATGGGGCTGAACGCCTTCTTCGCCTACTCGGTCGTCCTCGGACTCGGCGTGCCGTGGCAGGTGGCGCTCGCGGCGGTGTTCGTCGAGGGGATCATCTTCATCCTGCTGACCGCGGTCGGCGCTCGCCGCTACATCATCGAGCTCTTCCCCGAACCCGTCAAGTTCGCCGTCGGGGCCGGGATCGGCGTCTACCTCCTCTTCCTGGGGCTGCAGGAGATGCAGATCGTCGTCGCGGACCCCGAGACCCTCGTGACGATGGGGAACGTCGCGACGAGCGCCGTCGCGGCGCTCTCGGTCGCCGGCCTCGCGCTGATGCTCGTCCTGCACGCTCGCGGCGTTCGCGGCGCGATCGTCATCGGTATCCTGGCCACCGCCGTCGCCGGCTGGGTGTTGACCGCCCTCGGCGTCGTCTCCCCCGGAACGCTGACCCCGCAGGGGAGCATCGTCACGAGCGTCCAGTACGACTTCACGCCGCTGGTCGCCGGCTTCGTCGACGGACTCGGCATGATCGCCGAGGATCCGCTGGTGTTCGTGCTCGTGGTCTTCACGTTCTTCTTCGTCGACTTCTTCGACACCGCGGGGACGCTCATCGGCGTCTCCCAGATCGGCGGCTTCCTCGACGAGAACGGCGACCTCCCCGAGATCGAGAAGCCGCTGATGGCCGACGCGGTCGGGACGACCGTCGGCGCGATGATCGGCACCTCGACGGTGACGACCTACATCGAATCCTCGACCGGCGTCGAGGAGGGCGGTCGGACCGGCTTCACCGCGCTCGTCGTCGGCATCCTCTTCCTGCTGTCCCTGGTGATCGTTCCGGTTATCACCGCCATCCCGCAGTACGCGACCTACATCGCGCTGGTCGTCGTCGGGATCATCATGCTCCAGGGCGTCGCCGACATCGACTGGCAGGATCCGGCCTGGGCGATCGCCGGCGGGCTGACGATCACCGTCATGCCGCTGACCGCCTCGATCTCGAACGGGCTCGCGGCGGGCATCATGAGCTACCCGGTCGTCAAGGCCGCCATGGGCGAGGGTGACGACGTCTCGCTGGGCCAGTGGACCCTCGCCGTCGCCTTCGTCCTCTACTTCGCGACGTACTTCGCGGTCCAGGCCGGCATGATCTCCTTCTGAGGGCCCGTCCCTCGCCGGACCTTCCCGTCCGGCCGTAACCGCAATCGAACACCGGCAACCGCTCGGCCGACCGGTGGGCTGATACGTCTTCCGTAGCTACACGCGGGTATGGCCGACATCACGCTGTACGAACTCCCCGGCTGTCCCTACTGCGCGAAGGTCCGCTCGAAACTCGACGAACTCGACCTCGAGTACGACGTGACCGAGGTTCCCCGGTCCCACGAGGACCGAACCGAAGTCGAACGGGTCAGCGGCCAGACCGGCGTGCCCGTCATCACCGACGAGGCCAACGGCGTCGAAGGGATGAACGAAAGCGACGACATCGTCGAGTACCTCGAAGAGACGTACGCGTAACCGCGAGCGCCCCGAATCGCGGCTCGGCTCTCGTTTTTCCATCTTCGACCGCTGACCGTCTCGAGTAGCAGTACTGACCGCCGGCGGCGCATCGGCGCTCGAGCGGAGTAGTGTCTTACGTTACCAATGCGGCCGCTACCCGGCAGCCCGCTACCGGTTTCGGAACCCTTGAGACGAGGTATTAGAAATACTGACCGTGACTCGCGCACGGCTCTTCGCATCCCTCTGCGGACTCGTCTTCTTCATCAACCTCGCCAGGGTGGTCTTCGCGCCGCTTTTGGACGTCTTCATCGGGGAGTTCGCGATCGGCGAGGCGACTGCGGGACTCATCGTGACGCTCGCGTGGCTCGGGAGCGCCTCGCTCCGGCTGCCGACGGGCTGGCTGCTGACGCGGCTGCCGCGCCACCAGGTCGTGCTCGGCTCCGGTACGTTTCTCGCGGTCTCGTCTGGTATCGCCGCCAGCGCAACGACAGTCCCGCACCTGATGGCCGGCGCGTTCCTCATGGGCGTCGCGTCCGGCGTCTACTTCGTCTCGGCGAACCCGCTGCTGAGCGAACTGTTCCCGTCGCGGGTCGGCCGCGTCGTGGGGATCCACGGCGCGGCCAGCCAGATCGCTGCGGTGATCGCCGCCCCGTTCGTCGCGCTCACGCTGTTCGTCTCCTGGCGGCTCTCGCTGTGGGCGATCGCCGTCGGCACGGCGCTGATAACGCTCTACACCTGGATCGCCGCGAAAAACACCGACCTCCCGACGGCGGGACAGGCCGATCGGGACTTCGTCGCCGGCGCGCTCTCGGAGTGGCGCCTCATCCTCACGTCGCTCGCGATCGTCGGCGCGCCCGTCTTCGTCTGGCAGGGCGTGTTCAACTTCTACGAGCTGTACATGCAGTCGAAGGGGCTCTCCGACGGAATGGCGGGGCTCCTGCTGACGGTCGTCTTCGCCGCCGGCGTACCCGCGTTCTACTTCAGCGGCGATCTGGCCGACCGGTTCCCGCACGTTCCCTACCTGCTCGGCGTCGTCGGCGCCTTCGCCGCGAGCCTGTTCGCGCTGACCCTGGTCGAGGGACTGCTCGCACTGGTCGTCCTCACCGCCGTCGTCGGCTTCATCATCCACGCCCTGTTTCCAGCGACGGATACGTTCCTGCTCGAGACGCTCCCGGACTCGACGCGGGGCAGCGCCTACGCGGTGTTCAGTTCCGTCTGGATGCTCTCCCAGTCGCTCGGCTCGTCCGCGCTGGGCGTCCTGCTGGAGCGCGGCTACGGCTACGACGCGGTGTTCGGCAGCGCCGCGCTCTGTCTCGTGGCGCTGGTCGTCGTCCTCGTCGGCCTCGAGCGAACCGGGCGGCTTCCGGGGACGGCCTGACGGCGTACCGACTCGAGGGGCGTCTCAAAATCGAAGCGTTCGGCGCGACGCGGGCTTAGGCCGCTTCCTCGTGTTCCGAGCGCTCGCGGATGACCTTCCGTAGCTCAGCGGCGTTGCGGAGATCGTCGAGTTCCTCGCGCTCGACGAGGGCGGTGCCGTCGACGGACTCCCGTTTCGCGCGGTCGACGACGTAAACCGACTGCGTGTGGGTGACGTGGCCGATCGAGCTCATGATGCGCGCGCGCTTCTCGGCGGCCTTGGTGAACTCGGAGTGGCCGGTGAGAACGACGTCCTCGTCGGCGTCGTCCTCGTCGCGGCTGACGGCCTTGAACGGCGAGCGCAGCGTCGGGTGAACCTCGTAGCCGGCCCGCGTGAGCACCGCGACGACGCGTTCGTCGTCGGGATCCGCCTCGGGGTCGTCCGGTGTCGACTCGGTCTCGTGAACCTCGTCGGCGCCGTCGAGGACGTTGACCGGGCTGGTCAGCGGCGCGTCGAAGAGGTCCTGGAGTTCCATGGCGACCTCGACGGAGGCGTTCATCCCGTCCTCGTACTTCGAGACGGTGCGCCGGGAGACGCCGAGTTCGTTCGCCAGCCGGCCGAGGCTCCAGTCGCGGTCCTCGCGTTCGTCGGCTAACAGGTCGCCGTCGATGTTCACGTAGAGGCCGCCGGGTGCGGCGTAGATCAGCGGCGGCACGTCCTCGATGAACAGGTTGTACGCGGTGTCGGGACTCAGCACGGGCACGCCGTGGCGGAAGTAGACGACGTCCGGTTTGAGATCCTCGTCGCGACTGCGCAGGCCGATCACCATCGGCGTCGCCTCGAGGTAGGTGCCGAGGCGGCGCATCTCGTGACCGGTTTCCTCGTTGAACGCGTCGATGTTGCCGAGGATCTTCACGAGAATGAGGTCCTCGCCGCGACGCGCAGCGACGTCGAAGCTCTTCGGGCGGATCGCACACCGGTCGCTTACCACGAATCCCGCGTCCTCTAACATCGCGGTAACGTTGCCGACCAGTGCGGAGCGGGACATAGGGATATGTAAGCAATTCCTTGTATAAGAGCGTTTCCCCCATGTCCGCCCGCCGTGTAGCGATTCGAATCTGTACCGGCAGTATACTTATATATCGGTTGGGGTCGTCGGGCCGCCCTCGGGCGGGTTTATAGGATCGGCCCGACCCGTTCGCGGCGCCTGAAGCGTCCCGAAAGGGGTTACTCCGCGCCCCCGTTACGGTCGGCCGATGACCATCGTCGGCCTCGACGACACCGATTCCCGCGAGCGCGGGATGTGTACGACCTACGTCGCCGCGCAGGTCGCCGAGCGACTGCGACGCGACGGCGCCGACGTTACGCGCCTCTTACTCGTGCGGCTCAACCCGGCCGTCGAGTACAAGACGCGGGGCAACGCCGCGCTGGCGATCCACGCCGACTGCGATCCCGACCGCGCGTTCGAGATCGCGCGAGAGCACCTCGAGGCGCTCGCGGAGACGGCCGACGAGCGGACGAATCCGGGGCTGGTGGTTGCGGATGTCGATGCCGACGCCGCTGATCCGATCCCCGACGACATCGCTACGTTCGCCCGCCGCGCGATCCGCGAGGAACTCCCGCTCGAGGCCGCGACGGATCTCCTCGAACACCACGAATACCGCGCGTGGGGCGCCGGCAACGGCCGCGGCCGGATCGGCGCGCTGGCCGCCGTCGGCGCGTGGCGGGCGCTCGAGGAGTGGACCCACGAGTACATCTCCTACCGCGAACCCGATCGGTGGGGAACCCCGCGCGAGGTCGACGACGAAAGCGTCTTCGCGGCGGCCGACTGGGGCTATCCCGCGGTCTGGGACACCGTCGACCGGGGCGAAAACGAGACGGTCTGCGTTCCCCACACGCCGGGCCCGATCCTCCACGGCATCCGGGGCGACGACCCCGACGCCGTCCGTGCCGTCGCCGAGCGCATCGACAGCGAACCCGTCGACTCGAGTCAGTTGTTCGTTACGAACCAGGGTACCGACGTCCACCTGCAGGACGGAACGATCGACGCGGTCCGGAACGGCCGCGCCTATCGGCTCGAGGGGCGGGTCGCGACGGTGCCGGAGACGCGACGCGGCGGCCACGTCTTTTTCGAACTCGCAGCGCCGAGTGAGAGGATTGAGACCGCCGAGGGCGAGGGCGAGGACGACCAACCTGTCGCCCACCGCCTCGAGTGCGCCGCCTTCGAGCCGACCAAGCGGTTCCGCGATCGGGTCCGCTCGCTCCGCGTCGGCGACCGGCTCACCGTCTGCGGCGAGGTCTCGCGCGGAACGCTCAAACTCGAGAAGTTCGCGGTTCGAGACCTCGTGACGACCGAGCGAGTGACGCCGACCTGTCCGGACTGTGACCGGCGGATGGAGAGCGCCGGCCGCAATCAGGGCTATCGCTGCCGCGAGTGCGGGACGAGCGCGCCCGGGAAGGAAGAAGTGCCCCTCGAGCGCGACCTCGAGGAAGGATGGTACGAGGTGCCGCCGTGTGCGCGGCGCCACATCGCGAAACCGCTGGTTCGCGGGGGGTTCGACGCGCCGACGCATCCGGAGCGGTAGCGCTGGGAAACGCCCTCACGACGGATACCGCCCGCAGCGTATTCCGCGTTGGCGCGCCCCCGCTCTCGAGTGCGCCATCATGATCGAGGCACCGCTGTAGGCTCTATACGCCCGCAAACGTAGTTTCAGATTAGTCTCGAGTATTTTTCCGCACGATTCGTGTCACACCCGTCCGCGTCCGCGGCGGGTGCGATGGGGCCGCCGTTAGACGCGTCGGCGCGCCGCGAGCAGCGCCACGGCGATGGCGCCGCCGATCAGTCCGGCGGCCGGTCCGAAGCCGGGCATGCCGTCGCCGCCCTCGGCGTCGACGCCGAGGTAGGTCGTCGCCGCTTCGGTGTCCATCTCGGCGAACTCGCGGTCGCCCTCGCCGGGCTCGTAGACGTCGGTGTCGTCGTCGACGAGTCCTTGCTCGGCGAGTGCATCCTGATCGAGTTCTTCGCCGTCGGGATCCTCGACGTAGACGTAGGTCGCGCCCTCGTCGCTCCCGCCGGAGATCTGCGTCAGCACGACGTTCTCGCCGAGGATGCCGTCCTCGAGGAGCGATTCCGTGCCGTTGAACTTCGCGCCCGCCTCGAGTTCGACGGTCTCGTTGTCGAAGTCGAGGTCGACCTTCGCGATCTCGAGTTCGGACTCCTCGAGCGCGGACGCGAACGCGCCGAACTGGCCGGCGTCTTGCTCCTGGCGGATCGAATCCGCAACCGAGGTGAGCGCGGTCTCGGCGAGATCCTCCGTCCCGATCTCCACGTTACCGTCGACGCTGATCTGTTCGTCCTCGGTGGCGGCGTTGAACTCGAAGACGACCCGCTCGTCGCTCATGTCGATCCCGCGGTCGGCGAGTTCGTCCGTGTACGCGTCGTAGTTCTCCGTGTCGCCGGTCGCCGTCGCCTCGAGTTCGACCCGGTTGTCGTCGGTGTAGGTCGCGCTCGCGTCCCACTCGAACGTCGATCGGAGATCCGCGGCCTGCTGGGCCTCGAGTCGAGTCTCGAAGTCCTCGAGTTGCTCGCCGAACTGGTCCGCGTCGTCGCCCTCGAGTTCGTCTTCCATCGAGGCCTCGCTGAGTTCGACGGCGGACGTCAGCAGCGGCGCGTACTCGCCGATCTCGACGGTCCATGTTGCGTCCATCGCCTCGGCGCTCGAGGTGAGGTCGAACTGGACCGTCTCGATCTCGACATTCGTCACCTGCCCGGCGATTTCTTCTGCCTCCTCGCGATCGAGGTCGGCCGTCGAATCGTCGGCGAGTTCGTCGGCGAGATTGTCCTCGAGGTCGTCGATCCCCTCGTAGGTGATCGTGTAGTCGAGTTCTTTCCAGTAGGTGTCTGCACTCTGCTCTTCGAAGCTGTGGTGGTCGATCTCGACCGTCACGTCGCCGCCGAGATCGTCCGCGAGGGAGCTGTACTGCTCCTCGAGCGTCGCTTTCGCGTCGGCTTCAGTTCCCCACTGCTCGGCGGGGTCCGTCAGGAACGCCTGCTCGGTCCCGCGCTCGCTGACCGCGACTTCGTAGCCGTTTTCGGTTTCGGTTTCGGTCAGGTCGAACGCGAACGTCTCCTCGGGCGAGTCGCCCGTCGCCATCGAACTGGCGCCGAAGTCGACGCTTACGTTGCCGGACGTTCGGAACGTGTCGGCGGTCGTCTCGATCGATCCGGAAGTCTCTGCGGACTCGAACAGCGAGGCCTGCTGGGTCGACGACAGCTGCTGGATATCGCCCGACTCGCCGCCCCCGAGCAGCGCGTAGACGTCCGCGTCGAACTCGCTGGTCTCGGCGCTTTGCTCGCCGCTGATCTGGACGTCGAGGTCCTCGACCTCCGGCGGCTGTTCCATCGTGAGCGCGCCGTTAGCCGAGAACATGTCGTCCTCGAGGACGGCGCTTACGTTCCCTTCGGCGTTCTCCAGTTCGCCGTCTTCGACGTCGTCTGCGATGAGGACGTGGGCCAGTCCCTCGGTGACGTCGGCGCCGATCTGGTACTCTTTGACGTCGTTGTCATCGTCCGCATAGACGAGGACGCCGCTCCCGTCGTCGTTCAGGTACAGTTCGTCCGCGCTCTCGAGTGCGTCATCGGTATCCGCACCGGCCTGGGCCTGGGTCGCCCCGGCCAGTCCGCTCGTCGCAAGCACCGAAAGCACCACGAGCACCGCGAGGCCGAGCGCTCGCACCGAGCGCCGCCCCGGTAGCAGTCCCGAATTCGTATCCGTAGGCATGTGCTCTCTCCGTTCTCAGCCCCTACTTATAAATATTCAAACTCGATTTCCCCGACAGAATATCCTCGTTCGACGGACGCGTCGACCGCGATACCGCCGCGGTGGAGAATTCGTGTGCGCTAGCACTCGAGTGCTGGCACCGCGACTCGAGTGCTGGTGCTACGGCTCAACGGTTGGTGCCGTGGGCGGAAAACGCGGGACGCAGAACGCAGAACCGTTAGGAGACGCTGACGCCCTGCCGCACGAGAAAGTCGCTCGCCGCCTTGATCTCGACGGGACTGCCGATGATCCGACAGTACCCCTCCCCCTCGTCGAAGATCGTGACCGTGAACTGCTCCTCGAGCTGCGACTCGAGGTCCGCGATCTCGAGGGTCTCCCGTCGAAGAACGATCTGGGTACTATCGCGCAGTCGCGCCGGATCGGGCATCGTACGGATCGACGTTATCCGGCTCGGGGTTTATGTGTGTCGAAGTCAGTTTGTATCGGTAATGAGTCGGATTCGAGGAGTCTCGCGGCCATCTATCCGGTATTTGCGCACCCTTCGAGTGGCGTTCCGAGAGCGGGCGAGGAGCGGCATTCCGAACCTTCTTGTTGGTGAAACGAATTGTTTCTATTAGTTCGACTATGCGTCCGCTCCTCCGCTATGTCCTGTCGCTGGTCGTCGGTGTCGGAGTGACCGCGGTCACGGTACAGGTCACCGGAACGACCGATCCGATCGTGTGGTCGCTGCTGCCGCTTTACGCCGCGGCGACCGCGCTCGTGGTCGGACACGCGGACGGCTGGGCTCGCCTCCTCCGAGCCGGCCGGAACCGCGGTGGGGGGCAGAAACTCGGCGCAATCGGGGGCGGAGTCGGCGCGCTCACGTTCTCCCTGCTGTTTTCCGTGTCGATCCCCGCCGGCGTCGCGGGGGTGGGACTGTTGCTGTTCGGTCAGGCCCTGACCGTCGCCGATTACGAGGCACAACGCGGCGAGGCCCCTCCTGCCCGTACCCGCGACGGCGGCAGCGCGAACTGATCGCCCTCGACCTCGAGGGCGTTCCCGAGTCGACCGACCGGGCGGCATGGAAAGTGTTTTTCGGCGCGGGCGGTTGGATACTGACAAATGGGGCTCGAGGAGGAGATCGAGGAGATCGAGGAAGAAATCGCCAACACGCCCTACAACAAGTCGACGGAGGCCCACATCGGCCGGCTCAAGTCGAAGCTCGCGGAGAAGAAGGAGAAGCTGGAGAATCAGCAATCCGGTTCGGGCGGCGGTGGCGGCTACTCCGTCGAGAAACACGGCGACGCGACCGTCGCGCTGGTCGGATTCCCGAGCGTCGGCAAGTCGTCGCTGCTGAACTCGCTGACCAACGCCGAGAGCGAGACCGGCTCCTACGAGTTCACGACGCTGGACGTCAACCCCGGGATGCTCCACCACCGCGGCGCGAACATCCAGATGCTGGACGTTCCCGGGCTCATCGAAGGGGCGGCCGCGGGCAAGGGCGACGGCCAGCAGGTGCTCGCGGTCGTCCGCAACGCCGACCTGATCATCTTCGTCCTCTCCGTGTTCGAGATCGACCAGTACGACCGCCTGCAGGAGGAGTTGTACGACATCAACATCCGCGTCGATCAGGAGCCGCCGCGAGTGACGGTGCGCCCGAAGATCAAGGACGGCATCAAGATCACCTCGAGCACCGACCAGGACTTAGACGAGGAGACGATCAAGCACGTGCTCCGCGAGCACGGGTACGTCAACGCCGACGTCAACCTTCAGGAGACCGTCACCATCGACCGGCTGGTCGACGGCCTGATGGAAAATCGCGAGTACATCCCCTCGATCACCTGCGTCAACAAGGTCGACCTCATCGAGCCCGATTACAAGGAAACGGTGGACGAGGAACTCCGCGAACGCGGGCTCGACCCCGAGGAAGTGACGTTCATCAGCGCCGAGAAGGAGAAGGGCCTCGAGGCCCTGAAAGATCGGATCTGGGAGAACCTCGGCCTCATCCGGGTCTACATGGACAAGCCCGGCCGCGGCGTCGACTGGGAGGAGCCGCTGGTCATCGAGGAGGGGTCGACCGTCGGCGAGGCCATCGAGAAACTCGGCGGCGAGATGGAAGAGCGGTTCCGCTTCGCCCGCGTCACCGGCCCCAGCGCGACCCACGACGAACAGCAGGTCGGCAAGGATCACGTGCTCGAGGACGAGGACGTGCTGAAGCTGATTCTGCGGCGCTGAGGCGGATCGAATCTCGAATCTCGTTTCTCCCGTTTTGCCAGCTCGTGTGCCTACCGCTGAAAGTCCCGTCACCGGAGGAATGCGCAATATTATCCGCTTGCTCAGTCGAGTGACGGACGATGTCCGAATTCGGGGTCCTCTCGCTCGTCCCGCCGCTGCTGGCGATCGTCCTCGCGATCGCGACCCGGCGGCCGATGCTGTCGCTGTTTCTGGGGATCTGGTCGGGGGCGATCATCTACACCGAGAGCCTCGGCATCGCGCAGACGTTCGACTGGATCGTGGGCGCGATCATCGCCGACGACGGCTTTCACGTCCAGATCCTGCTGTTTACGCTCCTGCTCGGGTCGGGCGTCGCGCTCATTTGGCGCCTCGGCGGCGCGACCGCCGTCCGCGAGTGGGCCACGGCCCGGCTGCAAACCCAGCGGACCGTCGGGCTGACGACCTGGTTCCTCGGGATGGCCATGTTCTTCGACGACTACGCCAACACGGCCATCGTCGGCTCGACGATGCGCGAGATTTCGGACCAGCTGCGCATCTCCCGCGAGAAGCTCTCCTACATCGTCGACTCGACGGCCGCCCCCGTCGCGACGATCGCCCTCTCGAGTTGGGTCGCCTTCCAGCTCTCGCTGATCGGCGACGCCTACGAGGGCCTCGGAGCGGAAGGAGCGCCGACCGCCTTCGAAACGTTCGTGCGGTCGATCCCCTACAACACGTACGCGCTGCTGGCGATCGTGATGGTCGGGCTGATCGTCTACACCGGCCGCGATTACGGCGAGATGCTCGAGGCCGAACACCGCGCGCGGTCGACCGGGAAGGTGAGCCGCGAGGACGCCCAGCCGCTCCAGGAGGTCGAGAAGGATCTGGGCGCGCCGATCGAAACGCGCCCGATGCTGCGGACGTTCTTCGCGCCGGTGGTCGTCCTCGTCGCGGTCACGCTGGCCGGGGCGTTCTGGACCGGTTACCAGTCGTGGACGGCGTCCCAGGTCGAGGCCGGCGCGCCGACGACCGTGCAGGGTGCGGCGGCCGCGGACGGGTACGTGCAGGTCTTCGTCGATATCGTCGGCGCCGGCGACTTCGCCGGGGCGCTGGTCTGGGGCTCGTTCGCGATGGTCGCGACCGCGATCGCGATCGGGATCGCCTACGACCTCTTCGACCTCGGCACCGCCGTCGACACCGTGCTCGACGGCTTCCGGCTCATGTTGACCGCGGTCACGATCCTCGTCCTCGCGTGGACGATCAGCGCCGTCGCGGAAGCCCTCGAGACGGGGGCCTACGTCACGAATCTCGTCGGCGACGCGATCCCGACGGCCCTGCTCCCGGTGGTCGTCCTGTTCGTCGCCGCGTTCATCGCGTTCACGATGGGCTCGTCGTGGGCGACGATGGGGATCGTGACGCCGATCGCGATCGAACTCGCCTACGACCTCACGGGCGGATTCGACGCGATGCCGGTCGTCGTCGGCGCCGTCTTCTCGGGGGCGATCTTCGGCGACCATTCGTCGCCGATCTCCGACACGACGGTGCTGTCCGCGACGTTCACCGGCGCGGATCTGATCGACCACGTGCGCACGCAACTCCCCTACGCCGTCACCGTCATGCTCGTCGTCGTGATCTGTTACCTGCTCGACGGTTACCTCGGCGTCTCGCCGCTCCTGTTTCTCCCGCTCGGCGTCGTCCTGCTGACCGGCCTCGTGTACGGCCTCTCCGAACTCGACGCGAGTCGGAAGGGACTGCACCCGATCGCCGCGGAGAGGGTGTCGCTCGAGGGCGGTCCCGACCGCGAGCACGGGCCCGAACGCGAACAGGACCGCGACGGGGAGTCCGAGTTCGGCAGCGACTAATCGGCCGCTTCGCCGGCTCCGCCACGTTTTTGCGGTCCGCAGGCGATGTTTCGCGTATGGACGGAATCCTCGACCACACGATGATTCGCGTCGCCGATCTGGAGGAGTCGCTCGACTGGTATCGGACCCACCTCGAGTACGAGGAGAAGGACCGCTACGAGGGCGACGGCTTCACCATCGTCTACCTCGGGCCCGAGGACATGCACGAGGACGGGGCCATGCTCGAGATCACCCACAACGAGGGCGAGGAGCCCGAAGTGGGCGACGCCTGGGGCCACATCGCCGTCCGCGTTCCCGAGGGCGAACTCGAGGACTACTACCAGCAGCTGATGGACGAGGGCGTCGACGACTACCGCGACCCCGAGTCCTGCGGCGGCGACTACGCGTTCGTCACGGACCCCGACGGCCACGAGATCGAGATCGTCCAGCGCGACCCCGACGCGGGCGCGCTCTGGTCGATCGACCACACCATGATCCGCGTCGAGGACGCCGACGAGGCGCTGGGCTTCTGGACCCGAAAGTTCGAGTACGACGAGGTCGGCCGCTGGGAGGCCGACACCTTCGCGAACTACTTCGTCGAGCCCCGCGACGCCCCCGACGAGGCGATGTCCGTCGAACTCACCTACAACTACGACGGCCGCAGCTACGAGCAGGGCGACGCCTGGGGCCACCTCTGCGTCCGCGTCGACGACCTCGCAGAGGACTGGGACCAGCTCCTCGAGCGCGAGGCCGACGACTACCGCGACCCCGAGAGCAACGACAACATGTACGCGTTCACTACGGACCAGGACGGCCACGAGATCGAACTGATCGAGCGCGACCTCGAGGCCGACTCGCTGTTCCCGTTCTAACGCCGCACCGGGCGGCTCCGGGTCCGTCGGCTCGGTAACGGCCGAACGGTACCCGTTTCGTCGTCCCTATTCCGACGGAGATAGCAAGCAGCGGCCGCCCCTCCTTTCACTGCGAACATCTCCCGAACGATTACTGTGATCGTTTGTTTCCAACGGTAATATTGCGGTCGGCGTCGAACCTGCAGTAGACGCACCGATGACCGCGGACCACTGGAACCGGACGAGCGTGCCGAGACGAAAATTCTTAGGCGCAACGGGTGCGATCGGATCGGTCGTAATGGCCGGCTGTTCGAATTCCAACACGAGCGACGAGACGAACGCCAACGGAAACGGGGACCGCTCCGGCGACACTGACGGCTCGAGTGACCAAGACAACCCGGTCGAGGTCACAGTCTACGAGGACGTCACCTACGCCGAGCGCGAGGCCGGCGAGATGAAACTCGACCTCTACGTCCCCGCAACCGACGGTCCGACGCCGCTCGTCGTCTACGTCCACGGCGGCGGCTGGGTTTTCGAGACCCGGAAGAACGCGCCCGACCTCGAGCGGTTCGCCGCCGAGTGGGGCTGCGCGATGGCGAGCGTCAGCTACCGGCTAGCGGAAGTCCCGGCGGACGTAGACTTACCGTTCGACGTCGACCCGGAGAACCCGACGCCGCGGGGGGTCTTCCCCGACCCGATCGTCGACGTGAAGGCCGCGATCAGGTGGCTCCGGGCGAACGCCGACGAGTACGGCTTCGACGGCGAGCGGGTCGCGACGTGGGGCTCCTCCGCGGGCGGTCATCTGGCGGCGCTGGCCGGCGCGGTCGACGACGTGACCGAAATCGCCGGCAACGTCTACCCGGCCGCGGCCGTCGCGAAGGACGTCGCGCCCGACGAGTCCGGGGCCGTCCAGGCCGTCGTCGACTGGTACGGGATCCACGATCTGCTCGAGTTGCCGGGCGGAGAGGCGTCGCTCGAGTCGCTTCTGCTCGGCGGTCCGGTCTCGGAAAATCAAGACGAGGCTCGACGCGCGAGTCCGGTCACCTACGTAACGGAGGACACGCCGCCGTTTTGCATCATGCACGGCCGTCAGGATCAGGTGGTCTCCGTCGAGCAGAGCCGGCTCCTGTTCGACGCGCTGCAGGAGGTCCAGGTCGAGGCGACGTTCTACGAACTCCACGACCTCGGCCACGTCTGGGGCGCCGACTCCGAACGGACGGCGATGAACGTCCTCGAGACTACCCAGCCTGCACAGAGCGTGACGGCGACGGCCCATCTCGAGGCGGGCGAATCGACGAAGACGGCGCTCGCCGACCACCCGCCGGCAGGTCCGGACGCGATCGGCACGTTCCTGGATCGAACGCTGCGGTAACGGGGAGTGGCGGTTAACGTCCGTCGATCGACTGCGGTTACTCCAGATCGACTCGAGGCAACGCGCCGGTCTGAACTGTCGCCGTCGCGACGAAGAGGACGAGGAGGACCACCGTCCAGTGAAACCACGCCAGAAGGGAAAACGGCCACGCCCCGATCCACGCCGCTGTGATCGTAGCGACAGCGACGGTAGAAGCGATAGCGGAGTAGTTGTCCCAAGAACGCCCGTCGCCGTGAACGGCGGACAGGTAGCGTTCCACGTCCGCCAATCCGTCAGTGGGCGTTATTATACCTCGATCGCTGTCGAAAGCGATGACACCGCAATCGTCCATCGTCGGCAGGTGCCCTTGCTGGAGTGCGGTGTAAACCCGTTTGCGTTGGTGGTAGCTGACCGCCTCGAGACGAATGTCGTTCTCCGCTGCGGCGACTCGGCGAGCGAGCGTGTCGAGACTCACGGCCCCACCCTGCCGCTCGAGAACGCGAACGACGTGTCGTCGGCGGGGGTCCGATAGCACGTCGAAGATATCCGCCTCGGAGAGGGTGGACGAATTACTGGAGGGTGTCATTTCTTTCCCGTCGCAAAGCTATTAGAACGTATCAGTATTAATTTATTTAATTCGGATACGTACGGTAGCGTACTACTATAGAAAATGTGTGCGAGCGATCGATCGAAATCAGAAACGGTACGCTCGAGGGCTGATCGACGGTCAGTACGTCAACGTATCGACGACGCGCCCATCGGCGTCCTCGAGGGTGCCGTCTCCCCGTCGTTACGCCAGACGTATCCCTGGTAGCCCGGGCTTCCCCAATCCCGATCGTAATCGGCGTCGGGGACGGACGATGTCCGATCCGTATAGATGACCACTGTCTCGCCGCTCGTCAGCGTCAACGAGGAGAATTCGTATTCGTCGCCGTGGATATCGGCGAGCGCCCAGCCCTCGAGAGAACCCGACTCCGAGCCGGTATTCTCGAGGATGACGTACTCCGCTTCCTCGTCGAGTTCGGTTATTTCGACGCCGCTGTCTGCTTATGAGCTATCGGGCGTAAACGCCGTGAACAACTCTACAAATGCGTCGTCGAAGTTCGTCGTCGTCGGAATCGACGAATCGCCATCGAGGGAATTGCTCGCATCGGTGACCGCGGTATCGGTGAATCCGACGTCCGTCTCGAGGTCGTCGAGGAGCGGGTCGAAGTACTCGAGCGCGCCGGTATTAGCGGCCGTCCCGATCAGGAGCACCGCGCCGCCGGCGTCTGCGAAATCGCTGATCGCCGATCGCTCTGCGGCCGTCAGTTCCGTCGTCGGTCTCGAGAGCACCAGTGCGCGTGCTGCGGGCTCTCCGTTCTCGAGCAGGTCGGGCCCGGGATCGCTCGTCACGTCGTTGACGGCCTCGAGACCAATGAACTCCTCGTCGCCGGGGGCCTGCCCCTCGAGGTAGCGCATGTAGTGGGCGACGTCTTCGGCCGACAGCGCGTAGTCGGCGCCGAACTGGCCGTGACCGCCTTCGACGAGGACTGGACCGGTCGCACTACCGACCGCATCGATTACGTTCGTCAGGAACGGGTAGACGCCGAACTCGTCGATACCGGGGCCGCCCTCGTCGCTCTCGAAGTTCTCCTCGACGAGCGGTCCACCGACGACGGCGACGTTGGCGTCGGCATCTAGGGCGACGAGCGGCTCGCCGCTCTCGGAACGCACCGGAACGTCGTTCCCCGTGACTTCGACCGGTTCGGGGAAAAACAGCGCTTCGACCGGCTCGTCGCCGATCTCCGGCGTCGCCGCGGGATCGGAAAGTTCCCAGAGCCCCCTGCCGGCCGCGCGAGCGTCGGCCTCGAGGTCCCGGAGTTCGTCGTGCGCCTCGAGTCCGGAGTCGTACACTCGCGCGTGGCCGTCCTCGAGGACGGCTTCGTTGTATCGGGTGCCGTCCGGAAGATCGAGAACGCCGAGCAGTCGACCGTAGTTCCCCCGCAGCCCTTCGTTCTCGTCGAACGAGAGCGTCACCGTCTCGCCGTCGAGTAAGTCGACGGCGTAGTCGGTCGCCGCGTCGGCCTTGTCGCGAAGCGCCTCACCGTCTTCGATGCCTTCCCACTCCGCGAATCGCTCGCTCGTGTTCCCGGTTTCGGGGGTGTCGATTCCGAGGATGCGGACGGTTTCGACCGTGCCGTCCTCGAACTGCACGTCGGCCGTATCGCCGTCCGCGACTTCGACGACGTCGACCTCGTACTGTTCCGACGGGCTCAGTTTGGACTCGCTGCCGAGTCCCTCACGGTTTGGAAACAATTGGGGGTACTCCTCGAGGTTGAAGTTCGACGTGGTCGGCACGAACTCGACGCCATCGTTGTTTTGGTCGTCGTACACCTGATCGTCGTTGAACCGGAACGACAGCGCGAGTTCGTCGGCGATTTCGTTGAGGTTCGTCGTTTCGTCGAAGTTGTTGTGATCCGACTGGTCGTGCAGGAAGAGCACGCCGCCGTCGTCGACGAACGACGAGAGCGCCGCGAGTTCGCCGTCGGTGAACGCGTCCGATGGCGAGGTGATCACAACTGCAGCCGCGTCGTCGAGGTCCGACTCGAGATCGGTCGTTGCCTCGTAGGTGTAGCCGCCGTCCTCGAGGTAGTCGCCGACGGCCTGGAAGTCGTCGCCGCCGTTCGACGAGCGCGTGTAGTACTGGCCGTGTCCCTCGTCGTGCAGGACGGTGCCGCTGCCGACCAGCTCGTCGTAGACGTTGTGCAGGAACTCCTCGTTGCCGTACGCGCCGAAGTCGGTATCGGTGGCCGCGAACGGACCTGTGAGTCCGACGACGGTGCCGTCGAGCGCGACGACCGGAATGTCTGTTCCGCCGGGATAGTCGACGGCGTCTCCGTTCCCGTCTTCGTCGCCGTTGTACGCCGTCGACTCCGCCCAGATGGCGACGACCGAATCGTCGGTAAGCGGCTCCTCGTTCGCGTCGAGCAGGCTCGAGACGGAATCGAGCGCGACGGCCGGAATCGGATCCGACACCGGTTCGCCTTCCTCCCCGTCACCGCCCTCGCCGGGTGCGTCGCCGTTCGGATCGTCGGCTGCCGCCTGAATCGTTACGCCGACGTCGTACGCGTCTGTTTCGAGGCCGGTCGTATCGACGAAGACGCCGACCGGAATCTCCGTCCCGACGTCGACTTCGATCGCTCGCGCGTCGGACAGCGGCGCCTCCGAATCCTCGTGATAGAGGTAGACGTCGTCGCCGTCGAAGGCGTCGCTCTCGGTACTGGTCCAGACGAACACGGACTCGGTCCCCTGATTCCGGATGCGCAGGGTGTCGTCGAACGTGTACGCCGTATCGACCCCGAGGCCGTCGCCCTCGGCGTCGCCGCCGCCGAAATCGATGCTGACCGCCTCGCCGTCCTCGTTGCTGACGTGCGCGCCGTTCTGCTCGCCCGGTTCGAGGGCGAGGAACGAACTCGCGTCGTCGACGACGCGTACCGTCATCTGTCTCTCCGCCGATGCCGTCGAGAAGGCGCCGGTACCGACGATCGCGCCTGCGCCCGCCGCCGTTCCGAAACCGAGTATGAGGGTCCGTCGTTTCATTGTCGGAAATCGGAGCGCGATTCGTGTGCTTCGGCCGCCAATGTGGAGGTCGCTTACTCTCGAGTTCGATCGTCGCCGATCTCGAGTCCGGGACCGAACCGCAAGTCCCGAATTGCGCGCCCTCGAACACCGTTTCCGGCGAAACACCCGATCGCGTCCACCTCGCTCGAGGTGGCGGGTATGTATAGTACTAGGAAGCCAGAGACGCGGCCGGCAAACTCAACGCGACCCTGAAGCGGGCTCCACGACTCGTTGTGTCCCTTTCCACGAGTCGTTTCGTCGGCTTTTCTCCAGGGGATGGCTGCGGTTGCACCCAGTCCGATTTCCGCGACCAGCAGATTATTGGCCCTCTCGCGGGAATCTAGTGACCGATGACAGTCCCAACGAAGACCCTGCCGAGTGGCGACGAACTGCCGACGATCGGCTTCGGCACGTGGGAACTCGAGGGCGAGACAGTCAAAGCGTCCGTGGAAGCGGCCCTCGAGGCGGGCTACACGCACATCGACACCGCCGAGGGCTACATGAACGAAGAAGAGATCGGCGAAGTGCTCGCCGACGCCGACGTCGATCGCGACGACCTCTTTCTCACCTCGAAGGTCCTCGCGAAGAACCTCCACTACGACGACGTGATCGCGTCGTGCAAGGAGAGCCTCGAGAAGCTGGGGACGGACTACCTCGACCTGTACCTGATCCACTGGCCCAACCCCGCGATCTCGCTGCGGGAGACGATGCACGCGATGGAGCGGCTCCACGAGGAGGGGCTCGTCCGGAACGTCGGCGTCTCGAACTTCAGCGCCTACCAGCTGAGCGCGGCCCACCACGTCTCGGACGTCCCGATCGCGGTCAACCAGATCGAGTTCCATCCCTGGCTCCAGCGGCCCGACCTCGTCGACTACTGCCGGGAGACGGACACCGTGATCGAGGCCGCGGCGCCGCTCGGGCGCACGGACGTCTTCGGCGACGAGGCCGTTCAGGAATTGGCCGAGGAATACGACAAGTTGCCCGCTCAGATCGTCCTCCGGTGGGCGGTCGACCGCGACGTCGTCGTGCTGCCGCGCTCGACCAGTCCCGCCCACATCGAGGAAAACTTCGACCTGTTCGACTGGGAGCTGTCCGACGACGACCGGCAGCGCCTCGACGAGCGCGACCGAAATCGGCCGGTCTACGATACTCCGGCTCGAGACTGGGACGACGAGGTCTGGGGCATTCCGGAGTAAATTGTTCAAATCGAGCCGCGGTCTCGAGGCCCCGACCGCTTACGGTACCAGCATCGCTTTCGAATCGCCCGTTTCGCCCCACTGCTCGAGTCGATCCTCTGTTACGCCGTACTCGATGCTGTAGGCGTCCCGGCTCCGCCAGCCGTTCTCGCGCAGTTGCGCCAGCGCGTCTCGAGCGGCGGCGCCGTACTGCGCGCCGCTGTGGAAGTACGCGGCGGCGGGATCGAACACGTCCCGGTGGGCGTGGATCGCCGCTCGAGCGTCGTCGACCGCCCAGACGTGGACGTGCGCCCACCCGTCGCCCAGTCGCGGCCGGCGGACGGAGAAGTCGGGTGCGACGAGTTCGCCGGCGTTGCGGTCCCACGCAGCGACTTTCGAGTCGGGGAGCGCGCTCGTCCACCGAAGGGCGGAACCGCCGGTAAACGCGTCGGTGACGGCCGCGAGCGGGTCCACACCCGCATCGTCCGGGACTCGAGCGTGGACGTTGACCGGCATCGCGACGGTCCACGCGCCGTCTTTCACCATGTAGACGCAGCGCGGATAGTCCGTTTCGCGGTCCGCGTCGGCGACGGCAGCCGCGTCCGGTTCCGAGTCCGGCAGCGGTTCGCCGTCCGCGACGCCGACGCCGGCCAGCGAACTCCCGGCGCCGACGATCGCTTGCCGTCTCGTCAGCCTCGGAGTCACGGCTTCTCGTCCGGACGGCGGTCGTCGCGTCGCGATTCGAGCCGCGCCGGCGGCCGACTCCTCGGCACCGGCGTCGGATGTGCGTGCGGATCCATACGGCCGACCGCTCCGCGCCGGGCACGGAAAAGGCTCGTTCCAACACGGATTGGCCGACTGCGCTGCGACTCGAGTCTCGACGCTCGAGGTACGAACAACGCGCCCGTTCAGAGGACGACGCTCGTCGCACCGACGAAAAACCCTACCAGCGGCGCGGTGACGGCGAAATCGACGTCCGCCGAGCCCGCGGTGCGCAGTGAGGGCGCCGATCGGAACCGCGAGTGTGATCTTCCAGCCGCTGAGACGAACGAATACTATCTTCTGTGAGAATCACTTTTCGTAAGATTATCAACTGATGAACGAATCTGAGCCGATACGAACGCGACAGTCAGCTATCAGGTGCTACGATACCGTCGGCTGACTCCGAACGACCGCCCGAAAACCGTCGGCACGGACTCGCTTGTGGCCCGGAGCCGAGTACAATCGTCCCCCTCCCCTCGACAATCGATGGCACTGTCACTCGTCGTCGCCCTCACGTCGCTCGCCGTCTGTATCGGCCTCGTCAGCACCTGCGGCCTCTGTCTCGATCGGGCCGACGTTCGCCGAACGCGAGCGCGGCTCGGGCCGCGGCTTCTCGACGTCGCCCCCTATCTGGGCGGTGCGGCGCTGTTTTTCGTCGCAAAACGAGCGACGCACGGACTCAGTCTCCGGATATCCCACGCGCTCGACTGGGATATCACCGCGGAGATATACGCCGTCGAGGGGGACCTCGTCGCCGTCCTGCAGGACGTCGTTCCGGAGGCGACGGTGGGCTTTTTCTCGGCCATGTACATGTTCGGCTTCCCGTACCTGCTGGTGACCGCGCCGATCCTGTACTTCGCGGCGGGATTGCAGCGCCGCCTCAAGGAACTCCTCGTCGCGTACCTGCTCAACTATCTCGTCGGTTCGATCTGCTACACGCTGTTTATCGCCTACGGGCCGCGCAACCACCTCTCGACGGTCGACGGGTTGATGTATCAGATCTATCCCCAGACCCAGGACCTCACGGCGGCGGTCTCGGCGAACACGGACGTCTTCCCCTCGCTACACACGTCGCTCGCGGTCGTCGTGTTGCTGTTCGCGTGGCGATCCCGCGCCGACCAGCGGCTGTGGTTCTCGATCGCGTCGGTCGTCGCTGCGAGCGTCGTCTTCTCGACGATGTACCTCGGCATCCACTGGGCGATCGACGTCGTCGCCGGCGTCCTGCTCGCCGGCTGGAGCGTCGCCGCCGCTGAGCGGCTCGTCAATCACGTGGAGGGCGAACGGGTCCCCGCTCCAGCGGGTGACGACGCCGAGGACGGTATCGCGTCGGAGACGGACGTCGGCGATTGACCGGGCAGTTCGCTACTCGAGTAGCGGGTCGATCGCCTCACTCGAGGTAGCCGAGTTCGCGCAATCGGTCGCGCGTTTCCTCGTCGGCGTCGGCCAGGGCGTCCCGGTCGTCGCCGGCCGTCTCGGTCGGATCGTCCCACGCGCCGCCGACAACGCTCTCGAAGCGAGCGAGCGCTGCGTCGGCAGCGGCGACGACGTCGTCCTCGGTCGGGTCGACGGGAGACTCCTCGTCCGGGTCTTCGTCGAGCCGGTAGCCCTCGTCGGGGATACGATCCGCGCGGACGTACTTCGCGTCGGTACTGCGGGCTGCGCGCAGCCGCGAGTACGCGCGGTGGTCGTCGGGGAGGTCGATCCCCGCTTCGCCGGCTTTCTGTTCCAAGTGGTGGAGTTCGATGACGGGCTGGGCGTACTCGACGAAGGCGTAGTCGGCTCCGCCGTCCGGTTCCTCGTCGTTCCCGCCGTCCCCGTCGAGAACCGCGCGCTGTCCCGGATCCGGGTCCGCAGCGTCCTCGAAGGCGCGGTACCCGCTCGAGAGCAGCGAGCGGGTGGGATCGAACGGCGTGACCCCGTCTCCGTCGTCGCCGTCGCTGTCTCCGTCTCCGGCGTCGAGGGCGGCGTCGGGATCGACGTCCAGCGCGTCGAGCACCGTGTGATAGCAGTCGAGCAACTCGACGAGGTCCTCGCGCCGGTCGGCCTCGAGTTCGGGGTGTTTGACCAGCAGCGGCACGTTGATTAGTTCGTCGTAGAGGGCGAACTCGTGGCCGTAGAGGTCGTGTTCGCCGTGGAGTTCGCCGTGGTCGGCACAGACGACGACGGTCGTCTCCTCCCACTGCCCGGTCTCGCGGAGCCAGTCGAACAGGCGGCCGAGTTCGGCGTCCATGTGCGCGATCTCGGCGTCGTAGAGGCCGCGGATCGCCTCCCACTCGTCGTCGTCGATGTCGCGCGCGCCGGAGTTGTACTCCTTGGAGTTCTGGCAGACGTCGTCGGGGTCGACGCCGGAGGCGAACTCCTCGCGGTACTCCTCGGGCGGGTAGTAGGGCAGGTGGGCGTCCATCAGGTTGACGAACGCGAACCAGCCCTCGTCGCCGTCGCTGCCGTCGATGAACGACCGCGTCCGGTCGATCACCGAGGGCGTCTTCGAGTCGGCGCTCTCGCCGCTGGCGAGTTTCGAGTGGGCCATCGCGCCGATCCTGACGAGTTTCGACGCCAGTTCGTGCAGGTACTCGTTGTCGTTGATGGTCTGCCAGACGGTAGCGAGCGGACCCGAAAACGCGTCCCCGGGGAGGACTTCGAAGAACGAATCCTGCGCGTCGAACCCGTCGGTGAGGCCGGTGTAGGGCGTGATCCAGGCGTTCGAGGAGTAACAGGCCGTATCGTACCCGGCCGCCGAGAGGATCGACGCGAGCGTCACGTCGTCGTCGAGGTACGGGCTCCCCTGATCGGCGCCGTGCTGGCTCGGATACAGGCCGGTGAACAGGGAGGCGTGGACCGGCAACGTCCACGGTGCGGGCGCGACCGCCGACTCGAAGACGGTCGCCTCCTCGGCGAACCGCGAGAGGGCGGGCGTCGTCCCCCGGTCGTATCCGTAGGGGCCGAGACGATCCTTGCGGACCGTGTCCAAAACGACGAAAAGCACGTTCGACTGGCGTGTCCCGTCCATTACCGGATGGCACTGGTGCCACCCCAATAAAACGATTGAAGTGGCGACTCCGATCGTCCGCGTTCGCCCGACGACAATCAGACGTTTCAAGTTCACGAACGAATCATATCCCCTATGGACAGGCGAAACCGGCGGGTACTGCTCCTCGGAGCGGTCGGGGCGATCGCAGTGTTCGCCGTGCTGTTCTTTCTCGTCGGCGCCGATCGCATCATCGACTCGCTGCTGTCGGCGGAGCCGACCTTCGTCGCGCTCACGTTCGCACTCGCGCTCTGCTGGCTGCTCTCGTGGAGCCTGATGCTTCGCACCGTCCTCGCCGCGCTCGGCGTCGGCGTGTCGGTCAGAACGGCGTTTCTCGTTTACGCCGGCGCCGTCTTCGCCAACAACGTCACGCCGTTCGGCCAGGCCGGCGGCGAACCGGTCGCCGCGGGACTCATCTCGAAGGTGTCGGACTCCCGCTACGAGACCGGTCTCGTCGGCATCGCGAGCGTCGACGTCCTCAACGTCGTCCCCTCCATCTCGCTCGTGTTCGTCGGCGTCGGCTACTACGCGACGACCGCCGCCGTCGGGGAGCGCCTCGAGGACGCCGTCGGCACGGCGGTCGTCCTGATCGGCGGTATCGTCCTGGGTATCGCGCTCGTCTGGCGCTACCGAGAGCAGGTCGTCGATCGACTGCCCGCCGTCATCGCGCCCCGCCTCGGCCTGCTCGGCCTCGAGCGATTCGACCCCGAGCAGCTCGAGGCGGACCTCACGGAGCGGCTGCAGCGGTTCTTCGAGAACATCGAGCGCGTCGGGACCGACCGGTGGCGCCTCGCGCTCGTCGTCGGGCTGTCGCTGGCCGGCTGGCTCTTTCAGGTGGCCGCGCTCATGGCGGCGTTCGCCGCGCTCGGTCACTCCGTTCCGGTGTACGTCCTCCTGTTTGCGATCCCGCTTGCGAACCTCGCCGGTGCGGCTCCCCTCCCCGGCGGCCTCGGCGGGATCGAAGCCGCGTTCGTGTCGCTGCTCGTGCCGACGACCGGCATCGAGGCGTCGGCCATCACCGCCGCGGTCCTCATCTTCCGCGGCGCGATTTACTGGATGCCGGTGATCATCGGCGGCGTGTCGGTGTCCGCGTTCGGCGTCCGGGCGTTACGGTGATGCTCGCAGCACCTCGAGCGACGAGCGAGGGTCGGGGCGGTCGCCTCGATCTCCCGTCGGAACCGACAAGGCTTACGGACGGGCCGTCGTAGCCGCCACCGATGGCGGTGTTACAGCTCGGGAGCGTCCCGCCGTGGCTCGAATCCCTGTTCGCGTCGGAGTTCGGGTACGCGGTGTTGCTCGGCGTCTGCATTCTCGAGGGCGCAATGTTGCTGCGGTTCATGCCGAGCGAGCTGGTCGTGCCGGCGGCGCTGGCGCTGATCGGGTCGTCGATCCCCGAGTCGGCCGCGATCGTCGCGGTCGCAGTCGTCGGAACGACGGCCGGCCAGTTCCTGCTGTTTTGCCTCGTTCGGCGCGCCGGCCGGGAGTACGTCCTTCAAAAGCGGTGGGTTCCGGTCACGGAATCGCGGCTCGAGCGGTTCGACGGGTGGTTCGACCGCTGGGGCGGCCTCGCCGTCGCGGGGAGCAATACGATGCTGTTCGTCCGCGGGCTGGTCACGATCCCGGCGGGACTCTCCGAGATGAACGGCCGTTCGTTCGTCGTCCTCTCGGCGATCGGCTCGCTGTCGTTCCAGTCGATCCTCGCCGCGCTGTACCTGCTCGGCGGCCACCTGCTGGCGTGATCGGTCGGGTCTCGAGTGTTTCGGGCGTCTCGAGCATCTCGAGCATCCCGACCATATCGAACGCCTCGAACGAGCAGTTCATCCCCGTTCGGCCCGGACAGTTCGTATCTACCCCGCGTGCGTTCGGCATGTACAAGGACGGCCACATCGGATTCAACGCGCTGTTGTACGCCCCGTTCGTCCCGCTGGTGAGCGCCCGCTGGTCGCTCGAGACGGCGGTGCTGGGGACGGTCCTCGTCGTCGGACTGGCGCCCCTTCCGGATATCGACGAGTTGCTCCCGCGGATACCTCACCGAGGGCCGACGCATACGGTCTGGTTCGCCGTTCTCGTCGGACTGTTCGCCGGCGTCGGAACGACGCTTCTCGTCGACGCGACCGCGACTTCGTCCACGTCCGTGTCCGCGTTTCGCTTCGGCTTCGCCGTCGGGACCGGGAGCGTGCTCGCCCATCTGGCCGGCGACGTCGTGACGCCGATGGGGATCAGCCCGTTCGCCCCGGTGTCGGCGGCCCACGTGACGCTCGACTGGTTCCCGTCCAAGCACGGCCGGATCAACAGGGCGCTGCTGCTCCTCGGTTCGGGCGCGTTACTCTCCTCGCTGGCCCTGGCGATCGGCTTTTCGTCGGCGAGCGTTCCGCCGATCTGATCAGCCGTCGGTTCGAGTTCGACGGGCCGTCGAGGTCGACCGGAAATCGGAACCGAGGCGGAACGCCGTCAGCGGATCGACGGCAGGTCGGTCGTCAGCTTCGCGAGGATGCCGATGGCGCCGGCCCAGAGCAGCGCCGTCGCCGCCGGACCGTGGACGGGAAGACCGAGACTCGGGCTCGCCTCGAGCGGGAACAGCCAGGGGATACCCATCGGCGACAGCGAGTCGACGGCGACGTGGGAGCCGACCCCCAGCCCGACGGCCAGCGGGAGGTCCCGATCCCGGCGGATCGCGTACGCGCCGGCGACGAGCGCCGCCACGAACAGCGGCGCGTGCGTGAGCCCGCGGTGGACGAACGGCCACCCCCACGCCGCGGGAAACAGGAAATCGGCGTCGGGAACGAGACCGAGAAGGGCGCCGAACCGCGGATCGGCGTCGGTGAACCCCCGCACGAGGGCGTACCCGACGAAGGCGTGCGTGGATAGCGCACCGGCCAGAAACAGGATCCGCGCTCCCTCCATCGGACTGTCATTCGAACGCTACTGCCACGTATCTTGGGGTCTGTCAACGAGAGGCTCAGTCGCCGCCGCGCCGGTGAACCGGGCTACGGAAGCCGATTCCCGCGTCGCGAAGGCGCCACCTGGTCTCGAGGCCGGCCCAGCTCAGCCCCGTCAGCAGGGCGACGCCGACGACGGCGAACTCGAGCCGGCCCATCCAGACCGGCGCGGCGAAGAGGATCCCGTTCTGAATCCGATGGGGAACGATCACGTCGACGACGCCGCTGAGCGCCGCGAGGACGCCGAGCCCGTCGTCGTCATCGGCGGCGTCGACCGTCTGCGACTCGAGCCCCAGCTCCTGCGCGCTCTGGCCGCCCGCGCTCTCGTCGCCGGTCTCGAGCCGTTCGGCCTCGTAGGGCAGCGTCGACTCGACCTGCCAGACGATCTCGCCGTCCGGTGCGATCTCCGCGACGCGGTTACCGTGCGTGTCGGTGACGAGGGTGTTGCCGTTCGGCAGTCGGTCGGCGTCCCGGGGCCACTGCATGCGCTCGTCGGCCCACTCCCACGTGCGAGTCCACTCGCCGTCCTCGCGCTGGAACTCCTCGACGCGGCCGTTCTCGGAGTCGGAGACGACGATCGCCGGCCCGCCCCGCGATTCGGGAATGTAATCCGGATTGTGTTGCTCGTACATGACGTCGTAGTCGTCCTCGCTGCCGAGCGTCCAGTCCTCGAGCAGGCCCTCCTCGGGATCGATGAAGACGACCTGATCCTGGTTCCGGAGGCTGACCATCACGTGGCCCTCGTGGACGCCCTCCTCGATGTACTCGACGTCGTTGATGTGCGCCCAGTCGCCCGGATAGGGGCCGCCGCCCTCGACCGGGAATTCGCTCTGTGCGTCCCAGAGCCAGTCGACGATCTCGGTCTCGGTGTTCACGACGAACACCTGATCGGCGACGATGTCGGCGACGAGGACGTGCGTCTCGTTGATCCGGTCGACGTCGTGCCACTCGCCGGCGTGTTCCTTGTAGTCGTAGCGCTCGTAGAGGACCTCGACCTCGCCGGTCTCCAAGTCGGCGCGCTCGAGGACGTTCAGCGCGCACGGGGGATCTTGACAGTTCGGTCCCGAACTGTGGATCGTGTCCGTCGCGGCGTACTCGACGGTCAGCGGATCGCCCTCGACGGGATCGACGTCGAAATACTTGGTTCGCGTGTTGTTGTAGTACAGCACGTCGCCGTCGGGCGCGTACGCGGTGATCGTCCCGGCGCGTCCGGACTCGGTGACGACCGTGTGGTTGGTCGTCTCGGGCGCGTCCGGAACGTCCGCTTCGGTCGCCGTCGACAGCGTGTTGGACGCCGACACGGCGAGGACGGCCCCGGAGAGGACCAGTACTGCGACGAAGACGAGTCGAAGCCGATTCCGCGAGAGCGCCGACCGTACGCGGCGGCGGGCGGGGGTCGAACGGTCAGTCACGGCCGGTCACCCTCGCGTCTCGAGGCGGCAACTGTGAGCGCATCGGATTCCGTTTCCTGTGCGAGATATTAGTGTTTTTTCTACTCTCGGTGCCGCCGCCGGTCGACGGTCCGACGGTCCGGCGGACCGTCCGACTCCGGGACCGGGACCAGGACCAGGACCAGGACCGGGACCAAAAAGCGTATGCGACCGGTCCCGAACACCGGGACAACCGTGAGTAACGCGAACGAAATCCGCGCTTCCCCCGATCCGGACGCCGAGACGGAGCGACCGCGGCCCGACGGGCCGGATCGCGACTCCCGTCCGATCGTCGCGTCGCGACGGCGTCGGCTGCTCGCGTACCTGCGCCACAACGGCGAACGGATCTGCCGCGACGTGGTCGTTCTGGGCGCGTGGGCGCTGGTCGCGACCGTCTGGATCCACGCGTTCGGCCTCCCGCGGTGGCTCTGTTACGCCGCTACCTTCGCCGGCGTCGTCGGGTACACCCGGGTAACGTCGCCGTGGTCGCGTCCGTACGTCAGTCCGGACGATCTCGAGGTCGAGGTCGAGGTCGAGGTCGAGGCCGAGGCCGAAGCCGAGGCGGGTGGATCTCGGCGCTCACAGGAATCGAAGCAGCGGGACGAGTAACGTCACGGTCCAGAGGAGCACGCCGAGCCGGAGGTAATCGTGGTCTTCCGGATCGATTCGGACCGTGTGGGACGCACCGACGGCGACGAATCCGAGCGCGATCGCCGTCGAGAACCGATGGACGAAGACGTTGAGCGGCAGCCGCGTGACCCCGAGGAGCGTGTAATCGAGCAGGATCGCGAGCGCGAACCCGACCGCGGTGGCGGCGAAGGCCGTCGTCCGATCGAGCGACCGGGACAGATAGTACGTACAGCAGGGTAATCCGATCGCGAGCACCGGGTAGAACGTACCCGCGATGAGTCGCGGATCGAGACCCGGGACTCGGGTCTCGACGGCGATCGCACCGAACCGAACGGAGAGGTAGAGACCGAGCAGCGACCCCGCCAGCGCGGCCCCTCGAGCGGGTCGCGCGCCGATCGCGTCGCGGATCGGTCGCAGCGCCGACGTTCGGCGCGTGAGGATCGCGCTCGGAACCAGCGCGACGGCCGCGAGACGAACCGGGAAGCCGTCCTCGAAGCCGACGGTCGTCACCCACCCGTTGGCGTCCGAGCCGCGATCGTTGCCCAGGTGGACGCGCGAGACGGCCGCCGGGTCGCGGTCCATGAACTCGCGTTCGACGTAGCGCTGGGACCGCTCGACGCTGTCGACGGTGTGGCTCAGCCGAAACCAGTCCCAGTGTTCGCTGTGGGCCTGAATCGCCGTCCACTCGCCGTCGGTATCGTCCGGCGGCGCGTACGCTCGAACGTGCTGGCGCGAGCCGAGGTACTCGCCGTCGTGGAGCCGGTAGTGCTCGTCGAGCCACCGTCCGCCGGCCGAGTCGCCCCCGCCGGCGACGTAGGTGTACCGCGTCGAGCCGTCGGCGCGTCGCCACGCCGTCGTCGTGCTCTCCGGCTCGTCAGGGGCGGCCTCGCTGAGATCTTCCTGTTCGGGAGTCGTTTCGTTCCACGCTCCCTCTCCTCGATCGAGGAACTGGCGTCGCGTCTCCGCCGGCGACCCCTCGATCACGACGTTGATCGGCAGCGTTCGCTCCTCGAACGCCGTCGCCTTGCTCGTGTACGGCCACAGCGCGGAACCGTCGTCGGCACCCACCGTCACCATCGGTTCGGGGTCGGCGTCCGCGGCGGCGTCGCCGCCGGACGACGCTGCGCCGCTCGAGCCGAATCCAAGTCCGAGACCGAGACTGCCGAGGACGGCGGCGACCGCGACGAGCGCGATCAGCGTCCCGCGGTCGATACTCGATCACCTCGCGCTGTACGATTTCGAACGATCACCGGATCGGAGGACGGTTCGATCACGGCCGGTCGGCTACATTCCGGAACGAACCGCATATAGGTCTTCTCGTCCCGTTTGATACGCGTTTCAGCCGGTTTCAGGGAACGACAGTCACCCCAGCCGAGAGGTCGGTCCGAGCGCGACGTACGGAAGCGATTCGCGCTCGTGAATAGGTAACGTCCGAAGATAGTCCAGACCAGTAAAGATATGGGAATCGGATGGAAAGAACGAGTAACCGATGAAAGACCAGCGGTTTCTCGAGTCCGAGTGGGACTACTGCCTCGTCCTGGACGCGTGCCGGTACGACGTGTTCAGCGACGTCTACGACGAGTTCCTCGAGGGCTCGCTGGAAAAACGACGGAGTAAGGGGTCGTCGACGCCGGAGTGGGCGTACCGCACCTTCACGGGGGACCACGACATCGCGTACTTCTCGAGCAACCCGTTCATCAACGATCTCGGGATTCCGCTGAACGAACTCAAGTGGGGCGCCAGCTGCGACTACGAGTGGACCGCCAACGAGCACATCAGCGAGGTCGTCGACGTCTGGGACCACGGCTGGGACGACGATCTCGGAACGGTCCCGCCGGATAGCCTCGCCGAGTCGTTCGAACAGCACCGGGACCTCGTCGAGGAAGCCGATCGCACGGTGATCCACTACATGCAACCCCACGCGCCCTACCTCGCGCGCGGCAAGGGCCAGAAGCTCGAGCAGATCCAGAAGGGGATCAAAAAGCAGGGCGAGAGCGAGGACGGGGACGACGGCGTCCTCTCCTCGCTGGGCGACGCCGTCCGGCCGAAGATCGAGTCCGCCCTGGACGGCAAGGAGATCGCCCAGAAGGCCGGCCTGTGGCTCGAGCTCGACCCCAAGGACCTCGTCCAGAACGGGACCCGCGGGGCTGCGATGGCGCTCTACGAGGAGAATCTGCGGATCGCCCTCGAGTCGGTCGCCGAACTGGTCGAGCAACTCGACGGCGACGTCGTCGTCACGGCCGACCATGGCGAGGCCTTCGGCGAGGAAGGGGTCTGGGAACACCACATCGAGACCTACATCCCGCCGCTCATGGAAGTCCCGTGGTTGACCGTCGAGTAGCCGTCCGCGCGACCGCGAAACCGCACCGCGAGTACCACGAGCGCCACGAGTGATCCCATGAAAATCAGCCACTACTTCGAGTTCGAGGACCACGTCACCGGCGGCATCCGCGAGTCCGTCGCCCACCAGCGCAAGATGCTGGACCGGCTCGACCTCGAGTACACGACCGAGCCGACCCTCGAGGCCGACGTCTTCCACTGCAACCTCATGGGGCCCCGATCGGTCTGGTACGCCAGACGGGCCCGGAAGCGCGGGATCCCGGTCGTCGCCCACACGCACGTCACCGCCGAGGACTTCGGCGACAGCTTCCGGTTTACGAACGCCCTCGCGAAGCCGCTGCGCCCGTACCTCGAGCGCGCGTACGGACTGGCCGACGCGCTCGTCTGTCCCTCCGAGTACAACCGGGGGCTGATCGAGGGGTACGTCGACGGGTCCACGCCGACGCAGGTCATTTCGAACGGCGTCGACCGCGAGAAACTCGAGGGGTTCGAGTCGCTCCGCGAGGAGTATTTAGAACGGTACGACCTCGAGCCGCCGGTCGTCTTCCTCGTCGGCCACGTGATCAAGCGGAAGGGCTTAGAGACGTTCGTCGAGACGGCGCGCCAGTTGCCCGACGTCGACTTCGCGTGGTTCGGGCCGATCGACCGCTCGCTGAAGGGGCGGGAGACGAAGCAGTTGATCGACTCCGCGCCCGAGAACTGCACCTTCACCGGCTTTATCGACGACATCCGCGGTGCATACGCAGCGGGGGATATCTTCTTCTTCCCGACCCACGAGGAGAACGAGGGGATCGCCCTACTCGAGGCGATGACCGCCGGCAAAGCCGTCGTCGTCCGGGACATCGACACGTTCTCGTGGCTCGAGAACGGCGAGGACTGTCTGAAGGTCGCAGCGGGCTCGAGCACTGCGGCGGACGCAAACTCAGACTCGAATGCGGCCGTCGCGACCGACGGCGGCCCCACGTCGTTCGTCGACGCCATCGAGTCCCTGCGCGATCCCGACGTTCGGGACCGACTCGGATCGAACGCGCGCGAGCGCAGCGAGGGGTTCTCGCTCGAGACGATCGCACAGGCGTACGAGCGGTTGTACGCGGAGGTGGTCTGAATGAAGATCGGCTTCTTCACCGACAGTTACTTCCCCGAGATCGACGGCGTAACGTACACGATCGACCTCTGGCGCGAGGAGCTCGAGCGGCGGGGCCACGAGGTGTACGTGGTCTACCCCGACGGCGACTACGAGCCGGACGAGCGCGAGATTCCCGTCCGGTCGATGCCGAATCCCTTTTACTCCGGCTACCGGATACCGCTGACGAAGCGAGCGTCGGCGCTGCCCGACCTCGACGTCGTCCACTGTCACGGGCCGGCGCCGGTCGGCCTGCTCGGGCGCTACTACGCCTGGAAACACGACCTGCCGACGGTCTACACGCACCACACGCCGATCGAGGAGTACTTCCACCAGAGCGTCAAATCGAAGGCGATCGCGGGGCTGCTCAAGAAATTCTACGTGCCGACGGAGACCGCCTTCCTCCGAAGTTTCGACGTCGTCACCGCCTCGACGAATCGGATCGACCGCAACGTCAACCACGTCCAACTCCCGGTCGGGATCGACATGGACTTTTTCCAGTCGACCGCGACCGACTGGTATCCCGACCCCGAGCAGACGGTCGTCGGCTACAGCGGCCGGCTCAGCATGGAGAAGAACGTCGAGGAGATCCTCCGCGTCGCCGCGGAGCTCCCCGAGTACGAGTTCGTCGTGGTCGGCGAAGGGCCGCGCCGCGAGCACCTCGAGGCCGAGGCTCCCGACAACGTGACGCTGCGCGATTTCCTCCCCCGGGAGGAACTCCCCGTATTCTACTCCTCGATCGACGCCTTCGTGACCGCTTCGCGAGGCGACACGCTAGGACTGTCGACGCTTGAGGCCAACGCCTGCGGGACGCCCGTCGTCGCCGCCGACGTCCCGCCGTTCGACGAGACGATCGAACCCGCCAACGGGATGCGATTCGAGTACGGCGACCGCGAGGAAATGGCCGCGACGATCGAGGATTGCCTCGCGGCCGACTGGGAGACCCGGGCCGCGGTCGAGCAGTACTCCGTCGAGCAGACGCTCGTCCACCTCGAGCAACTGTACGAGAACGCGCCGGGCTCGCAGACGACGACGGCGAGCGACGACGTCCAGTGGCAGGGGAAGGGGCAGGTCTCCGGCGCCGGCGACGAACAGGATTGACCGATTGACGGCCGCGTCTCGCTGCGCCGCCGCTCGCCTCACTCGGCAACCGTCACCTTGCCGTCGGTCGCGTGCGATTGCAGCGCCGCGATCGCCTCTTGTGTCGCCTCCCGCGTTTCGTAGGCCTGTGCGCTCTCGAGCAGCGTCTCGCCGTTCTCGTCAACGAGTCGCCACTGCCACGGTTCGTCGCCGTTCGTCCGGTAGCGTTCGAAGGCGGGTCCCTCGAGTTCGAAGACGCTCGCCGACTCGAGGAGTGACCGAACATCGTCTATCCCGTCGCGAGCGGCCGCTTTCGTCTCCGTCGTCTCGTCGCCGATCGCGACGGGGTGGCCGTCGCCGTCGAGGAGACGCCAGCGCCAGCCGTCGTCTCGCTCGACGACGTCGAACGACGCCTCGGCGACGTCGATCCGCTCGGCGAGCGGCGCCAGCCGCTGGATATCGTCGACGGCCGCCGTCGTATCGGATTTATCGGCCGTCTCGACCGCGGTCGCGAGGACCTCCCGGCCGCGATCGATCAGGTCCCAGCGCCAGCCCTCGTCGGTTTGCTCGAGCCAGACCGCGGCCGCTCCGGCGTCGATCGCGAAGATCGGGACGGCTGACATCGACGCCTTCTCGAGCTCGTCGACGGCGTCCCGGGCCGCCGCTCGGCTGGAATAGGCCGTCGCCGACTCGAGGATCGGCTCGCGGTCGCGATCGAGGAGCCGCCAGCGCCAGGTCTCGCTGCCGACGAGTTGAACCGTCACCGCGCCGGTCGTGTACGATCGAGCGGCGGCCGCCGTCTCGCGAACGTCGTCGATTCGGTCCTCGAGTTCGTCTCGGGTTGGGTACTCGCTTCCGGAGACGGCCAGCGTCTCGCCGGTCGGGTGAACGAGCCGCCAGCGCCACGCACCGTCGGCGACGGCGGGCTGGAACGTCGCACCCTCGACCGCGTGGACGGGGCTGTCTGACTGACCGCGGAAGCGGTCTACCGCCGCCCGAGCGGCCGCTCGGCTCGCGTAGGTCGTCGGCGCCGTCGCGACGCGGCGCCCGGCGGCGTCGATCAACCGCCAGGCCCACACCCCGTCCTCGTCGGTGAACAGTTCGAATTCGGGCGCGTCGATCTCCACGACGTCGGCGTCGGGTGCGCGCTCCTTGAGCGTCAGCATCGCCTCGATAGCTTCGTTGCGGGAGTCGTGCTCGCCGTCGCTGTCGCCGAGGACGGCACCGCCCTCGTCGAGCAGCCGCCACCGCCAGTCCCCGTCGTCGTTCTCGTAAACGCGGAACGCGGCCGTCTTGAACGCGACGACGTCGGCCTCGCGGGCGTCCTCGCGGATGCGCTCGAGCGCTGTCGTCGCGTCCGCTGCGTCGCTGTATGACGCCGCGCTCTCGGCGACCACGTCTCGGTCGGCCGTGACGAGCCGCCAGCGCCACCGCGCGCCGGCCGTCTCAGTTCCTGTGCCGTCAGCGACAGCGGTGGTCCCTTCGGCCGCGTCGCTTTCGTCGTTTCTCGAGTTGCCACCGGAGTCCGCCTCCGTGCGATCTCCAACGCGGTTGTCTTCCGGCGCGGAATCGGGATCGGAGTACGCCTCGTACGCCGCCTCGTCGATCTCGAGCACGGGCGCGTCGGACACCGCCTCGCGGATCAGTTCGGTGGCTCGTTCTACTTCGTCGACCGTCGACGCGGCATCCGGCGCTCGAGCGACGGTTCGGCCGGCGTCGTCGACGAGCCGCCAGCGCCAGGCGTCGCCGTCACTACCTGCGCCATCGTCGTCGCCGGTCCGGCTGCGGTCGGCGTCACCGGCAGCGTCGGGATACCGTTCGAACGCGGGCTCCCCCGCATCGGTGACGACCGTATCCTCGAGGGCTGCGAGGGCTGCTGTCGCGGCGTCTTCGGCGGCCGGTCGAGTCTCGAATGCGGAGGGTGCGTCGGCGATGATATCGCTGTCCTCGTCGACGAGACGCCACGCCCACGTGCCGTTTTCTCCGTTCTCTTCTTCCCCCGGTTCGGTCTCCGATTCCTGATTTGACTTCGATTCCTGATCCAACTCCGATTCTCGGTCCGGCCCCGATTCCGGCTTCGGCCCCGGCGCAACCGTCCCAGACTCGTAGAGTTCGACGCCGAACGCGTCGACGTCGAGAACGCGTGCGTCCGCGATCCGATCGACGAACGTGTCGGCGGCTGCCACGGCGTCGGTGCGCCGTTCGTAGCCGTCCGCGCCGGCGGCCAGCGGCGTTCGCTCGTCGTCGACCAGTTGCCACTGCCACCGATCGCGGCGCTTCGCGATCGTGATCGCCCCCTCCTCGACGTCGACGACGTCGGCTTCGGGGCCGCAATCTTTCACGAGTCTCACCGCGGCTTCAGCAGCCTCGCGGTCGTCGTAGCCCTCGGCTGCGCTTCCGACGCGGCTGCCGTCCGCGCGACCCAGCGTCCACCGCCAGCTGCCGTCCTCGTCGCGATAGACGCGCACGGCAGCGTCGGTTACTTCGCGGAGCCCGGCAGCGTCGATCGCGTCTCGAGTCCGTTCGATTCGGTCCGTCGCCGTCGACCGGGTCGAGGCCCGCGCGGGACTCTCCGCGAGCGCCTCGCGGCGAAGCACCCGCCACCGCCAGTCGCCGTCGTCGCTCCGAAGGGCGACCTGCGCCCCTTCGATCGCGTCGCCGGTGAGCACCGGCGGCGTCTCGGTTTCAGTTTCGGGCTCGGTTTCGGACTCGAGTCGGTCGCCGTCCGTCCCTTCGAACTGTCTGTTCCGTCTCGTAAGGGAGAGTACGGCCGCGCCGACGCCGGCGAAAAGCACGATCCCGATCGCGACGGCGGCACCGGGGGATAACTCGAGGCCGCGTTCGCCCCACTGCATCTGTCCGAGCGTCCCGGTTGCGAGGCCGCCGTACAGGAGACTTGGACCTAACCCGAGGACAGCCCGCGTGCCGCGGTTGAACCGCTGTCCGGCGGGCACGTGTTGCACGGAGGACACACGGGTCGGTTTCGCCGACGCTGCGGTCGTTCCGCCTGCGTCGGACGGCTCCCGTCGGCGGTATCGACGGACGGAGCGCGGGACTGACATATCCGTCTCCGACTCCTGGAACGGCCATAATAATGGACTGCTTATACGAGCCGTGTCGATCGATCGGCGTCGCACCCCGAACCGCGGCGCGTACCGACGGTTGCGACACGTGCTGGGTTCCGTAGCTCGGTAATACGGAGAAAGGGAGAGTACATTTCGTGTGCTTTCAGTCTCGAGTGCGACTCGGCGCGTCGACGGCGCCGGCGCGGAGAGGGAGTAGATTTCGTGTGCTTTTTGATCGACCCGGGTACGGGTAGCCGACCGGAACGCCGGCCGCTCAGTCGGCCGCCTGCACGATCTCCTCTCTCGTCTCGAGGACGATCATTGGATCCAGATCCAGTTCGTACTCGTAGTACTGACCGCCGCTGAGGCCCTTGTTGCGCTCGTGGCGCACGAGGAAGCCGAGCATGTGGAGATCCGACAGGTGGTCCTGAATGCTCTTCAACGTCGTCAGCGGCGTCGCCCCGTAGGCCTCTGCGACCCGTTCGTACCCCTCCTGGATCTCCTTCGATCGAGCCGGGACCTCGTTCCGTTCCTCGAGTTTCGCGATCGTCTCGAGGATGTACTGGGCGTGCTCGGTCTGGTCGCGGATCTTGTTCCGCAGTCGACCGCGTTGGACGAGGGTGCGCGCGTCCTCGATGTGGTCGTCGGTGACCGTCTCGTCGCCGTCGCGTTCGGCGACCTCGGCGCCGACGCGGAGGAGGTCGATCGCTTGACGAGCGTTCCCCATGTCCTGGGCCGAGAGCGCCGCCGCCTTCGCGATCGCCGACTCGTCGCAGGCGCCGTCGACGAACGCCCGGTCGGCGCGGTCGTGGAGGATCGTCCGGAGTTCGCCGGCGTCGTACGGACTGAACGAGATTTCGGTCTCCATGAGCGTGTCCTTGACCTTCGCGGACAGCGACTGGCGGAACGTGTAGTTGTTGCTGATGCCGACGATGCCGACCAGCGACTCCGTGATGTGGCCGTTCGATCGCGCCCGCGGCAGCTCGTAGAGCAGCGTGTCCACGTCGTCGAGGTGGTCGATCTCGTCGAAGACGATCAGGTGCGTGCCGCCGATCCGGTCGAGTTGCGCGTAGAGTTCGTCGAAGGCGTCGCCGGTCCCGAGCCCCCGCTTCGGAAACGGACTCGCGTCGGCCGGTAAGAGTTCGTTGACGAGCCGTCGAACGACCATGAACAGGGTCTTTCCGTTGCAGTTGATCTCGTGGACGTGGAGGTCGTCCACTTCCTCCCGCTCGAAGACCTCCGACTGCAGCTCGCTCATCATGTACTTCGTCACGGCCGTCTTTCCGAGACCGGCTTTCCCGTAGAGAAAGATGTTTTCGGGCTCTCGGCCGAAGAGAACGTCCTGCAGCGCGTGACTGAACGCCTCGATTTCCTCGTCGCGCTCGAGGATCTCCTCGGGCTGGTAGCTCTCGCTGAGGACCGACTTATCGGCGAAGAGAGTATCCGTAAGATCGCTAAACGGACCAGACATTCGATAGTGACGACTGGTTACTACTAGAACTTAAAACCTGCTTTCGTCTGTTTCGTATGCTCCGATTCGTTCTAGTAATACATCAGGAAAACCAGCGTTCACAGAGATACTGTGCCTTATCGTGAGAACGGAGCACACGAAATCTACTCTCCGTCTCTCCCCTACACCTGCAAAACTCGAGAGACGTGATAGTGTTTCGTTGGTATAGTTATCCGTTGTCCGTGTGGTGTTCGCTCGCCGATATGGTGGTATCGATTCTACTGTCCCGGCGGTAGCGGGCCGTCGGTGTCGGCGGGTCTCCGGTGATTCCGAAAGCACACGAAATCTACTCTCCCACAGTTCTGATCGAGTTGCTTCGAGCCCCAATCGATTCCCGTCTCTCGCTGCTAACTGTCTCCGATTCGGCGTCCTCTCGCACTCGTAGCCGACCGATCCATGGCCGGTCACGCGAGTGAAAGCACACGAAATCTACTCCCTCCCTGGAAGAATCGAGGGGCAGCCGTTTCACCCTGAAGATCCAGCCGATTTACCGCACGATCGTCGACAGTGGACTTCGTCCACCGTAGCTAATCGGCCTATTCAGGGACGAGCCGCCCGATCGAGAGCGTCCCGTACTTTGTCTCGAGGCGGTCCCAGACGACGATCACCGAGGGAAGCACGACGATCGACGTGAGCCAGGAGTAGAAGACTCCCAGCGCCAGCAGGAGGCCGAACTCCATGATCAGCGGGATCAGTGCGAAGTACAGCACGCCGAGTCCGCAGACGGTCGTGAGCATGCTCCCAGTGAGGGCGCCGCCAGTACCACGGACCGTCACGAGCAGCGCCTCGTCGACGTCGCCGCGCTCCTCGTACTCGTCGACGAACCGGTGCATAAGGTGCACCGTGTAGTCGACGCCCAACCCGATCGAGACCGAGAGGATCGGTGCGTTGATCGGACTCAACGGCACGTCGAAGTACCGCATCGAACCCGCGAGCATCGCGACGGCCAGCAACACCGGCACGAGGTTGATCACGCCGTAGATCGCCCGTCCCTCGAGCCACCAGTACGAGAGGACGAGCAGGACGACCGTCAGCAGGAACGCGACGAAGAGGCTCGTGATCGCCGAGTCGCCGATCTTCTCGACGACGCTCTCGAAGATGACCAGTTGCCCGGTCGCGGTCGCGTCCATGTTCATTTCGTCGGCGACCTCGCGTGCGGCGGCGACGGCTTCGGCCTGCTCGGCGTCGGCCTCGACCTGGATGTCGATTCGCGTCGCGCTGCGGTCGGTCGTCAGGCGACCGGCCGCTTCGTCCTCGGCGACGGCGAACAGGTCGTCGTAGACCGCGTCGACGTTCCGATCCGGAATTTCGTCGCCGTCGCCGTCGTACCGCTTGACCGTCCTCGAAAACTCGGGATTCGCCGCAGACTGCTCGTCGATCACGTCGAGGATACTGGTCGCATCGGCCTGCCGGCCGTCCGTCTTGAAGGCGTCCGGGGGGTCCTCGAGCGAATTGTCTATTTCGCGGAGCGCGCCGTCGTCGCGCAACCCCGGATCGTCGACGTAGACCGTCACCGACCCCTGCATCCCTTGATCGAAGTCCTCCTCCATGATGTCGAGGACGGTGATGAAGGTGTACTCGGACGGGGAAAGCGGTCCGGGTAGAGACTCGTACTGCTCGAGGCGATTTTCGTCGGGGAAGAACGCCTCCTGGTCGAACTCGGTGCTGACGCCGGTGCCGTACGCGGCGACGCTGGCGCCGAAGACGAGCATCGCGACGAGGAAAACGACTGGGATGACGCGTGCGACGTGGACGCCGACTGGAAGCACCCGCCCCAGCCGCGACTCTTCGCTTCCTAGCGGTTCGGTTCCGAACGACGGGAACCGCGTTCCCTCGCGAAGTTGGTCGAGGGCGACCTTCCCCGCGGGGAGGAAGACGCCGAAGATGAGGAACGTGAAGCTGATGCCGGCCGCGGCGACGATCCCGAAGTCCCGAGTCATGTCGCTGGTCAGGTTCGCCGCGAAGCCGAAGACCGTCGTCAGGGTGACGATCAACAGCGCGGTCGTGAGCTGGCCGGTCGTGATTCCCATCGCGTCGCCGATCGATGCGCCCGCGGACCGTTCCTCGCGGTAGCGGTTGATGATGTGTATGCCGAAGTCGATTCCGACCGCCAACAACAGTGGGAAGACGGTCAGCAGGGAGTCGGAGAAGGGGATACCCGCGAACCCCATGAAGCCGAACGTCCAGATCATCGACATGAGCAGCGCCGCCAGGCCGAGCGCGAGATCGATCGGGTCCCGGTAAGCGATGATCAGGAACAGCAGGATCAACAGTAGCGCCGCCGGGAAGACGACGATCGCCGTATCGCCGAGCAACTGCATCGTCTCGTCGTTGACGACGGGTTGCCCGAAGACGACGATATTGTCGTCCGAATCGAAGCCGTCGATCTCGTTCGCGACGTCCTCGGTTTCGTAGATGAGGTCCGCGTGGTACGACTCGTCCGCGTTCGACGGCGTATCGTAGGTGATCGCGATCTGTGCGACGTCTGCGGACGCGGACTCGCGCGTGAAGTCGGTACTGACCGGCAAGCCCATCGTCTCGTCGGCCGTCGCGATCGCCTTCTCGAGTTGTCGCGGCGAAGCGCGCTCGATGGCGCGACGTTGTTCTTCAGCGGTCGTCGCATTGGCATCGAGCTGGGTCGCGACCAGCGAGGCCGGACTCGTCGACGAGGCGACGCGCAGCCCGTCGTCGTTCTCGATCCGATCCTGGAACTCGAGCATCCGAACCAGGTTCGGTTTCGAGATCGCGTTGCGGTCGTCCGTGAGGAACAGCTGGGCGGTCGTCCCGCCGGAGTCCCGACTCCCACGATTGAAGTCCTCTTGCATACTCTCGTAGGCCTCCTGGGCCTCGGTATCCTCGGTGAACTGGTCGGTACCGGCTTCCTGTCCACCGCCGCCAGCGACGGCGCCCCCGAGGAAGAGGGCCGTCAACAGGAGGAAGACGATCACGACAGTCCACGGGCGGTTCGTAATTAACGGGTTAACCCGACGTGTGAACGGGTCATCGCCTAGGAAATCGTCGTCGTCACTACGAGAGCCGGTACTGGAGCCGCTACTCTCGCTCCCGGCGTTGCGCTCCGTCCCGCTTCCGAGGCCGAGATCGAAATCAAAGTCGAGACTAAATCCAAAGATGCCACTATCGTCGCTCGAGTCAGGCGAGTCGGACGAACCGTTCGAACGTCCCTCCGAGCGACGGGGCGAGGACTCGTCGGCGGTGCGGTCGTCATCAGTCATCGGTCGTGATCACGTCCGGCGCCACCACGCGACGCCGCCGAGGCCGGCGATCGTCAGCCCGATCATCACGGTAACGAGCGAGCCCATGAATCCGCCGCCGCCGCCGTCGGACTCGGCCGGAACGACGTCGATCGGGTGCTGGTAGACGTCCGAGAGCTTCGATTCGCCGCTCTCGGTCTCGTACTCGAAGTCGAGTTCGACCGGGTGCGTCTCAGTTGCGGCCGCGGATTCGGCCGAGACATCGAAGGTGATCTTCGTCGACTCGCCCGGCTCGAGTTCGGGGACGAACGCCTCGTCGTTGTTCGTCGAGAGCGGACTGTCGGCGTACAGTCGCGCGTCGATGTTCGACAGCGTCTGCTCGCGTTCGTTGGTGATCGTGAGCGCGAACTCGGACGTCTTCCCCTGCTGGACGGTGACGCCGTCGTCGGTGATCGAGAACTCGTCCTGGCGTTCGTCGACGACGACACGCTCACTCATCGGTCCGTCGGAGAGGGTCGCCTCGCCGCTCGGCCCGGTGTACTCGACGGAGAACCGGAGCTGTCGCGGTCCGGGGTCGGCCTGACCGCTGACGTCAGTTGGATACCGGAACGTCGCCGTCTCGCCGGCTTCGAGCGCCGGGAGCGCATAGCGGGTGTCTTCGATGTACAGCGATTCGCTCATCGGCTCGACGATCAGGACGGCGTCGTCGATCGGCCGCGGTCCGTCGTTCGCGATTTCGCCGGTAATCTCTCCCTCGTACCCGACCGAGAGGGTGTCCTCGAGAGTGTCGATCGAGAAAGTCTGTTCGGGACCCGGGGTGAGGGTCGTGATTTCGGCCGGGGCCTCTCGTTCGATACCCGCGGTATCGCGGTACGTAAAGCCGACTTCGATCGGTTTCTCGCCGGCGCTTAGCGATTCGGCGAGCGTCACGTCGACGGTCGTCGTCGTCGACTCTCCCGGTTCGAGGTCGCCGATCGCTTCTTCCGCCGGCGCCTCAGCGGTGGCGCCGTCGACCGTAATGCCGGTGCCACCCGCGATGGTCGCTCGAGTTTCGTTCGCGCGCTCGGTTCCCGTATTGGTAATCTCGAGCATTGCTTCGCCGCTCGCTCCGGGCTCAACGTCGCTTTTGACGGTATCTACGTCGAACCGCGGTTCATCGGGCACAACGAGTGTGACATCGTATTTTTTGGTTTCAGTCTTCCGTTCCATGCTGGAAATCCGGTTCCAGTGGGAGTACCGAACTCGGACCGTCACCTCGTACTTTCCGGGTTCGACGTCGTCCGGTACTTCGATCCGCTGTGGGACCTCGACCATCTGGCCGTCCTGTATCGGGCCGACTGGTGTCTCGCCCGACTTCACCTCGAACGGACCGGTGTCCTCGAGTTCGACGGTGACGCCGTTCGCCGTCAACATCTGCGAGTTACTTCCGGCTTTCAGTTCCGCGTCGTTCTTGATCTTGAGATTGATGCTGTTCTCGGTTCCCGGCTGCACCTCATTATCCGGTGCGTACACCGAGAGGTTCGGCTTGCCAACTTCGGCCGCACTGACCATCGTTGGAAGTCCCATTCCAGCGATTACGAGCGCAACTACGACCAAAACGGCCCCCTGTTTTCGATCAGTCATCGTTCCTCGGAACACCCTCGTTTGAACGGACGCTCCGCCACGAACCGATCAAGTGATTATTATGTAACAAGTTATGTCGATTCATCGTCCCGTAACTACTCATTGCTCGATATCTCGACGCGTCGGATATAATGGTTTTGATTGAACGTTCAATCACATCGAACTGCGATAGTTAGGAGAGGACCCTCTATGAAACCAACATGGCTCTGGAATCCATAATCGGAATCCGCTACTCGGAGAAACACTGCGCTCGAGCTATCTGTGGCCGTTAATTCGTTCAATGACCCGACGGAATTCGCGAGGAAATTTCTGTGCCACTGCTGGCGCACTCTCAAACACAGCTATGCTGAGTTGACGATCAGCACCCTGTTCACTCTGATCAAGCTACGCGCAGGCGAGCCACGACGATAACTACCGCGAAATCTTCACCCGGAGCGGTCGCTTCTTTCAAAATCACATCGCAGGGTTGATCGACGCTAGGTTCGAGGCCGACAAGTTTCGGAATTTCGACGGTGAAACTGCTGTAAAACGACGATGCGTTCCGGAAGAGCAATTCCAACGAAACCGAACTGAAGTGCCTTCCTTAGTCGTCGGCTGCAGCCGCTTCCGCCTCGCCCGTCGCTTCGGCTCGCTCGAGGTCTTCCAGATACTCGTCGGCGTCCAGCGCAGCCTTCGAGCCCATACCGGCAGCCGTCACCGCCTGCTGGTAGTGGTAGTCGACGACGTCGCCGGCGCCGAAGATGCCGGGGACGTGGGTCTCGGTCTGGCCGCCGCCGGTACCCCCCTGCGTTTCGAGGTAGCCGTCGTCGTCGAGTTTGACGCCGGTGTCCTCGAGGTACGACGTGTTCGGCGTGTGGCCGATCGCGTAGAAGACGGCGCCGACATCGAAGTCGAACTCCTCGGTTTCGGGATCGTCGAGCCGGTCGGTCGGGTGGCCCTTATCGTTCTGGACGAGGGTAACGTGGTCGACGCCCTCCTCCTGGGAGCCGTGGATCTCCACGAGTTCGGTGTTTTTCATGATCTCGATGTCGCCTTCCTCGACCTTCTCGTGGACGCGGTCGACCCAGTAGTCCTCGGCGCGGAACTCCTCGCGGCGGTGGGCGATGTAGACCGTGTCGGCGAACTTCGTGAGGAAGGTAGCTTCCTCCATCGCGGCGTCGCCGCCGCCGACGACGAGCATGTCCTCGCCGCGGAAGAAGGCGCCGTCGCAGGTCGCACAGGTCGAGAGCCCGTAGCCCATGAGTTCGTCCTCGCCGGGGATACCGAGCGTCCGTGCGCTGGCGCCCGAGGCGGCGATGACGGCGTCGGCGGTGTAGACGTCGCCGTTGGTGAGTTCGACGCGGAACGGGCGCTGGGAGTCGTCGACCGACTCGATGATGCCGTTTTTCAGGTCGGCGCCGAACTGCCGGGCCTGCTCTTTCATGTTGTTCACGAGCTCCGACCCGTTGATGCCGTCGGGGAAGCCGGGGTAGTTCGCGACGTCCGTGGTGAGGGTAAGCTGGCCCCCGGGTTCGTCGCCCTCGATGACCAGCGGCTCGTTGTTCGAGCGACCGGCGTAGATCGCAGCAGTGAGTCCCGAGATGCCGGTGCCGGCGATGATGAGCTTGCGGTGTTCGACGATTTCGTCCTCGTTGTCGTCTGCAATGCCCAACTTCTCGTCGAGTTCGCCCGTCTCCTCGAGCGCGCTGGTGTCGTCCCAGCCGCCGATCAGTTCGTCGTCGATGAAGACCTCGGGTGCGGTCTTGCGGCCGTCGGCGCGCTCGACCATCTCCTCGAAGAGGTCGTCGTCGCCGGTGACGTTGTACGTCTCGTACTCGATGCCCTTGCTGTCGAAGAGGTCCTTGGCCTTCTCGCAGTACGGGCAGTCTTCCTTCGTATAGATCTCTACGCGAGGCTGCTCGCTCATGCGCGATAATTGGGATACTGGGCCTAAACCCCTTGCGTTCTCAGCAATACCGAGCGGCGCCTACGACGCGCCCCCGCGGTCGTCCCCGGCGGTCGACCGGTCCACGAACTCGACGGCGACGGCCACATTTTGGCCCGTCTGTGCCTCGAGCCGAGCCTCGAGATCCGAGGCGAGAGCGGGATAGGGTGCGTCGGCGGGTCGCTGGACGACGACCGTGACCGACGTCTCGTCGGCGACGAGTCCGCCGTCGTGGAAGTCGGTCTGCACGTCCGCCAGCGTCAGTTCCTCGTAGGGTTCTTCCTCGAGGACGGTCCGAACTTCGTCGTTAACGTCGCTCTGGAAGGAAACGTGTGTTCCGAGCACGAACCCGGCGCCGGCGAGGACGAGTAGTCCGCAGGTGAGGACGACGGCGAGCGTACTCATCCGCCCGCCGGAGACGTTGCCGCGAATCGTCCCGGGCGTCCAGCTGTCGGGCCGGTAGCCGAGGTACCAGAACACGACGAGGCCGGCCAGCGGGATCGACGTGGCGTTGACCGCGACGAGGGTCGCCGCGCCGAGCGCGACCGACGCGTTCCCCCAGGCGAGGCCGATGCCGACCGCCGCGGCGGCCGGCATGAGCGCGACGGCGATCATCACGCCGACCAGCGAGACGGGGATCGCCGTCGCGAGGCCGAACGCCCCCGCGGCACCCGCACAGATCCCGACGACGATCGCCAGCGGTCCCGGCGAGATGCGGTTCTGGACCTGTACGATGGCGGTAATGTCGATCGTCGAGGGGACGAACCCGCCCGAGCGGATCAGCCAGGCGAACGCGAACGCGCCGGCGATCGCCACGACCAAGCCGCTGACCAGCGCGAACAGGCCGTCGACGACCATCTTCCGATCGTCGAGGACGAGGCCGACCGTACCGGTCAGCGCGGCGCTGACCTGCGGGGCGATCACCATCGAGCCGACGACGATCGCCGGCGAGTCGAGCAGGAGGCCGGCGGTCGCGACGAGCGCGCTCAGCACGGTCATCGCGTAGTAGGTGAGCCGCCCCGGCGTCATGTTCAGCGCCCGCGAGCGGATCTCCTCGCGGGCGATGCTGTCGTCCTCCTCCTGGCCGTTGACGTACCGGTCCTCGAGGTCGTCGATCCGGGGCGTTCGCGCCGTCTCGATCGAGGAGACGACGACGAAGTCGTCGTCGATGCCGACGTCGCGCAGCGAGGACAGGACGTGCTCGACCGCCTGGGGCGGCACGGGGAAGCTGACGAGTTCGCCGTCGGTCCCTTCGCCGTTCTCGACGGTCCGGACGTAGTCGATGTTCTCCGTTTCGAGCACGTCCAGCGCCTCTTCGCGCTTGTCGTCGGGCACGAACACCTCGATCAGTCGCACGCTCGTCTCCTCGACGACCTGCATGAAGCCTATTCGGTCGTTACCGTCGGTATCGAGAGCGTACACCCGAGGCCCAACCCAACCGGCGCACTTGCGTGACGTGTGACGACGCACTTACGGCGATCCCGAGCAACCCTCGACTAGAGCATGCCCGCCGATCTCGAGGAGAAGACCGACCGTTACGGGGAGCTACTCGCCGAGGCGCTCGCGGAAGCGACGATCGCGCCGCCCGAGGGAACGCCGATGGCCGAGGCCGCCGCGGAGTGTTACGAGATGGCCGAATCCTACCTCGAGGACGGCCGTCACTTCCGCGACCACGACGATCCGGTCAACGCGCTGGCCTCCTTTTCCTACGGGCACGCGTGGCTCGACGCGGGCGCGCGCGTCGGACTGTTCGACGTGCCGACGGAGGGGCACCTGTTTACCGTCGAGTAGCGCGCCCGTCGTCGGCTGAAAAATCAGTCGCGAATCGAGGAGAGGGGCCTGCGATGTCGGCCGTTAGGGCAGCCGAACCGTATTCTCGAGCGTTCCCACACCCTCAACCTCGATCTCGACGGTGTCGCCGTCCTCGAGCGGGCCGACGCCCTCGGGCGTCCCGGTCGCGATGACGTCGCCGGGCTCCAGGGTGAGGTAGGTGGTGATCTCCGCGATCAGTTCGGAGATCGGGAAGATGAGCTGTTCGCGGGTGCCGTCCTGGCGCAGGTCGCCGTTGACGCGGGACTGAACCGACGCGTCCTCGGGCACCTCGTCGGGGGTCGCGAGCACCGGCCCGAGCGGCGCGGCGCCGTCGAAGGCCTTCCCGCGGACCCAGTTCTGCTCTTTCTCCTGGTCGTCGCGGTTCGAGATGTCGTTGACGCAGGTGAAGCCCTCGACGACGTCCATCGCGTCGGAGACGGGGACGTGGCGACACTGCTCGCCGATGACGACGCCGAGTTCGGCCTCGTAGTCGATCCGCTCTTTGCCGGCCGGTGCCGTGATCGTGTCGCCGTGACTCGCCACCGCGTTCGGCGGCTTCAGGAACAGCAGCGGCCGGTCCGGCACGTCGTTGCCCATCTCGTCGGCGTGGTCGGCGTAGTTGCGACCGATACAGACGATCTTCGACGGCTCCGACGGCGGGAGCACGTCGATTTCGTCGTCGTCGAGACTGTACGTCGCGTTGCCGAAGCGGACGCGATCGTCCTCGAGGCGGCCGCGCCGAACCGCGCCGGCCGGATCGCGGAAGCGGACGTATTTCATGATCGACGATTGTATCGGCGGGAGGAAAAACCTTGAGATGTCGGCTGCGTTCGCAGGCGAGTCCCGACGTTCGTCACCGCATCGGGAACAGCGACGTCGGATTTCGAATTTCTCCGTTGCCATCCGACTACCCGTCCGTCTCGAGTGCGTCGAACGCCTCGCGGACGCGTTCGACCGCGCTGTCGGACCGGCGTTCAATCCAACTGAGTGTGCGTCAGTAACTGCCACTGCGACTTCGGAACGGAACGCTTTTTACTAGCCCTCCGCAACGATTGGATGCGCACGCTCCGTTGGTGTAGTCCGGCCAATCATTTCGGCCTTTCGAGCCGATGACCTGGGTTCAAATCCCAGACGGAGCACTCCTTCGATTCTATCGTCGCCGAGTAACGAGAACCTACACTCGAGTTTCGAGCGTCTCGAGTCGAGGTTTTGTGACCGTAAATAGCGTCGCTTCGAAAGTGCATCATTCGTTGATAGAGAAACTCATCGGCCCTATACTAACCGTCCTTGTGTGATCCGGGTGTGTGCTTTTATACTGCAGCGCGCTACCGTCGCATGCTATGTGCCACCATTTCCGACCCGTCGAAGAACTGAGCGAGGCGGAGCGCGAGGAACTCCTCGAGGAACACGACGAGGACGAACTGCGCGCCGAACACACCGACGACGAACTCGAGGAACTCGGCGTGACGGCGTAATCGGGGTCGACGCACCGATATCCGTCACTCGCGGTCAGTCCTTTTTAGAAGTGCGAAGTGAGCGGTTCTCGATCCCGATTACGACGACTGATCGGCGTCGACGTCGATCGCGCGTGCGGCCGTCGCCTTGAACGACGCCGTGATCGCACGGCCCGGTTCCAGCGCTAACCGGTCCACGCTGGCGTTCGTGACCAGCGCCTCGAGCACCGGTTCGCTCGGGTCCGGCTCGCCGGCCGAATCGCCGGCCTCGCCCTCGAGGTCGATCGTCACCCGGCTGATCGCGTCGCCCGGCTCGAGTCGCGCGACGGTTCCCCGGAACTGGTTCCGGAGGCTGGTGCCGTCCGCTCGCGGCGTTTCGTCGGGATCGGTCAGGACGACGGCGTCGGACCGGACGGTGAGCTGGACGTCGCTCGCGCCCTCGGGTGCGAGCGCCACGATCGGCCCGACCGCCGTCTCGACGGTCGCGAGTTCGCCGGTTCGGTCCCGGACGGTCCCGGCGAAGACGGATTCGGTCACCCGCGCGACGCCGTCGAGGGCGGCGTCGTGGCGGTCGAACTGCCGGCGAAGGTCGCGGGCCGTCTCGGTGAGTTCGGTTCCGCCGCCGCCGCTGCCGCCGCGTTTCCGTTCCGTAATCTGACCGACGGCCCCCTCGATCTCGACGACGCGGTTCTGGAGGCGCGCGTAGGACCGTCCCAGTTCGTCGGCCGCGCGGTGCATCGAGCCGTACCGCTCGATCGCGTCGAGCATCTCGATGTCGCGGCGGTCGATCGTGACGTCGTCGACCGCGAGCTTCGTGGTGTATTCCCGTTCGATCGTCATCGTCGGTCGTCAGTCGTCCGTCGTGGATATCGGTCGCCCAAACCCAAAGTCCGCTGTCGCCGCAGTTTCCTCAGTATATCAGCTCTCCCTCGATAAATTTCCGGGTTCTGTCGTCGTCCGGCGCGTCGAACACCCGCTCCGTCGGCCCGACTTCGATGATGCCGTCGCCGAGCAACACCGCGACGCGATCGGCGATCCGCTCGGCCTGATGCATGTCGTGGGTCGCGATCGCGACGCCGATTCCCTGCGATCGCGCCTCGAGGACAGCGTCTTCGATCACCGCGGTGTTGCGCGGGTCGAGGTCCGACGTGGGCTCGTCGAGCAGGAGGACGTCGGGATCGTACGCGAGCGCGCGGGCGAACGCGACCCGCTGGGCCTCCCCGCCGGAGAGCGAGGCCGCGTTCTGGTCGGCCTTCTCGGCGAGGCCGACGGTCTCGAGCGCGTCGATCGCGTCCCCGGTGCCGTTTTGCTTCCCGACGAGGCTCGCGAACTCGTGCTGCAGCCGTTCGGGCCACGACTGCCGGACCCGCAGCCCGTACTCGGCGTTGCGCCGGACGCTCGCGTCGAAGAGGCTCGCCTCCTGAAAGACCATGCCGATCCGACGGCGGTACTCGAGGCGCCGCTGCTCGGGCAGGTCCCAGACGTCGACGCCGCCGTACTCGACGGTCCCGCGGTCGGGTTCGTCGAACAGCGCGAGCAGGCGCAGCAGCGTCGACTTCCCGACGCCGGAGGGACCGATGATCGAGACGACCTCGCCGGGCGTCACCGACAGGGAGACGTCCTCGAACACCGTTTCGTCCGCGTAGCCGTGGTGGACGTCCGTCGCGGCGAGGGTCATCAGTACCGCCCTCCCTCGTCGCTGCCCAGTCGCACCACGATCGCGTTGACGACCAGCACGAGGACGAGCAAGATCGCGCCCAGCACCATCGCCGTCTCGTAGCGCCCCTGCCGCGCCTCGAGCTGGATGGCGGTCGTGAGCGTTCGGGTCTTGGAGGTGCCGTCGGGACCGGCGATGTTGCCGCCGACGATGAGCACGGAGCCGACCTCGCTGATCGCGCGGCCGAAGCCCGCGAGCACCGCCGTCGCGATCCCGTAGCGAGCCTCCTTGATCGTCACGAGCGCCACGTCCAGTCGCGTGCCGCCCATCGCGTAGGCCGCGTCGCGGACGTTCTGGTCGACGCTGCCGACCGCGGCGAGGCTGACGCCGGTGATGACCGGCGCCGCGAGCACGAACTGCGACATGATCATCGCCTCGGGCGTGAAGATCAGTTCCAGCGACCCCAGCGGGCCCTGATTGGAGACCGTAAAGAGCACGACGAGCCCGACGACGACGCTCGGAAAGCCCATCCCGGTGTTGATGATCGACGTCACCAGTCGCTTCCCGGGGAAGTCCGTGAAGCCGACGACGAGCGCGATCGGGAGGCTGCACAGCGTGCTCAGCGCGACCGCGGCGACGCTCACGTACAGCGAGACGCGGATGATGCTCCGGACGTAGTTCCACTCGAAGGGGAAGTCCGCGAGCACGAGCGGGTCGGTGACGATGCTCTCGAGTAGCATGTCGCGTTACGAGTCGTCTCCGCTCGACGCGCTCCACCCTTCGGGGACGTACTGCTGGAAGTTCGGGTCCTCCGACAGGGCCTGCGGGTAGAACAACTGCTCGTCCTCGACGGTGTAGTTCTCGATGATCTGCTGGGCCTCGGGGCTGGTGATGTAGCCGATGTAGGCCATCGCGAGGTCGTAGTTGACGTTGTCGTGGACGGCCGGGTTGACGGCGATGATCCCGTACGGGTTCGAGAGCAGTTCCGGCCCGCCCTCGATCGGCCCCTGAACGAGGATCTCGAGGTTGATGTCGCTCCGCATCGAGAGGAAGGTCCCGCGGTCGGCCAGCGTGTACGCGCCCTGCTGGCTGGCCTGGGTGAGCACCTCGCCCATCCCCTGGCCGGCGGCCATGTACCACTCGCCGAAGGTCTCCGGATCGAGCCCTGCCTCCTCCCAGATGGCGAGTTCCTTGGTGTGGGTTCCCGAGTTGTCGCCCCGGGAGACGAACTGCGCCTCCGCGTCCGCGATGGCCTGGAACGCGCTCGTGGCCTCCTCGCTGCCACCGATCCCGGCCGGATCGTCGGAACTGCCGACGACGACGAAGTCGTTGAACATGATGTCGCGCCGGTTCACGCCGTACCCGTTCTCCATGAACTCGTCCTCGAGCGAGCGGGCGTGAACCATCACGACGTCCGAGTCGCCGTTGCGGGCCGTCTCGAGGGCGGCGCCGGTCCCCTGCGCGACGGCGTCGACGGTGACGCCGTACCGATCCTGGAAGGGCGCGTTGAGTTCGTCGAGCAGCCCCGTATCGTAGGTGCTGGTCGTCGTAGTCAGGGTCAATGTTTCGCCGCTGATGCCCGGTCCGCCCTCGCCATCGCCGTTTTCGGTTTTGTTTTCATTCCCGTTCCCGCTTCCGTCGCTGCCGCTCTGAAGCGCCGAACAGCCGGCCAGCCCCGCGGCAGCGGTACTCCCCACCGCTGCGACGAATGTCCGTCGTTGTATCGGCATAGATATCACGACATGGCGAGACACGAAATATCTTTGGATGGGACGTAACCGGTAAGGAATTGGAACCGATTCGAATAGCGCCCTCTACTGCCGAGAAAGGACTATTTCGAACTCAGGGCTGAAACAGCGTAACCAAATGAGGTTACGCGTCGATCCGTTCTGATCGATCGGTGCGGCGATGAACCGGGTAGGACGAGCGGACGATGTCCGCCGAGAAATACCTCGGCCATCGTTCGAAAATCGAACCCCGAGACGGCGGTCCGATGCGGGCCCCTGCAATAGCAGTCCCAAACCCGACAACTAACACCGTTGGATGGTTCCGTGCGTCAAACTATGACACTCTTCGAACTGACCGGCTTCCAGCGCGACCTGCTCGTCGTTATCGCCGGGCTCGATCAGCCGTCGGGACAGACGATCAAGGAGAACATCGAGGACGACGCCGGCACGGATATCAACCACGGTCGGCTCTACCCCAACCTCGACACGCTGGTCAACCAGGGACTGGTCGAGAAGGGGCAACTCGACCGGCGAACGAACTACTACGAGATTACCGACGACGGCGAGGAAGCGCTGCAGGAACGCGAGTCCTGGGAGCGCGAGTACATCGAGGGTCTCGTCGCCTGAGCCGACGAGACGGGGCGGGACGGGACAGGACGAGACCGAACGAGCCAAGCTAACGGCGCTCGAGGGCCGTTCCTCAAGGACCGCCGAACGCACCCGGCTGCGCCGCTCGTACTACTGGTACATCCGAAGCGGCTGGGCCTGCGAACTCTCGTCCTGCGCGATCGCTTGCATCTGTTGGGCGAATTGCTCGCGTTTCTCGCGGATTTCCTCGGCGCGCTCGACGAGTTCTCCGACATCGATCTCGACGTCCGCGATCGGGCCGATGGCGTCCTCGAGCAGGACGCTCGCGGCCTCGGGATCGGGGAACTGCCGGCTGCACTCGACGACGACGCCGAGCGAGTCGAGTTCGCGCTGGGCGGCGCGGTTGATGAGCGCCCCCGTCGGCCCGGTGACGACGCCGTCCTCGGGCGGGGCCGCGATGTCGTGGCGCTCGAGCGTTTCGATGGATGCGCCGGTTCCGATGCCGTAGATGTTCGGCCGCCCCTCCTCGCGCTCGGCGGGCAGTCCGCTGAGGTAGATCGGCGTCGCGTTCTGGTCGACGATCCACCCGGTGATGCACTCCGCGACGTTCGAGACGGCCTGCGAGGAGATCGGCGCGTCGCTCTGGAGGGCGAGCAGGTCGTGCTCCTCGCTGGCGTAGAGTCGGACCGGCGGCCGGGCCTGCTGGTCGCCGCCGCGGTAGACGCCGATCCGGGGGAGGCCGGTACAGTCGACGCTGGCGTAGTACTCCAGCTCGAGTTCGTCGACGAGGTGGTCGGTCGCGATCTTTCCGACGAGGCCGACGCCGGGGAACCCCTCGACGAGGGTCGGGCTCTCGAGGTCGACGTCGACGTCGCGCGTGTGGATTTGCGCCATATTTCCAACGAGTTCCGGCCGTCTCATAAAATTGCGGCCGTGATGGGGAGGGCTGGCGGTTACGGCGACAGGACGAGCATCTCCGTCGAACCCTGCTGAAACTCGAAGGGGACCGGCACGCGGGTCGGCTCGTATCCCTCGGCCTCGAGCGCCGGGAGGACTGTCTCCAGATACGGCGAAGGTTCGGCGTCGAGCCCTTGCAGCGGGTAGATCCGGACCTCGTCGGCCGCGACGCGACAGAGTTCCCGCAGCGCCTCGCGGTGGAAGGTCGCGTCGAACCGATCCCCGTAGAGAAAGAGGAAGTGCGCCGAGAGCACGAGCGAGAACGAATCGCGTGCGAACGGCAGCGTCGGAAGTGCGGCGGCGACGTACCGTCCGTCCTGACGGCCGTCAGCGTAGTCGTCGAGGAACCGTTCGGACGCCCGTCGCAGGTAGCGGCGTCGGTCGGCGGGCGAGTCGTAGAACGACCACTCGAACAGGCTCGGTTTCTCGAGGATCTGATCGGCGACCGATTCCCGGTCGTCGCGACACCGCCGTGCGAGTTCGTCCCGGGACTGCTCGTAGATTATATCGGCGCCGACGGCGTCCACGCCGCGGTCGGCCGCCGTCGCGACGAACGACGCGACCCCGGACGGGCAATCGAGCACGCGTTTCCTCTCGAGATCGGCCGGCTCGAGGTCGAACATCGCCAGGTACTCCTCGAACGTGCGGCCGATAACGGCGCAGTCGGTGACCTCGAATTTCGTCGTATCGGTCATTGTGGATATTTTGTTCATCATATATGTACTCTACTGTATTAATCTGGCGTCTAGGGAACAGAAATATTCATAGGCCGGTGGTGACGCCGGACCGCGAGTCGTCCGCTTCGAAACCCACAAACGCCGGGCGTTCGAATTCGCCGGTAATGGAGCCACTCGAGCGGTATCGACCGATCATCGACGATTTCGACGCGTTCTTCGAGGCCTGCGAGCGGCCGCTGGGCAACGCCGTCCGCGTCAACACGATCAAGGCGTCCGTCGAGCGGACGCTTGCGGCGCTCGAACGCGAGGACGTCGGCTACGAGCAGGCCGACTGGAACCCGCGCGTGCTGCGCCTCGAGACGGACTCGCCGGGGTCGACGTGGACCTCGTTCCACGGCTTCACCCACGGCCAGGAGGAGGTTTCGGCGGTGCCGCCGGTCGTCCTCGATCCGCGGCCCGGTGAGCGCGTCTGGGACTGTTGTGCTGCGCCCGGCGGGAAGGCGACCCAGATCGCGGCGCTGATGGACGACGAGGGGACGGTCGTCGCCAACGACAGTAACCTCGGCCGGATCTCGGCGCTGCGGTTCAACGCCGAGCGCCTCGGCGCGACCAGCCTCGCCGTCACGAACGAGGACGCCCGCAACTACTCGCTGCAGCGGTTCTCGTTCGACGAGTTCGACCGCGCGCTCGTCGACGCGCCCTGCACCTGCGAGGGGACGATCCGGAAGAATCCCGACGCGCTGGACAACTGGTCGGAAGACGCCATCGCGTCCGTGTCGGGGATCCAGAAGGGCATCCTCCGGCGGGCGGTGCAGGCCACCCGCGAGGGCGGCACCGTCGTCTACTCGACGTGTACCTTCGCCCCCGAGGAGAACGAAGCCGTCGTCCAGCACGCCATAGAGGAGGAGGACTGCCGCGTGGTCGACTTCGATCTCGACATGGAGTACGCGCCGGGACTCACCGAGTGGGACGGGCAGGAGTTCGATTCGAGCCTCGAGAAGGCGGCGCGGATCTACCCCCACCACAATGATACGGGCGGCTTCTTCGTCGCGAAACTGGAGGTGACCGCCTGATGGGGGACGCACCGAACGTCGACGACGGGAACGCGCAGGACCTCGAGCAAAACGACGGGCAGCGGTTCGACCGCCTGCCGGCGACCCCCGACGAGCGCACCGTCGAGGGCCGAGTCAGCCGCGAGGCGGTCCTCGAGTACTTCGAGGATCGGTTCGCCATTCCGCGCGAAACCTTCGACGACTACACCTTCTGGGAGAAGGGGGCCGGCAAGATCTGGATCTACCGCGGCGAGGCGCCGACGCCGCTCGAGATCGAGGCGATCGGCATGACCTGTCTGCGCACCCGGCAGGAACACTGGAAGCCGACGACGGACTTCGTCCAGCGGTTCGGCCACCACGCAGAGGAGTGCGTGATCGAACTCGAGCGCGAGGAGGCCCGGAAGTTCGCCGCCGGCGAAGATCAGGCGCTCGAGCGCTGGGACGGCGACTGGGGGTATCTGACCGCAGCCCACCAGGTCGGGGTCGGGCCGGAGGGCCGACCAGATGAAGACGGCGAAGCCGTCGAAGGGGGCGACCTCGAGCCGCTCGGCGTCGGCCTCTACCTGCACGGCGAACTCCGCTCGGTGGTGCCGAAGGGACGCCGACGGGACCTGTAGCCTACCCGCTAGTCGACTGTCGGACTGTCGACCGTTCGAGACCGTCGCCCGAGGCGGAACGTGGCGCCGTTCGCAAGCACCACTTCTTCTACTGCGTCGCGCGTGCTTTCGAGGGCATGAAGACTGTCGTCCACCTCCTCTCCGGAGACGAAGCCGAACAGGAAACCGCCCTCGCCATCGCCCGCAACCTCCTCGATGACGAAACCGACAGAATCGACGAGGTCGCGATCGTCGTCCAAGCCGACGGCATGGCTGCCGTGAAAGCGGACGGGGAGAACGCCGACCAAGTGCGAACTCTGCTCGAGGACGACGTCGCGTTCCGGGCCTGCAGCAACACCCTCGAAATGCTCGACCTCGAGGAGTCGGACCTCGTCGACGGGATCGAAACCGTTCCCGAGGGAGCCGTCGAGGTGACGCGACTGCAGAGCGAAGAGGGGTACGCGTACCTGCGGCCCTAGACGCTACGGCTGCTGTGGCACGCGAGCCGTCTCTCCCTCGAGGAACCGCCTGATCCAGCCCGTAAAGCCCGCTCGTTTCTCGAGGAAGACGCCGTGCTTCCCGTCCCGGTACATCGCCAGTTGCGAGTCCGGCAGGCCGGCGTGGGTCTCCCGGAGGATCGCCTCGGTGAAGAACGGATCCTCGGCCGCGCCGATGACGAGCGTCCGGGGCTCGATCTCGCCGAGCCGATCGCTGCCGTCGTACTCGAGGACGGCGTCGAGGGAGGTGACCACGTCGCCCGGCGCGGCCGGCGTCGGCGGCTGCAGCCGACCGGCGGTCCGCGAGAGCAGCGGGTAGAGGCGGCCGCGAACGCCGGTGAACATGTGCTCGTAGAGGTGCGACCGAAGCGCTATCCAGTCCTCCTCGAGCGCGAAACTGCGGAGTTGGCGGACGAGCGGCCGGCCGTTCGCCGCGAGGCGACAGCCCGAGACGCCGACGACGAGTCGCTCGACGAGGTCGGGCCGCTCGCGCGCGACTTCCTGCGCGATCAGGCCGCCCATCGAGAGGCCGAGCACCGACGCCGAGCCGGTATCGGACTCGAGGACGCGGGCGTAGTCTTGGGCCATCGCTTCGACGAAGTAATCGTCGGCGAGCCCGCGGGGCCGGCTTACGACGTAGACCGTGTACTCGTCGAGGAAGCCGTCGAACAGTTGCTTGAAGAACCACGTCTCTTGCCGGCCGTACTCCCCGTCGAACATCGCGTCGCCGAGTCCCGGAATCACCAGCAGCGTCTTGGGTCCGGTGCCGATCCGGAGGTAGGGGTACAGGTCTGCGAACTGTCCCGTCTTGGTCGCCGTTCGCGCGTCGGATACTGACATGGGGTCTCGAGCCATCGGACGGGAGCGAGCGGGAAAACGGTTGGACGCGCTCGTGCCGTGGTCGATTCGGATGGCCGCGGTCAGGACTGGGGCTCCGACTCCGCCGCAGCCGACAGTTTCGGCAACCCGGCTTCGATCTCTCCGCGCCGATCCTCGAGCCACTCGGGCAGCACCAGTCGTTCGCCCAGTTCCTCGAGTTCTTCGTCGACGGTGTATCCCGGCTCCTTCGTCGCGAACTCGAAAAGGATGCCTCCGTACTCGCGGGCGTAGACCGACTTGAACCACTTCCGGTCGATGATCTCGGTCGGTCGGAGCCCTCTATCGATCAGGAACTCGCGCCAGTCGTCCTGTTCGTCCTCGCGAACCTCGAAGGCGACGTGGTGGACGGTGCCGGCGCCGGGCAACCCCTGCGGGGCCTGCGGGTCTTCCTCGACGTCGACGACAAAGCCTAGCTCGCCGTCGGCTTTGAACCGGCGTCGGGGGCCGGTTCCCTCGGTCCCGGGTTCGTGGTCCGTCTCCCGGTACCCCATGCCCTCGAGCAGTTCGACGGTCGGATCGGCGCCGGTCAGCGAGAGCGTCACGCCGAAAAAGCCCCGGATCGCGTGTTCCTCGGGAACCGGGCTCTCGGGCAGGTTCGCCGGCGGCGCGTCCGCCCGCGCGACCAGTTCCAGCGGGAGCCCGTCGGGGTCGGTAAACGGGAGGACGGTGTCGCCGAACCGCTCGAGGGGGTCGTCGGGCTCGGCGCCCGCGTCCTCGAGGCGGTCCTGCCAGTAGTCGAGCGAGCCCTCCGGGACGAGGAAGGAGACGGTGCTGACCTGGCCGGTGCCGACCTGGCCCGGGCGGGCGTCGACGTACGGGAAGAAGGTCATGCTCGTCCCCGGCGTGCCCTCGTGGTCGGCGTAGAAGAGGTGGTAGACCGAGACGTCGTCTTGGTTGACGCTCTGTTTGACGAGTCGAAGACCGAGCGTCTCGGTGTAGAACTCGAAGTTCCGCTCGGGATCGCTCGCGATGGCGGTGACGTGGTGGATGCCACGCGTGTCCTCGGGCATATCGGTTCGTACGCGCTCGAGCGGAATAACAGTCCGTGTGAACGCGAGTACAGGACGAGGAGACAGCGACGCACAGGTGCGCACCGTGAACCGTCGCCCCTTCTCGGCTCACCGCTCGGCGATCGTCCCGCCGCCCAGCCCCTCCCACTCGACTCGGTAGCCGAGCCGCGAGAGGACGGTGCTCGCGTCCGAGAGGCCACGCTCCTCGAGGACCGATTCCGCCTCCCCGAGCGCCATTCCGGGCTCGATCTTCCCTTCGAGCGCCTCGAGCACACCCGGCCGAACGAGCGTCCGGCCGACGCGTTCGTGCTCGGGGAAAGTCTTGTCCGCAAGCGCTTCCGTGCTCACACCGTGGCGGGCCGCCAGCGCCTCGAGACCCACGACGTCGTCCTCGGGGACCAGCTCGGCAGGGAGATCGGCCGCGCTCGCGGCGACCAGGTCGCGCTCGTACTCCTGCAGGACGTCGACGACGTCCTTGACCCGAACCGAGCCCGAGTAGGGGATCGCCCGGTGGTCCCGCGCGGCGATCTCCTCGCCGACGCCGAGCGACTCGTCGACGGCCACCAGCATGTCGACGTCCTCGAGCCCCTCGAGTTGCGCGAGCTTCTTGTCGACGTACTCGGGCGTCCAGAACCCCATGATCTCGAGGTAGACGCGGAAGTCCGTGTGCTCGTACTCGAACGCGAAATCGGGGATCATCACCCGCGTCCCCGTTGCGAGCGGCTCGGGCTCGCGCACGAGGGTCCAGTCGAGGTCCAGATTCTCGATGCGGGCGGCGAAGTCGGCCTCGACGCCGCTGTCGAACTGTACGTCGGTCACGGGTTCGGCGTCGGGGACCGCGACGGGGTCCTCGTGGGACAACTCGAGCGTGCGCTCGGTGCCGCGGTCATCGATCGTCGCTTCGAGGTGCCATTCCTCGGCGCTCGCGACGGTCCGCAGGAGCCGCGCGAACCGCGTGCCGTAGCGTCGGGTGGCCCGAAAGAGGTGGGTTGGACCGGTGACGACGACCTCGCGGTCGCTGGCGAGATCGGCCGAGGTCGATCCCGCTTCACCGTCGGGCGCGCGAATCTCGTACATCAACCGCAGCCGCTTGATCGCCGACACCAGCGCCTTCGGATCGCTCGAGTGCACCCGCACCTCGGTCGCGTCGAACAGCGCGGTCTGGGCCAGCGAGAGATTGTACTGGTCGATCAGTCCGTCGGGGTCCCAGCGCGGTTCGACCGCGGCGAGCACCTGCCGGTCTTCGAGGTCGGCGTACAGCGCCCGCTCGAGGTCGTCCGCGGACACCTCGAGCGGTTCGGCCGCGCGGATTAGCGCCATCGCCCGCTCGTCTTCGTCGACGACGCCGACGGCTTCGGCGGCCTCGAAGGCCGCCTTCCGAGCGCGCTCGGGCTCGATTGCAGCGTCGGTCTCGAAGGTCGCTTCGCGCTCGAGGAGGGCGGCGAACCCGCGGACGAGTTTGAAATCCTCGCTCTCGCGCTCGAGGGACTCGAGGGCGTCCTCGAGGTCGCCCCGGGCCTCGCCGACGTGGCCCTGGTAGGTGCCGATACCGCGGGCGGCCAGCGGCCGGTGCGAGCGATCGGCGAACTGCGGGTGGTAGCCCCCGCCGGCCCGCGAGACGCGAAGCAGGTCCTTCGTCAGCATTCACACTGGAATCGAAGCGGCGTCGCCAAAAGTCGTCCGAACCGAGCGGTCGCGAACCGAATCGCGCGGGCTCGCGGCCGCCGTCGGTCGCGGCCGCTCCGGCGCCCGTCTCGCCTCGAGCGCCTGACCGGTCACTCGGCGGTACCGTCCCATTCAGCCGAGGGTACTACGGACGCTCGGGTCGAAACCCGGACATGGGCAGCGAGTTGCGGATTCCCTACGAGGACCACGACGGCGTCCGGGAGTTGATCGACTGTTGCCGCTACGCGCTCGAGGGAATCAGCCTCGCCTTCGACCGCTGGAACGAGCAGTACGTTAAGGGACCGGGGCTGTACCTCGCCGTCGTCACCGGGCCGTCGATCGAGCGGTTCGCGGATCCGATGGGGCGCAACGAGTGGCCGGTGGATCGCTGCCGGGCTGTCTGTCTCGATCTCCAGAACTTCTTCGAAACGGCCGGCGACGTCGCCCGCTCGCAGGACGGCGCCGTGGTCGTCAGCGTCGACGGCGTCGTCCAGCGGCAGATGGTCCGCTTTACGGATCTGATGCCCGGCGAGCGCGACGACCTCGCTCCCCAGCGCGCCGAGTACGAGGACTGGATGGGGTCGCGCCACATGAGCGCGCTCGATACCTCGAGGCGGCCGAACGTGGTGGCGACGCTGACGCTGAGCGAGGAGACCGGTCGGGTATCGGTGTTCGAAAATGGGGCGATGGAGACGGTCGAGCGGCGGGAACTGGGCGGTGAGTGGAACGTCGAGGGCTACTGATTCGGACGAATAATCGACTCGTGACCACGCCCCTATCGGCGCCGTTCGGCAGCCCGCTCCTCTGACGTGTTCGCCGTGACGATCTCGTACAGCAGCGCCCTCCCGCCGTCGTCTTTCGGCCGCAGGATCCGGCCGAGTCGCTGGGTGAACTCTCGCTCGCTGCCGCTGCCCGACAGCACCACCGCGACCGAGGCGTCCGGCACGTCGACGCCCTCGTCCAACACGTTCGAGGTCGCGATCCGGCTGTAGGTTCCCTCGCGGAACCGCTCTAAGATCTCCTGCCGCTCCGCGGCGGGCGTCTGGTGGGTGATCGTCGGAATCAGAAACCGTTCGCTGACGTCGTACGCGACGTCGTTGTACGCCGTGAAGACGATCGTCCGCTCGCCGCGGTGGTCGTCGAGGATCCCCTCGAGGGCCTCGATCTTGGCGTTGCTCCCCCGAGCAATTTCGCGGGCGCGCTGGCGGGCGAGCAGCGCCTCACGGGCCTCCGGATCGTTGCCCGAGCGCTTGACGAGTTCCTGGTAGTCCGAGCCGCTCTGCATTCGTATGTTCGATTTGGCGAGGTAGTCGGAGAACGTCTCCTGCGCGCGTTCGTACTCCTCGCGTTCCTCGGGCGTGAGGTCCACCTCGAGGCGCTTGACGTCGTACGGTGCGAGGTGGTCGCCGGCGAGTTCGTCGACGTCGACGCGGTGGACCAGCGGGCCGACGATTTCCTCGATCACCTCGTGGGCGCCGTCGGGCCGTTCGAAGGTCGCGGTTAGGCCCAGTCGCGCGGGCGCGGCCAGCAGCCGGGCGATCTCGCGGTAGCCCTCGCCGCCGAGGTGGTGGACCTCGTCGAAGACGACGAGGCCGAACCGGTCGCCGACCGAATCCGCCTTCAGGTACGCCGAGTCGTACGTCGAGACGGTGATCGGCTCGAGGCGCTGCTCGCCGCCGCCGAAGCGCCCGATCGGGCAGTCGAACTCGGTCTCGAGTTCGCCGATCCACTGCTCGAGCAGGTCGATCGTGGGGACGACGACCAGCGTCGGCGTCGCGAGCCGTTCGATCGCTTTGAGGGCGATGACGGTCTTTCCGCTGCCGGTGGGGAGCTCGAGGACGCCGGCGGGTGCGGCACTGGGTGCGGCGTCGATTTCGGCCTCGCCGGCCGTAGCGGCGCCCGTACCGTCCGCCCAGCGATCCCTCTCGAGCCAGGCCGACAGCGCCTCGTGCTGGTAGTCGCGGAGTTCGTACGCCGAGTCTAGCCCTGCGAGGGTGTCGCCGTCGAGGTCCAGCACCGCGTCCTCGAGGGATGCGTCGATACCGGCCAGCGCCTGACGGAGCGCGGCGTACCGGAACGCCGGAACGCGCCAGCCGTCGGTTCGCGAATCCGCCTCGAGTTCGAGTTCCGGCGCCGAATCGCGAATCGCGCGGTCGGTCGGCTCCTCGAGACCGTCGATGCGGATCGTCCCGTCTTCGTACCGGAGCTCGACGGGGGACGAATCGTCGGGTCGCGCGTGCGTCACTACCGCCGACCACGAGCGGCCGCGTAAACACGGTTTCGCTCTCGTCGGTTGCCGCCTGCCCAGCGGATCCCGAACGGCGGTACCCAAATCAATTGGAAAGCGGCCTTATGTGGCTGGGGTGAGAGTACTAGATGTCGACATCGGACGGGTACGCCCGTCCGTCTGCACCAATTGTGAACACGAGTACCACGACTACCGCACCGGACGTGCTACTGATCGAGGACAACCCCGGCGACGTCCGACTCACGAAGGAAGCCTTTCGCGACGCGTCGTTCGACGCCGACCTGCACGTCGTCACGGACGGCGTCGAAGCGATGGCGTTTCTGCATCGCGACGACGAGTACGAGTCGGCGCCGCGTCCCGACATCGTCCTGTTAGATCTCAATCTGCCGCGAAAGGACGGCTTCGAGGTCCTCGAGGCGATTCGTGGCGATCCCGCCCTCGAGCAGTTGCCGGTGGTGGTCCTGAGCAGCTCCGAGGCCGACGAGGACGTTCGGCGGAGTTACGAGGAACACGTGAACGCCTACCTGACGAAACCGAGAGCGCCCGACGAGTTCGTGGAGATGGTCCGGACGCTCGAGGAGTTCTGGTTCGACCGGGTGGAGTTACCGCCGTCCGACGGCAACCGGGACCGGGATCGGGATCAGGATCGAGATGGCGGATAGTAAGCAACGGGGTTCCTCTCAGCGGGCGAATTCGAGCCCGCGCGTCGATTCTGGCCGGGAACCAGTTCGGAGTTGCTCGGGTCGTATCCCCGATAGGACGCGCTACGAGCCGTCGGTTCGAACGACGGACAACCGAAAGTTCTCGAACTCGCGGATGACCTCGACGAACTCGTCCGGGTCGACCGGTTTCTGGATGACCGCGTCCTCGTCCGCATCGTGATCGAGGTCGCGCGATTCGATGCGCTCCTCGTCCATCCCGGAGAGGATGACGACCGGCACGTCCTCGAGTTTCGGGTGGTGTTTGACCTCGTGTAAGACGTCTTCGCCGTCGACGCGGGGCAGTTTCAGGTCCAGCAGGACGATGTCCGGACGCGGCGCGTCCGCGTACTCGCCGCGGCGGTGAACGAAATCGAGCGCCGCTTGGCCGTCGGTAACGGTGTGGAGTTGGTTGATGAGGTGCCCGTCTCGGAAGGCCTCTTCGACGAGACGGACATCACCGGGGTTGTCCTCGACCAGTAATATTTGCGCCTCGGCAGTGTGTGAAGGGCGGCCGTCCATGGTTGAACGTGCAGGCGGGGGTGTATAAGTGGATCGCCCCTAAATTCGACGTCACTGAACCAGATATATGGAAAATCTTGATATTGTTCAAAATACGACCGTCGTTTTGCTGACGTAATTCATTCCTGGATTCAGCTCGTGGCGTCGCGGATCGGCCTGCTCGAGGTTCAGCGAACGGAAAACGGAGCGATTCTGGATCAGAACCCGATCCGTCGCGGCTCGCCGAGCGGTCGCGCGTACCTCAACCCTTTTATTATCGCTGTTCGTTGACCCGCACATGAGCGAAGACGAGGGCACGAACGCCTCGGCCCAGGGTGTCCCGTCCGAGGAGGAAGCCGACGGCGACACGTCCGACGTCGATCCGGCGAACGCCCCCGACGGATCAGAATCTGGATCAGGATCGGAAGCGCAGTCGGCATCGGAATCGGACCGCGACCAGTCCGCCGAATCGGCACAATCTGCGGACGACGCAGCCGATTCCGAAGCTGGTGGCGACGGCGACACGCCCGAAACGAGCGAGGACGTCCAGGAGGTGCTGGACCGGCTCACCGAGTACGACGACGAACTCGCGCGCAAGGTCAACGCGATCGTCGAGCAGGCCCGGGACCTCTCGGGAACCGTCGACCACCAGCGCGAGGAACTCGAGGACCTGACCGAGCGCGTCGAGTCTCAGGCCGAGACCATCGGCGACCTGCAGGACGAACTCGAGGCCCGCGAACAGGCTATCGAGGACCGCGACGAGGAGATCGCGGAGTACGAGGAGCAGGTCGAAGATCTCAAGAGCCGCCTCAAGCGCAAGCAGGCCGACTTCCAGAACTACAAGAAACGCGCCAAGAAGCGCCAGGAGCAGATCAAAGACCGCGCGACCGAGGACCTCGTCGAGCGCCTCGTCGACGTCCGGGACAACCTGAAACGCGCCTTAGAGGAGGAAAGCGGCGACGTCGAGAGCCTGCGCGAAGGCGTCGAGATGACCATGCGGGAGTTCGACCGGGTGCTCGAGGACGAGAACGTCTCCGAGATCGATCCCGAGCCCGGGACGGAGACCGATCCGCAGCGTCACGAGGTCATGATGCGGGTCGACAGCGATCAGCCCGAAGGGACGATCGCCGACGTCTACACCGCCGGCTACGAGATGGGCGACAAGGTCATCCAGAACGCGCAGGTGACGGTGTCGAACGGCGAACTCGCCGACGATGAGGATACGGACGAAGACGACACTGCCGATGGCGCCGACGATGAGTCGACGAGCGGTGCCGACGACCAAGGCGACGAGACGGACGCCGCGGACTCGAGTTCGGATTCGGATAACGCCGAGGTAAATGCCGATGCGGACGCTGACGGAGAGGACAACACCGACGCCGAAGACGACGACGCGATCGAACTCGGCGGTGAAGTCGCGAACGAGGACGACGCAGACGGCGAGTCGACGGACAACTAATCGTCATCTCAGTTCGCGTCAGCTACAGTTAGTACCCGTCTGACCTCTTGTGGTCTCGAGTCGTTTTCTCCCCGCCTCTCGAGCGGCCGATCGGTCCAGAAACGGAGGTGTCGAATTCGGTGGGTAGGCAGGTTTGAGGGGCGAATTTCGGATTTTATTCGCCGTGCCATACGGGCTAGTAACGTTTAAACCAAAGTGCGCACAATGCCCTCGTAATGGCGAGCAACAAGATTCTCGGTATCGACCTCGGGACGACGAACAGCGCGTTCGCGGTGATGGAAGGGGGCGATCCGGAAATCATCGTCAACGGCGAAGGCGAACGGACGACGCCCTCCATCGTCGCCTTTAATGACGACGAGCGACTCGTCGGGAAGCCGGCGAAGAACCAGGCCGTCCAGAACCCCGACCGGACGATCCAGTCCATCAAGCGTCACATGGGGGAGGACGACTACACCGTCGAGATCGACGACGAGGAGTACACGCCGGAAGAGATCTCGGCGATGATCCTCCAGAAGATCAAGCGCGACGCCGAGGAGTATCTCGGCGACGAGGTCGAGAAGGCCGTCATCACGGTCCCCGCCTACTTCTCGGACCGACAGCGCCAGGCGACCAAGGACGCCGGCGAGATCGCCGGCTTCGAGGTCGAGCGCATCGTCAACGAGCCGACCGCGGCCGCGATGGCCTACGGCTTAGACGACGAGTCCGACCAGACCGTCCTCGTCTACGACCTCGGCGGGGGCACCTTCGACGTCTCCATTCTCGATCTCGGCGGCGGCGTCTACGAGGTCGTCGCGACCAACGGCGACAACGACCTCGGCGGCGACGACTGGGACGAAGCGATCATCGACTGGCTCGCCGAAAAATTCGAGGAGGAACACGACATCGACCTCCGCGACGATCGTCAGGCCCTGCAGCGGCTGAAGGACGCCGCCGAGGAAGCCAAGATCGAACTCTCCTCGCGCAAGGAAACCGAGATCAACCTGCCGTTCATTACGGCGACCGACGACGGTCCGATCCACCTCGAGGAATCGCTCACCCGGGCCAAGTTCGAGTCGCTGACCGAGGATCTCATCGATCGCACCGTCGAACCGACCGAGCAAGCCCTCGAGGACGCCGGCTACGAGAAAGAGGACATCGACGAGGTCCTGCTGGTCGGCGGCTCCACCCGAATGCCCCAGGTTGAGGAGAAGGTCGAGGAACTTACCGGCCAGGAACCGCAGAAGAACGTCAACCCCGACGAGGCCGTCGCGCTGGGCGCGGCGATCCAGGGCGGCGTCTTGGGCGGCGAGGTCGACGACATCGTCCTGCTGGACGTCACGCCGCTCTCGCTCGGTATCGAGGTCAAGGGCGGCCTCTTCGAGCGCCTGATCGAGAAGAACACGACGATTCCGACCGAGGAATCCAAGATCTTCACCACCGCGGCGGACAACCAGACCACCGTTCAGGTACGGGTCTTCCAGGGTGAACGCGAACTGGCCGAGGAGAACGAACTGCTCGGCGAGTTCCACCTGACCGGCATCCCGCCGGCTCCCGCCGGAACGCCGCAGATCGAGGTTACCTTCTCCATCGACGAGAACGGCATCGTCAACGTCTCCGCCGAGGACAAGGGCTCCGGCGAGAGCGAGGAGATCACCATCGAGGGCGGCGCCGGCCTCTCCGACGAGGAGATCGACCGCCTGCAGGAAGAAGCCGAGAAGCACGCCGAAGAGGACGAGAAGAAGCGCCAGCGCATCGAGGCCCGCAACGCCGCCGAGGCCACGATCCAGCGCGCCGAGAAGCTCTTAGAAGAGAACGACGAGCAGGTCGACGACGACCTGCGCGACGACATCGAGGCGGCCATCGACGACCTCGAGGCGACGATCGACGACGACGAGGCCGACGCCGAGGCGATCGAGGAGGCAACCGAGGACCTGAGCCAGGAACTGCAGGAGATCGGCAAGCAGGTCTACCAGCAGCAGGCCGGCGCCGGTGCGGCGGGCGCCGGCGGCGCTGGTGCTGCAGGCGGCGCAGCAGGTGCCGGCCCCGGCGGTATGGGCGGCATGGGCGGCGGCCCGAACCCCGGTCCCGAGGGCGGCGCCGGCGCGGCCGGCGGTGACGACGAAGAGTACGTCGACGCCGACTTCGAAGACGTTGAAGAAAACGACGAAGACTGAGTCGTTTTCTTCAGCCCGTCAGACGTAGTCTGACGACGTCGACGACGAAGACGAGGACTAACCGGACAAGCCTTCGTCGACCAGCACCTCGTTGATTTTCGCTGTTGACGAGGGCCGAACCGACGAACTATCGATACTCGAGGCCGCGCTACGTTTCGCTACCGAACCTGTCGCGTAACGCGCCTATCGCACCCACCAGTAGATGTATCGAGAATAACCAGTAATAACGGTTATATCTTCGCGAAGCGTCTAGGCAGTGTGTCTTTCGATAGTTCCGAGACGTCCGGTCGGTCGATCGGCGTTGCGTCCGCGCTGGCCATGCTCCTCGGTATTGCGATCAGCTGTTACGGTGTCCTTCTCGTTCCGGTGTCGCTCCTGGGTGGCATCTGGATCGCCGCGGGCGGACTCGCTCTGCTGTGTGCGGGGCTAGTCGCCACCGCGTGGGTCGGCGATCGCCTCGCCCTCTCGCCGGTAACACAGCGCAGGCTATCGATCGGGTGCACCGCGCTCGCCGTCGTGCTGTTGGGCTCGTTCGTCGCTATCAACGGTGCGACGTTCGAATCCGGCGTCATCGAAAGCGCCTCCTGAACGAGGAGCGAACGGGCCAGCAGTGCGGACCGATTGAGGCCGCTTCGGATGATTGCTCGAGGAAGGCTCTCGGGTCCCCTCTGTGCCACCTCCGTTTCGTCGGTCGATTGGACTCGAGACGCGGGATTCAGCCGGGCGGTTCGCGGGGAACGTTCGTTTCAAGTGGCGCAAGCGAGTATCGGCGCACAACGAATGAGCGAGGACTTTTACGACGTGCTCGGTGTGAGTCCGGACGCCTCCACCGAGGAAATCAAGAAGGCCTACCGGGAGAAGGCCACGGAATACCACCCGGACGTTAGCAACGACCCCGACGCCGAGGAGAAGTTCAAGAAGATCCAGAAGGCGAAGAAGGTCCTGACCGACGAGGAAAAGCGCCAAGCCTACGACCGGATGGGCCACGATCGCTACGAGCAGGCCGAGAAGCACGGCTTCGACGCGAGCGAGGGCGGCGCCGGTGCCGGCGGCATGGGCGGCGGCCCGTTCGGCGGTATGGGCGGTGGCGGTATGGGCGGCGGCCTCGGCGACATCTTCGAGCAAGTCTTCGGCGGAGGCGGCGGCCGCGGCCGGCGCCGCCAGCGCAAGGGTCAGGACCTCCGGACCGACCTCGAGATCGACCTCGAGGAGGCCTACGAAGGCGCGGAGAAGCAGTTCACGATCGAGCGTCCCGAAACCTGCGAGACGTGTAACGGCGAGGGGCACCCGCCGGACGCGGACGCCCGGACCTGTCCCGAGTGCCAGGGCCGCGGGCAGAAGCGACAGGTCCAGCAGACGCCGCTGGGGCGCGTCCAGCAGACGACCACCTGTCGGCGCTGTGATGGCGAGGGGACCCTCTACTCGGAGACTTGCGGCGACTGCGGCGGCGACGGCTACGTCCGCAACGAGGCGACGCTGACCGTCGAAGTGCCGGCGGGCATCCAGGACGGTCAGACGCTCCGGATGGAGCGCGAGGGCGCGCCCAGCCCCGAAGGCGGCCCGAAGGGCGACCTGCTGATCGACGTCACGATTCGCGAGCACGAGCAGTTCGAGCGCGAGGGCGACGACCTCCGCTACCGCCTGCCGATCTCGTTCCCGCAGGCTACCTTCGGCGATACCGTCGAAGTCCCGACCCTCGACGGCGCAGTCGAGTTCGAAATCCCCGACGGTACCCAGAGCGGCGAAACCTTCCGCCTCGAGGGCAAGGGGATGCCCCGCCTGCGCGGCCGCGGCCAGGGCGACCTCTACGTGCAGGTACAGGTCGTCACGCCCGAGAGTCTCAACGAAGAACAGCGCGAGGCGCTCGAGGCGTTCGCCGAGGCCGGCGGCGACGAGATCGACGTGAAGGAAGGCTTCTTCGAGAAGATCAAGCGGGCGTTCTGATCGACGCGCCGCTCGCGCAGTTCCGGGGTCGTTTCTCGCTCGGTAATCGCTCGGAACTATTTCTTAGCCGTATGATAAGTGTCGGGTGGGATGGCGAGACCAGCACGCACGGACGACGATAGCTCCGTAGCCGGTGATATCTTCGGAGTCGTCACCGATAGACAGTCGTACAAGAATCTGTGCTATCTGGTGCTCGCGGCGCCGCTCGGAATGGCGTACTACACGTTCGTCACGATGGGACTCGTGCTCGGTGCGCTGCTCTCGCCGATCGGGATCGGCCTCGTCGTTCTGTTCGTGACGCTGCTTACCGTTCGACTCTTCGCCGGGTTCGAGCGGCGGCTCGCGAACGCGTTACTGGGCCTCGAGTTACAGGCTGAGAACGGTCCCGAAGTCGCGTCAGCCCGGGGCGTTCGAGCGCGAATTACGAGCTATCTCGAGGCGCCCTCGACCTGGCGCGGACTGGGCTTTCTCATGGTCAAGTTCCCGCTCGGGGTCGTTGCGGTCGTGTTGCTGATCCCGCTGTTCACTGCCCTTTCGCTGGTGACGGCGCCGCTCCGGTATCCGTACGCGCCGGAGCTAGTGACCGTCAACGACGAGCCGATCACGTGGTCGATCGAGACGCTACCGGAGGCCGTCCTCGCTGTCATGGTCGCGGCGGTGATCGGCGTTCTCGTCCTCCATCTCTCGAACGGGTTCGCGTACGTCGCTCGGCAGATGGCGACGGCGCTGCTCGACGAGGGCGTCTCCGAGCCCAGAGGCGGTGATGGGAAACCGGCTGCGTCCCGCTCGACGCCGTAGCTGAGTCGGGGTTCAGACACTAAGACAGTAGCATTCGCGTGCTTCGAACCAGTCCGTTCCTCGAGTCGCCGCCCGTTCGATGTTATTCCAGTAAGAGTCGTGATACCGTCCATCACAGCTATAGCCGCTGGCGTCGAACTTTCGAACGGGGATACCCATGCCGAACAAACGAATCCTGCTCCTCGCCGGCGACTTCGTCGAGGACTACGAGGTAATGGTCCCGTTCCAGGCGCTCCAGATGGTCGGCCACGAGGTTCACGCCGTCTGTCCGGAGAAGGAGGCGGGCGACGCCTGTCCGACCGCTATCCACGACTTCGAGGGCGGCCAGACCTACACCGAGAAGCCGGGGCACAACTTCGAACTGAACCACGATTTCGACGCCGTCGACCCCGCCGACTACGACGCGCTGGTCGTCCCCGGCGGCCGCGCGCCGGAGTACCTCCGCACGTACGACGAGGTCCTCGAGATCGTCCGCCACTTCTTCGCGGAAGACAAACCCGTCGCGGCGCTGTGTCACGGCCTGCAGATCCTCGCGGCTGCAGACGTCCTCGAGGGACGGACCTGCACGGCGTATCCGGCGCTCGAGGCGGACGTTCGCGGGGCCGGGGGCAACTGGGAGGACGAGGTCACGCGCGACGGCAACCTCGTGACGGCCCAAGCGTGGCCGGGCCACCCCGACTGGCTCGCCGGGTTCCTCGACGTGCTCGGAACAAACATCGATCACGCCGAGCCGGCGGCCGCGGACGACTGAGCGGCGCGCTCGAGGCGCGTCGACCCGTCGTACGTCGGCTCTTTCCGTCCGCGCCGCCGACGCTATCGGCGGTCTTTTTTCGATTCGCTTCCGAGCTAGCGGTATGACCGCCGCGACAGTCGCCGACCTGCTCGCCCGCGAGTTCCGCGAGGAGTACGACGACCGGACGACCCTCGTCGACGCGACGGAGCGGGAGTACGACTACCACTGGCTCTGTACCTCCTCGTGGAAGGCCGGCAACTTCCTGCGCCACTCCGGGGTCCGCCAGGGCGTCACCGTCGGCGTCGTCGGCGACGGCCCGCTCGCGCTGCTGGCGTTCTTCGGCACGACGCTGCTCGAGGGGACCACATACTTCGAACCGCCCGCAGACCTCGCCGACACGGACGACTTCCGCGCGCTGGTCGCCCCCGTTCGCGACCTCGAGTCGGGGACCTACGCCCTCCCGCCGGGCGCCCAGCGCGTCGGCTACGGCGCCAAACCCGAGGAACCCGACATCCACAACTTCGACGCCGGAATCTGGAGCGAGAACCCGGCGTTCCCGCCGCTATCGATCGAGCCCGAGACCGCGATCCTCACTAACGGCGAGCGAACCGTGAGCCACGCCGAGGCGCTCGAGGCGGCCCGCGCGGTGATCGACGAGTACGGGATCGGGCAGGGTGAGCGGGTCGTCGTCCGCGCCCCGCTGTCGAGCCTCGAGGCGGTCGTCGCGGGTGTGATCGCGCCGCTGCTGGCAGAGGGCGTGATCGTGCTGACCGAATCGGCGGCCGAGACGACGGTCGATCGGGGCGACTACGCGGTCGCCGGCGGCGAGCCGGACGCGTCGGTCCCGGAGCCGGAGCGCATCGCCCTCGAGGGCGTTTCCGTCGAGTAGCCGCACCGACTCTCCTCGCTGCGCTCACAGCTCCCGGTACGGCAACCCCTCGAGCGCCGGTCCCGAAAGCACGTTGCCCTCGTGGGTAAACCGGGATCCGTGGCAGGGGCAGTCCCAGGTTCGCTCGGCGTCGTTCCACCGGACGAGACAGCCCATGTGGGGGCAGACCGCCGAGACGGCGTGGATCGTGTCGTCCTCGTCGCGGTAGAGGCCCATCGGGCGGCCCGTTCGTCGGATGAGGCTCGCGTCGCCCGCCTCCGGCATATCGTCCGCATCGGCGCCGAGCGACCGGAGCATCGACTTGATCCGGTCACCGACGAAGCTACCGCCGACTTTGCTGTTCTCCTCGAGGAAGGTCTTCGCGGCGGATTTGGGCGGCAGCCGCTGGGGATCGAAGACGTCGGCCCACGGGCTCGAGCCCTCGACGATCAGATCTGAGAGGATCACCCCGGCGGCGGTGCCGCCGGTCATCCCCCAGCCCTTGAACCCGGTGCCGACGTAGACGTGCTTCGAGAACGGGTCGATCGAGCCGATGAAGGGGACCTGGTCGACGGGCGAGTAGTCCATCGTCGACCAGCGGTACTCGATCGATTCGACGGTGAAGTTCTCGCGGGCGAACTGCTCGCAGCGACGGTACCGCTCGGAGGTCGGCACGCCGCTGACGCTCGGCTTGTGGCTCTGCCCGCCGACGATGAGGAGTTCCTCGCCTTCCGCGGCGTCGCCGTGTTCCGCCGCCGCAGCGTCGACCGGGTGCGTCCGCATCGTCGCCGCCGGCGACGCGGTGTTGTAGTACATCCCCTCGGGCGGTTCTTCCTCGATCCGGACCGCCAGCAGGTACGCGCGGTGGGGGTGCATCCGCGAGAAGTAGCCCGCCCGGTCGTGGAAGGGGAAGTGCGTCGCGACGACGACGTCGTCGGCGACGACCTCCCCGCGCTCGGTCTCGAGACGGCAGGGAGAACCGGGCTCGAGATCGAGCGCCTGCGTCTCCTCGAAGACGTAGCTGCCGTCGCCGTGGATCGCCTCGGCGATCGCGAGCAGGTACTTTCGGGGGTGAAACTCCGCCTGATCGTCGAACCGCACGGCCGGGCCGGTATCGAAGGGCAGCGGCGTCTCCTCGAAGTACGACGCCGGCAGGTCGAGCCGCTGGGCTGCCCGCACCTCGTCCTGGATCTGCTCGACGTCGTCGGGGGAGGCCGCGTAGGTGTACGCCGGCGTCCGCCGGAAGTCGCAGTCGATGTCGTACTCGTCGATCAGTCGCGCGACCTCCTCGATCGCCGCCTCGTTCGCGTCGGCGTACTGGCGCGCTTTGTCCTCGTCGAACTGCGAGAGCAGCGTGTCGTAAATGAGGCCGTGCTGGGAGGTGAGCTTCGCCGTCGTGTGGCCCGTCGTGCTCTCGACGATGCGGTCCGACTCGAGGACGGCGACGGCCTTTCCGGCTTCCTTCAGTTCGAGCGCGGTCGTCAGGCCGGTGATGCCGCCGCCGACGACGGCGACGTCGACGTCCAGTCCGTCGTCGAACGGTTCGTAGTCGGTCGTCGGCGTCGTGGCCAGCCACAGCGACTCGGGGCGCAGAGACGCGGGGTCGGGACCGGCGTAGGCGTCCGGTTTCGAATTAGCGGGATCGTCGGACATGGGGAATCAGCGCCTCTCCCTATCCACACCGGGGGGCAAAAGGCTGGGCCATGCGACGGTCGCCTCGCGGGACGCTCGTTCGAGACGACGCTCACCGCGCTCAGTACTTGAGCGCGCGCCGAATCCCGTCTTCGATGCGCTCCGCATCGGGCAGGTAGCCGTCCTCGCGGGCGAACAGCGGCACGGGGACATCGTAGCCGGTGACACGCTCGACCGGCGCCTCGAGGTAGAGGAACGCTTCCTCGTTGATCCGGGCGGTGATCTCGCCGGCCAGCCCGCCGGTTCGGGGCGCCTCGTGGACGACGACGCAGCGGCCGGTCTTCCGCACCGAGTCGGCGATCGTCTCCGTGTCGAGCGGGTACAGTGTCCGCGGATCGATCACCTCGACGCTCGCGTCGATCTCGTCGACGGCCTCGAGCGTCTCGCGGAGCATCGAGCCCCACGCGACCACCGTCACGTCGTCGCCCGCCTCAACGACGCGGGCCTCGCCCAGCGGTACCTCGTGATCGTCGGGGACCTCCTCGCGGAACGAGCGGTAGAGCCGCGTCGGCTCCATGAACACCACCGGATCGGGGCTGCGGATCGACGACCGGAGCAGCCCCGCCGTCTCGGCCGGCGAGGACGGAATCGCGACCTTCAGGCCCGGCACGTGCGAGAAGCCGGCTTCGAAGCTCTCGGAGTGCAACTCGAGGGCGTGGATCCCGCCGCCGTAGGGCGTCCGGATCGTCATCGGACAGGTGATCGTCCCGCGGGTGCGGCTCCGAATTCGGGCGACGTGCTGGGCGAGCTGGTGAAAGCCCTGGTAGAGGAAGCTCTGGAACTGGATCTCGGGGACGGGCCGCATACCGGTGGCGGCCAGGCCGACGCCGACGCCGACGATGCCCGCCTCGGCGACCGGCGAGTCGAACACGCGGTTCGGGTAGTCGTCGATCAGCCCCTCGGTCGCCCGGAACACGCCGCCGGCCCGACCAACGTCCTCGCCGTAGACGACGACGCTGTCGTCGCGCTCGAGTTCCGAGCGCAGCGTCCGGCCGACCGCCTCGATCATCCGGAGGCGTTCAGCCATCCGTCTCACCTCCCCGCTCCGCCTCGAAGGCCTCGAGTTGCGCCTCCAGATAGGGCGGCATCTCGTCGTAGACGTAGCGGAACATGTCCGCGGGATCGACCTCCTCGCGCGCCGTTCGCGCGCGGTCGATCGCGTCGGCGAGTTCGGACTCGATCCGTTCGTCGATCTCGTCTTCCGTTTCGTCGTCGAGGAGGCCGCGGTCCTCGAGGAACACCTGGAAGCGGAGGATGGGGTCACGGGCCTCCCACTCGGACTCCTCCTCGGGCTCGCGGTAGGCGGTCGGGTCGTCGGAGGTCGTGTGCATCGACCGCCGGTAGGTCAGCGCCTCGATGAGCACCGGCTCCCCGTCGCGGGCCTGCTCGATGGCCTCCTGGGCGACCCGGTAGACGCCCAGCACGTCGTTGCCGTCGACCCGGATTCCGTCGATACCGGCCGCGATGGCCTTCTGGGCGAACGTCTCCGCCTTAGTCTGTTTCTCGATGCCGGTCGAGATGGCGTAGCGGTTGTTCTGGCAGACGAAGACCGTCTGGGCGTCGTAGACGCCGGCGAAGTTAAAGGCCTCGTAGACGTCGCCCTCGCTGGTCGCGCCGTCGCCGAAGTAGGTGACAGCGACGTTGTCCCGGTCCTGCAGCGCCTCTCCCCAGCCGACGCCGACGGCGTGCAGCGGCTGGCTGCCGACCGGGATCGCCGGCGGCAGGGCGCCCTCGCCGTCCGGGATCTCGGCGCCCTCCTCCATCCCCAGCGCGTACTGCAGGATCTGCTCGGGCGGCGTTCCGCGGACGAGGAGGGCCGGCTGCTCGCGGAACGAGGGGACGATCCAGTCGCCGTCGGCCATGGCGAACGCGGTACCGACTTGAGCGGCCTCCTGGCCGATCGCGGGCGCGTACGTCCCCAGTTCGCCGCGCCGTTGGAGGGCGATCGCGCGCTCGTCGAGCCGTCTGGACCGCTTCATCGACTCGTAGAGCTCGAGCAACTGGTCGTCGCTCAGGTCGGGAACCAACTCCTCGTCGACCGTTTCGTCCTCGGCGAGTACCTGCACGGACTCGATGGTGAACTCGGCTACGTCCTCGCGGGGCATGGTGATCGGATGGCACCACTACGCCGGCCAGCGAGTTACTGCGCCGCCCGGCGTGCGACGGGCGCTTACGGGCCGTCGGGATCGAACGCGATCGGCGGAGCAATTGCGTGCAGGAAAATCGACGGCGTCTCGAGCACTCGAGCACCGCTTCGACGGCCGATGTCATCGTGAACGGAATCACAAGTCTCCGCTCGGGACCGTTTTCATCGTCATCCACGGCTTGGTCCCGTAGCTCCGCGCCGACGTCGTCCCCTCGTTGTACTCCTCGGCCCACTCCGCGAGTACGTGGAAGCTGCCGAAGAGCTCGGCCGCGTCGTCGAGCACCGTCGCCTCGAGCAGTTCGGCGTCGTTTCCCGACGCGACGAGCGCCGCGTAGCCGCCGGCGACGAGCCCGACGAGCTCGAGCGTGCCGGTCTCCGTTCGATCGGGATGGACGAACGCCAACGCCAGAACCGTTCCCGTGCCGTGGGGCTCGTTGTCGATCTCGTCGATATCCTCGCGCTCGGTCTCGAGTTTCTCCGCGATGGGCTTTTCCACTTCCTCGAGCCGTTCGACCGGCAGCCCCTCGTCGTCGAGAAACGCCTCGAGGTCGTCGATCGTTTCGATCTCGGCGTCGTCCGCCCGGACCACGGCCGCTTCGACCACTTCGACCTGCTGGTCGACCGGGAGATCGAGTTCCTCGTCGTCGATCTCGATGAACGGCGGCTTCGTCTCGGTCTCCGCGAGCGTCTCTTCGGTACACCCGCTTACGGCGACCAGTGCCGCACTGGCGCCGGCACATCGAGTTAACAGGTGGCGTCTGTTCATATTCGGCGAGGGAGGACCAATTCGCGTCGCTGACGGGTCTTTTCCGGGCGGACGGAAAACGCTTCGCCGCGCACCTGCGCGGCAGCCGCTGCCGGGACGGTTCGCGTCATATGCAACGCCAATCCCTTTTGAGCCGGCTCAGATACCGATTCGATAGCCAATGGCCCTCGAGGTGTTTCAGCTGTACAATTTCGTCCTGATCCTCGTTGGCGTCGCCATCCTCGGCATCGCGATTTTGCCGCGGTTCATCTCGAACGTTCCCGTCACGGACCCGATTTTCTATATCGCCTACGGATTTATCCTGTTCTCGCTTCCGCTCGGGATCCCCGAACCGGATCCGCTCGCACAGGGGCACATGGCCGAGCGATTGACCGAACTCGGCGTGATTATCGCGCTGATGACCGTCGGACTGAAACTCGACCGCCCGCCGGGGTTGCGATCGTGGGAAAGCGTCTGGCGGCTCCTCGGGATCACGATGCCGGTGACGATCGGGCTGTCGGCGCTGGTCGGCTGGTGGGCCGGTTTCGCGATCCCGACTGCGGTACTGCTCGGCGCCGTGATCGCGCCGACCGACCCGGTCGTCGCCTCGGAAGTACAGGTCGAAGGCCCCGGCGGAAGCACCGAGGAGCAACCGAAGCCGGAAGCCGACGGACGGGAAGACGAAGTTCGCTTCGCGCTCTCGGGAGAGTCCGGACTGAACGACGGCTTCGCGTTCCCGTTTACGAACCTGGCGGTCGCGATGGCGCTGGTCGGCGTCGCACCCGGCAATTGGGTCGGCGAGTGGTTGCTCATCGACGTCGTCTACCGAACCGTCGTCGGCGTCGGCGTCGCCCTCGTGTTAGGCTGGCTGCTGGCTCGATTGGTGTTTATTGCACCCGTCTCGGAGCCCCTTCCGAAGGCGATGCTCGGCCTCGAGGCGCTGGGCGGGACCCTGGCGGTGTACGGCATCGTCGAGGTCCTCGGCGGGTACGGATTCATCGGCGTTTTCGTCGCCGCGACGGTGCTTCGCGACTACGAGCGGCGCCACGCCTTCTACGAACCCTTACACGACCTCTCCGAGAAGGCCGAACAGCTCCTGCAGGTCGCGATCATGACGCTGTTCGGCGGCGCCATCGCCGGCGGCCTCCTCGAGCCGCTGACCCTCGAGTTGTTCCTCGCCGCGGTCGTGATCGTCTTCCTCGTTCGGCCGGTCGCCGGCATCATCGCCCTGCTTGGATTCGACCGCAGTTGGAGCGAGCGGCTGGCGATTTCGGTCTACGGACTGCGCGGCATCGGGACGTTCTACTACCTCGCGTACGCGCTGAACCAGGCACCCTTCGCAGATGCGGAGCGGCTCTGGGCCGTCGCCGCGACGTCGATTCTGCTCTCGGCAGTGGTGCTCGGAATTACGGCCACGCCGGTCATCGAAAAGCGACTCGGCGAGGAACCGGGCCTCGAGGAGACGATCGGCGACGATCTGGGGTAACACCCGGGGTTCGAGTCGCTCGAGTACCGGTTTCCAGGGCCGTCCGGTGGTGCTGAGAGCAGCGACGCGTGTTACAACCTGCTACAGTCACCGCCGCCGTTACAATCCTTTATCCGTCCGTTCGTTGACGCGAGACCATGGTAGACGTCGCGATCGTCGGCGGCGGCCCCGCCGGCCTGAGCGCCGCACTGTTCACCGCGAAGAACGGCCTCGAGACCGTCGTCTTCGACACGGACGAGACCTGGATGCACAAGGCCCACCTGTTCAATTACCCCGCCATCCGGAGCATCAGCGGCAGCGAGTTCATGGAACTCACGCGCGGACAAGTGCGCGACCGCGGCGCCGAGGTCCGCGAAGGCGAGGAAGTCACCGACGTCGAACCGAGCGGCGACGGGTTCGAGATCGAGACCGAGGAAGACACCTACGAGGCCGACTACGTCGTCCTCGCGACCGGCGCGGACCGGTCGATCGCCGAGGATCTCGAGGTAGCGTTTTCCGATGACGGAACCGTCGACGTCGACCTCGACACCGAGACGAGCGTCGAGGACCTCTACGCCACGGGTGCGATGGTCCGCGACGAGGAATGGCAGGCCGTCATCGCCGCCGGCGACGGTGCTTCAGCGGCGCTGGACATCCTGAGCAAGGAGAAGGGCGAGCACTTCCACGACTTCGACGTTCCCGACGACGTGCCGTAACTCGAGTCGAAGGTGGGAGTCGAGATCAACCGCGGTTCAGGTCGCCCCTTTCGGGGTTCACGGTTATCGCCTATCCGACCCAGCACGACGCATGGTGACGACCAACCCCGACCGCATCACCGACCTCGAGGAACTGTTCCACCACAAGCTCGCCCAGCAGTATGTGAATCCGACGGGGGTACGCTCCTGAGCCGGCACACAGCAGATAAGTCGTTACCGCTACAGATCCGTGCAGGGAAAGGATAAATCCCATATTGCGATATTGAATGCGGGTGCGCGGGCTACACTGTCCGATGTCGTGACGCCCATCAACGGTGGCGAGCGGCGGTGAGTGGCTCAATCAGCCGTATCGATGCGCTCCTCGAGCGCGGATTCCGGCACCGTGCCGTCCTCGTTCAGCCCGCGCGCCTCGTAGTACGCCGTGATCGCCGCCTCGAGGTCCGGAATCTCGTACGGCAGTGTATCGTCCTCGCGGTCGAACCCCCGCTGGTTGTTGAAGTGGCGCTCGAGGAGGACGGTTCGCGCGCCGACCTCGAGCAGGTCCTCGTAGTCGGCGTCGAACAGGGTCTCGAGGTACTCCTCGGTGACGTAGTCGCCGCCGAAGACGCAGATGATACCCGTATCGAACAGCGCGGCCGTGTTTTCCTCGCGGGCGAGACGGTCGGCCTTCCCGACCGTCCCCCGCGGATCGAGTTCGCCGCCGTACTCGAGGGTCAGCATGCTGGCGTAGAGGTGGTCGGCGCCGCGGTTCGAGACGGCGTAGGACAGCCCCTGACCGTGCAGGACGCGGCCGTCGTGGGCCGGGAGCTCCATTCCCTTGACCGTGTAGTCCGCGACGCCGAGCTCGTCGTGACAGCGGGCGAGGCCGTCCGCGAGCGTCTCGCCGATCCCCTCTCGATAGGCGATCTTCTCCGTCAGCTCCTGTGCGAGTTCGGCGTTGCCGAACTCGTCGACGCTCGCCAGGTAGGCCGCGACGGTGACGCCGGCCGAGATGGTATCCATCCCCAGCGAGTCGCACAGTTCGTTCGCGCGCATGACGTCGACGATATCGTCGATTCCCTGCAGCGACCCGAAGGCGTAGACGGTCTCGAACTCCGGACCCTCCGTCTCGAGGCCGGTTTCCTCGTCGCGCGTGGGGAGTTTACAGGCGTAGGCGCAGGCCGAGCACGCGCCCTTCTCGTACTTCTTCTCTGCGACCGCCTCGCCGCCGATGGCTGCTGCTCCCTCGAACGAGGTGTCGGCGAAGTACCGCGTGGGCAGCGAGAAGTGGTCGTTGATGAACTCCGTGCTGCCGGTCGTTCCCTGTCGGCGCCGCTGGTCGTCCGACCGGGCCCCCGCGCGGTGGACCTCGGTCTGTGGGGCGTCCGGAATATCGACCGGCGGCTCGGCGTCGCCGTCGAACGTAATGCACTTGACGTTCTTCGCGCCCAGTACTGCACCCAGCCCACCCCGACCGAAGGCCCGCGAGTCGTAGGTCATCGCCGACGCGAACCGCACTCGATTCTCTCCCGCCGGGCCGATCGCGACGCAGTGTTCGGGGCCGAGGTTGTGGTGCTCCTGCACGTAATCCGCCGTCTCGGGAACAGTCACACCCTCGAGTTCGGGGACCGGTTCGAAGGTCGCGCCGTCGTCGCGGACGTGGATCGCGAGCAATTCGTCGCTCTCGCCGACGATCTCGAGCGCACTGATCCCGGTGCCGACGAAATTTCGCGAGAGGTAGCCGCCGGCATTAGCCGAGGTCAACCCGTCGGTCAACGGCGAGAGTCCGGTCATGTTCATCCGACCGGTGAAGGACATTCGGGACTGTTGAAGCGGGCCGGTCGAGAGGTAGAGCCGGTTTTCCGGACCGAACGGCGCCGCGTCGAAAGGGATTCGATCGTGTGCGAGCACCGTCGCCGCTGCGCGGCCGCCGATGAAGCGCTCGAGGACGTCGTCGATCGACGTTTCGCGCGCGGTTCGTTCGCCGACGTCGACGGTGCGAAGCGGTCCCCTCGAGTGAAGCATGCGCACATGCACCACATACTTGGCCTTAGTTTTGCGACCCGGTACCGGCGGTTTCAGCTGTGACCCTTGCCGAGAGCCGTCGGAACGCCTGAGCGGCAATCGTAGCCGCTGTGAAACCGCACTTGCGTGCCGCTGATTTTTGATTCTATATAGCGACAACAAGTGTATGGAGGGAATCTGGGAGACACTCACGCGACAGTGTGCGAACCTCGAGGCGGGCGCGGCGCTGGAGACGCCGGTTTCAGAGCGCCGATTCCGCGTCGTCCGGTCGGCCGACGATCGGATTATTATTCGCTTCGACGACAGCGAGGAGGAGCGACCGCTCTGGCGCGAGCAGTTCGAGGTGTTCGTCGACGGCCTCGACGCGGGACAGATCGCCGTCGACGATCTCCAGCCGGGGGTCGAACCCTACGCCGTCGTGCTCACGCTGGCCGACGAGTTCACCGTCGTCAACGACCTGATCGCGCGCGATCCGGACGCGGCCGTCGCCGGCGAGAGTCCGTTCCTCGTCCCGGCAGCCGAGGCGCGCACGCGATCCGAACGCGTCCACGACGACGCGCTGTTGCTCGCAACGCTCCTCGAGCGCCTCGAGGACGCCGACGAGCCCGACGAGTTGGAGACGGACCCGCTGACCGATCTCTACGTCCTCTCCTCGGACGTCCAGCGGGGCGCCGATCGACTCCGGAAGTCCGCGCGGGAACCGCTGCTCGAGCGGCTCGGGCCGGAGCAGGAGCTCCACGGCCGGTACGGCACCGTTCGCCGGACGGTCCGCGAGCGCCGCCGACCGAAGGACGACGAGACGGTCCTCGACGCGCTCGATTCGCACGGCATCCCTCGCGAGTGGGTGCTCGGCGTCGACGCGGAGAAACTCGACGTCGTGCTGTCGGTGACCGACCTCGAGGAAGACGCAGTGTACGACGTCGAGGAAGACGTCTACGTTCAGAAGACCGGCGTCGACGAGGACGAAAAGTACTCGCGGCTGCAGGGGATCGCCGACCGGATCGACGAACTCGAGGGGGCCGAGGGCGAGGCCCTCGAAAACGAACTCGATCGGATCGAAGATCGACTCGAGGAGGCGTTGTCGGCCGACTAACGCGCACTACCGCGCTGACGCGGCCGGACCGGTGCTTCGAGGGCGGATCGGCAGCGGCGGACGGCGATACGACGACTGCGCTTGGGTCGTCTCGAACGCGAAACGCGTTTGCGAGGGCCGCCCCTACGTACGCGCGATGAGCGCAACCCGGACGGCGCCGCGAGCCCTGCTCGTCCTGGTCGGCTTCGCGGTGTTGTGCTGTTACGCCGGGCTGGCGGCGCTTTCGTACCTCGGACTCGCGACGCTGTGGCTCTCCGCGCCGGATCCGGCGACGACGCTCGCGATCGTCGTCGGGGTCGGGCTCGTCGTCGGCTACCTGAGCTACCGCTTCGGGCGGACCCAACTGCTCTCGCAACTCGAGGCCGTCGAGCTCCCGCGATCACGCGCTCCGACGCTGTACCGGCGGCTAGACGGGCTCGCGGATCGAATGGACGTCGAGCCGCCGACCGTGATGATCGCGCAACTGCCGACGCCGAACGCCTTCGCGCTGGGGAGCGCGACCGGCGGCGTCATCGTCCTCGATCGCTCGCTCTTTCGCCTGCTGTCGCTCGAGGAACTCGAGGCGCTGGTCGCCCACGAACTCGCCCACCTCGAGGGGTACGACGCGTTCGTCCAGACGTTGGCGTACAGCGTCTTCCGGACGATCGCGGGGCTTGCCGTCGTGGGGCTGTTGCCGGCGCTGCTCCTGATCGGCGGACTCGCCCGCTCGATCGCGTGGATGCGGGGTCGCCCGCAGGCCTGGCCCGAGACGGTCTTCGGGCGCGTCGTGCGCTGGGCCGAACGCGGTGTCGCAGTCGCCCTGCTCGCGGTTACGGCCCTGGTTCGGGCCCACTCGCGACGCCGGGAGTTCGCGGCCGACGACCGGGCCGCAAACGTAACCGGCAACCCGCTCGCGCTCGCCCGTGCACTCCGTCGGATTCAGCGCGTCGCGGATACCCGGCGCGGGCTCCTCTCACCGCTGTACGTCCATGCGGACGAGCGAGAAGACGCGTGGTCCCGGCTCTTCTCGACACACCCCTCGACGGACGACCGAGTCGAGCGACTGGCCGATCGGGCGCGAAGATCGAGCGGAACGCGGAATCGAATCGAGATTCAGTGACCGGCGGGGACGGCCGCCGGCGCGGTGGCTGCCAATCAGTGCGATCCCGACCAGCCGCACTCGAGGCAGGTGTAGACACCGTCGGTCTCGATGGTCACGCCGGAACACGTCGGACAGGTCGCGGCGCGGGTACCGCCGTCGGTGACGGGGATCTGCGGAGCGTTCGGAACCGTCGGATGGCAGTCCGCACAGACGCGTCGCGTTCGGCGGTGCGTCATGGTTTCACCGCGAGCCCGATGCTCAAATAGGCGCGGTACCTCGTCGCCGCAGCGGTCGCATTCGGCCATGGTATGATAACAACCAACATGGCGAGATAAATAGTTTGCCTGTATGGTCTCAAATTGTGCAACTGTTCTGCGACTACGCGAATAGATAGTATTATAGATGGACGATTGGACACTTATTTCGAGTGTAATGGGATATACCGACAGCGGATCGTGGCGAGAACGCTTCTCGAGTCACCGAAACCGAATCGAATCCGGCGGCGCGTACTTCGGACCGGCATCGTGGCAACCCGCAAACGCTTTTGGCCGTACGCGACCTACGTGGAGGCATGTACGTGCGGGACGCGAAAAACAGGGAGGAGGTCTGGCTGCTCGACCACATCGAGTCGATGGGGCTCGACGAGACGGCGTTCCGCTCGCGCGATTACGTCCTCGCCGTCGACGAAGTGTCCGACGAGAAGGCCGGCTTCGGCCGGATCCGGATTCACAAGGTCGACGGCGAGAGCGAGGACGAGGACGAAAACGAACCCGACGAGGTCTGCGAACTGACCAGCATCGGCGTCTTAGAGGAGTGGCGCGGTCAGGGCGTCGGCGCCCACGTCGTCGAACGGCTCGTCGAGTACGCCGGCGATCAGGGGTTCGACACCGTCTACGCGCTGACGGGCGAGGGCGGCTACCTCGCGCAGTTCGGCTTCCGGCGGGTCGAGGAGTCCCAACTGCCGGATCCGCTGCAGAACCGACTCTCGAAGAAGCGCGACGGCGTCGACCCCGAGGCGGTTCCCTACGCGCTCGAGGTGGACCGGTTCCGGATGCCCGAGCGGCTCCGCGAGGCGTTCAAGCGGGCGCCGGAGGGCCGCGACGAGGTCGAGAACACGGAGACGCCCGAGGATTTCGGGATCGACCCGGAATCAACGACGTACAAGTACGATACGGGTCGCTGATCGTTTGCGTGCGCCGTCCCTCGAGCGGCCGGCCGACGGCGTTCGGGATCGACTCCGCGCGGGTGTCGGCGGGCAATTCTGCACCGGATATCAATCTTCAAGCCCTCCCCGACCATACTGATCTATAATGTTCGATCCCGACGATCTCGAGGCGATCCGGGAGGGCCACGAGGAGTGGGAGGCTGAGTCGGTCGAGCCCGTGGTCGAGCGCTTCGGCGAGCGCAAGGAGACCTTTACGACTGATACGGGCGGCCAGGAGGTAGACCGCCTCTACACGCCCGCGGACGTCGCCGACCTCGACTACGAGGAGGATCTCGGCTACCCGGGCGAGCCACCCTACACCCGGGGCGTCTACTCGACGGGCTACCGCGGCCGGCTGTGGACGATGCGCCAGTACGCCGGCTTCTCGACGCCCGAGGACACCAACGAGCGGTACCACTACCTGCTCGATCAGGGCCAAACCGGGCTCTCGATGGCCTTCGACCTGCCGACGCAGATGGGGTACGACTCGGACGCGGACATGGCCGCCGGCGAGGTCGGGAAGGCCGGCGTCGCGATCGACTCCTTGGACGACATGGAGACCGTCTTCGACGGCATTCCGTTGGACGAGGTCTCGACGTCGATGACGATCAACGCGCCGGCCTCGGTGCTGCTGGCGATGTACATCGCCGTCGGCGACAAGCAGGGCGTCGACCGCGAGGAGTTGCGCGGGACGATCCAGAACGACCTCCTGAAGGAGTACATCGCGCGCAACACCTACATCTACCCGCCCGAGCCGTCGATGCGGATCATCACGGACATCTTCGAGTTCTGCGCGGAGGAGACGCCCAAATTTAACACCATCTCCATCTCGGGCTACCACATCCGCGAGGCGGGCTCGACGGCCGCGCAGGAACTGGCCTTCACGCTGGGCAACGGCATCGAGTACGTCGAAGCCGCCCTCGACGCGGGTCTGGACGTCGACGAGTTCGCTCCACAGCTCTCCTTCTTCTTCAACGGTCACAACAACATCTTCGAGGAAGTGGCGAAGTTCAGGGCGGCCCGCCGGATGTGGCACGACATCATGGACGAGCGATTCGACGCCGAGAACCCGAAATCGAAGCAACTCAAGTTCCACACCCAGACCGCCGGCTCGATGCTGACCGCTCAACAGATCGAGAACAACGTCGTTCGGGTGGCCTACCAGGCGCTGGCGGCCGTGCTGGGCGGGACCCAGAGCCTCCACACCAACGGGAAGGACGAGGCGCTCGCGCTTCCCACCGAGGAGTCGGTCCGCACCGCCCTCCGAACCCAGCAGATCCTCGCCCACGAGTCCGGCGCCGCCGACACCATCGACCCGCTGGCCGGCAGCTACTACGTCGAATCCCTCACCGACGAGGTCGAGGAAGAAGCGTACGAGATCCTCGAGGAGGTCGACGAGCGCGGCGGGATGCTCGACGCGGTGGAACAACAGTGGGTCCAGCGCCAGATCCAGGACACCGCCTTCGACCGCCAGAAGGAGATCGAAGAAAAGGAGCGCATCATCGTCGGGGTCAACGAGTTCGAGGTCGACGAAGATCCCACGGTGGACGTCGAGGAGGTCACAGAGGAGGACCAGCAACGGCAGATCGACAACCTCGAGACGGTTCGCGAGGGCCGGGACGACGAGGCCGTCGACGCGGCGCTCGAGGCGCTGCGCGATGCAGCCCAGGGCAACGAGAACCTGATGCCGCCGATCATCGACGCAGTGAAGGCCTACGCGACGGTCGGCGAGATCTGCGACGTGTTACGCGACGAGTTCGGCGAGTATCAGCCCGGTAGCGCGCTGTAGGCTGCGCTGGCTGCGCTCGGAATTGTGAATTTCCCGGAGAAAAATCGTATTAGCGTTGGCTGTTTCGTCGAGTAGTAGGAGTAAAATCCGGTTACGAACGGTTATCTCGAGCGAGGAACGGCAAAGCTGCTGTTGACCGGAGAACTCGGCGGAACGGTCGACTCCGTTTATCCGGATATCTGCCGATGCGGGCCGTGAGCATCACATGAGCGATACTCCAGACGAGCGATCGACTCGCGGTTCCGAATCGACCGACGCCGACGGCTATCCCCCGACCTCCCGTCGTCGCATCCTCCAAGTGGCCGCGGCCGCGGGCGTAGTCGGGGTAGCCAGCCCGGCTCTCGCCCAGTTCGACTCCCAGACGATCGAACTCGGCGGCGAGACGAGCGGCTGGACGGGCGTCGCACCCGACGCGATCGCCGACGAGACCAACCCGACGCTGGAGTTAGCGGAGGGGACCACGTACGAACTCACGTGGGAGAACGTCGACGGCGCGCCGCACAACGTCGTCATCGAGAGCGAGGACGGCGAGGAACTCGAGCGCACCGAGATCATGAGTTCGCAGGGCGAAACCCAGACGCTCGAGTTCGAAGCGACGAGCGACATGGCGACGTACTTCTGCGAGCCTCACCGACCGACGATGAACGGCGATATCTCGGTCAGCAGCGGGGATGGTGGCGGAAGTGAGCAGGAACAGGGCGACCAACAGGCGCAGGAAGGGTTCTTCCAAGCGGGTGCCGAGATCGGTTTGCAGACGGTCGCGGAGGGGATGACCGCGCCGACGGATATGGCGGTCGCCGACGGCGATCAGGGACAGTACTTCGTCGCAGACCAGACGGGCGAACTGTGGCTCGTCGACGACGACGGGGTGCGGGACGAGCCGTTTCTCGACCTCAGCGATCGGATCGTGGAACTCGGAACGTTTCAGGGCGAGTACGCCGATCCGAACCAGGACTACGACGAACGGGGGCTGCTCGGCGTCGAGCCCCATCCCGACTACGCGGAGAACGGTCGGCTGTTCATCCACTACAGCGCACCGCCGAACGACGAGACGCCCGACGACTGGAGTCACGTCGAAGTCGTGTCGGAGTTCCAGGCGTCGGACGATCTGAGCGAGGCCGACCCCGAGTCGGAGCAGGTCCTCATGGAGTTCCAGAAACCCCAGTACAACCACGACGCCGGGCCGATGGCGTTCGGGCCCGACGGCTACCTCTACGTGCCCATGGGCGACGGCGGCGGCGCGAACGACGACATGCTGGGCCACCTCGAGGACTGGTACGACGAGAACGACGGCGGGAACGGCCAGAACATCACCGACACCCTGCTCGGGGGCGTCCACCGGATCGACGTCGATTCTGAGGGTGACAGCGACCGCCCGTACGGCATCCCCGACGACAACCCGCTGGTCGATTCCGACGAGGGCCTCGACGAGTACTACGCATGGGGCTTCCGCAACCCGTTCGGTATCTCCTTCGACAGCGAGGGCCGGCTGTTCGTCTCCGACGCCGGTCAGGACCTCTACGAGGAGGCGAACCTCGTCGAAGCCGGCGGCAACTACGGCTGGAACGTCAAGGAGGGGACCCACTGCTTCAGCACCGACAGCCCCGGCGATCCGCCAGAGGACTGCCCGGACTCGGCGCCCGACGAGCCGCCCTACGACGGGCAGGAACTGCAGGACCCGATCGTCGAGTACCCCCACGTCTACGAGGATCAGATAGTCGGCATCACGATCATCGGCGGCCACGTCTACGAGGCCGGCGGCGTCGGCGACCTCGAGGGAAAGTACGTCTTCGGCGACTGGACGGCGGATCCGGCGCGACAGTCGCCGGACGGGCGGCTCCTTGCCGCATCTGAGCGCGAGGGTGCCGGCGGCGGCGACGGCGCCGACCAGACGCAAGGCGTCGCGCCCGACGCGAATCAGACCGCCGAAAACGCCACCGAAGACACGCAGGACGAACCGATCAACGCGACCGGGGACAACGAGACCCTCGCGAACGAAAGTATCGAGGCAGGCGGCTTCGAGAACGCCACGAACGAGACGGGCGACGGCAACGAGACGATGGCCGACATGGGGCAGACCCAGCCGGAGGAGGACCAGGTCGTCCCGCGCGACGAACTCTGGGAGATGGAAGAGCTCCAGGTTTCGGGCACCGAGGACGGCTCGTTCCCTTACTTCGTCCGCCAGTTCGGGCAGGACGCCGACGGCAACGTCTACGTGCTCGCGAATCAGGTGGGCGTTCCGGAGGGCGACACCGGCGCGGTAATGCAGATCGTGCCGCCGGACGAGGGCGAGGAGCTCCAGGCGCCCCCGGACGACGAATCCGGCGCAGGCACCGACGAGCAGGACGCCGACGAGAACGCGACCGAGGACACGCAGGACGAACCGATCAACGAGACTGACGGCAACGAGCCAGCCGACAATGAGACGGGCGGCAACGTGACGATCGACGACGGCGCGACGAACGAAACCGACGCGTAGTGACGCCTCGAGCGCGGTTCTCGAGATAACAGACTTTTTTCGACGTGGATGACGGCCCGACCTTGATACCGATCGGCGGTGAACGGCCGCTATGAGCGACGCTCCCATCACCACCGAGACCGTTTCCGTACAGGGTGCCGAGATTCCGGTGCTCGGATTCGGCACCGCGCGGATGACCGGCGACGAGTGCCGGCAGGCTGTCGAAACCGCCCTCGAGGTCGGCTACCGCCACGTCGACACGGCCCAGATGTACGACAACGAACGGGCCGTCGGCGAGGCGATCGCAAACAGCGCCGTCGACCGCGAGGACGTCTTCGTCGTCACGAAGGTCCACCCCGACAACGCCGCCTACGACGACGTCCTCGAGACGACCCGAGAGAGCCTCGAGCGACTCGGCCTGTCGACCGTCGACCTGCTCCTCTTACACGCTCCCAGCGACCGGGCGCCGCTCGAGGAGACCGTCGACGCGATGAACGAACTCCAAGCGGCGGGCGCCGTCGACCACATCGGCGTCAGCAACTTCTCCGTCGGGCAACTCGAGGACGCGATTGCCCTTTCGGAGACGCCGATCGTCGCCAACCAGGTGAAGTACCACCCCTATCACCACCGGGACGACCTCCTCGAGTACTGCGTCGAAAACGACGTCTGCCTGACGGCGTACAGCCCGCTCGCGGAGGGGGCGGTGCCGGGCGACGATCGGCTCGTGGAGATCGGCGCGGACTACGACAAATCCGCGGCGCAGGTCGCCCTGCGCTGGCTGCTCCAGCAGCCGTCCGTCGCGCCCATTCCGAAGGCGGCGAGCCGCGAGCACATCGAGGCGAACGCGGACGTGTTCGACTTCGAACTCGACGACGAGGAGATGGCGGCGGTCACTGAAGTCGGCGACGGCGTCTGGAATCGGCTGGCCGCCAAACTCGGGCTGCGGTGACCGATCTCGGGCTACGGTGATCGCTCGAAGAGCAGTCCGCCGTCGCTCGAGCGACTGAGGGACAGTGTCACTTCGCCCGCACACGTCGACCCCACGATATTTGTCACCGATCCGCGAATATCACACTCATGCAGTTCGATCACGCGGGCATCGCGACCGACGCGGCGGCAGAACTCGGCGACCGATACGAAACCCTGTTCGGCCTCGAGATCGCCCACGAGGAGACGTTCGACGGCATGCGCGTCGTCTTCCTCGACTGCGGGAACGGCTACCTCGAACTCCTCGAACCGCTCGAGGACGGGACGATCGCGCAGTACCTCGACGACCACGGAGCGGGGATTCACCACCTCGCGTTCGCCACCGACGATATCGAGGGAGCGCTCGAGCGGGCGCGCGAGAACGACGTGCGACTCGTCGACGAGGAGCCGCGACCGGGCGCGTGGGGCCACTCGGTCGCCTTTCTCCATCCGACGGATACTGGTGGCGTGCTGATAGAATTCGTCGAGCACTGACCGGCAGCTGCGATCGTCGGTGACGCTGTGTTCACCACAGCGGAGCGGAATCCTCGAGACGGCTTCCAGTGGCGGCTAGCAAAAGCGCGAATCGTAACGGAAATCGCGCAAACGTCGGACGCACGAAACGCTTACTGAGTTGTCGAGTAATCTTTTCCTGTAACCTTTCGGGTACGTCTCATATCCGCTCCGGGTGTGGTTACCCGAAGCTCTCGATCAGCGCCTCGTCCGAATCGCCGCCGGCGTCGTCGATCGAGTCGGCGACGAACGTGACGAACTCGTCGAACCCGAACGCGTAGATCCGGCCGTCGTCCACGTGGGCTTCGATCGCGGCTGCGAGGTCCTCGTTCGCCTCGTCGTCGACGATCGTGACCGATGCGCCGTCGTCCTCGAGCGCCTCGAGTCGTTCGCGGTGTGCGGGCTCGTCGTCCTGATAGATGACGACCGCCTCGTGGCCCGCGTCGCGGGCTGCCTCGGCGATTGCGACTGCGGGACCGACGCCGGGGCCGCCCGCGATCGCGACGACGTCGGCGTCGCGCTCGTAGGTGATCGTCCCGAACGGGCCGTCGACGTGGACGGTCTCCCCGCCCTCGAGGCCGGCGAGCCAGGGTGAAAGGTCGCCGTCGGGATCGACGCCGACCGTGATCTCGAAGGTGTCGTCGACGGCCGGCGACGAGAGCGTGTAGTGGCGTTCGACGACCTCGTCGTCGCCGTCGGGGCTCGCGCGGAGCAAGACGAACTGGCCCGGCAGCGCGTCGAACGCGTCGGGCGTCTCGAGTTCGAGCGCGACGGTCTCCGGACCGACGTCGCGTACCGATTCGACGGTTACTGGGGTCCCATCCATGCGGGGGCGTTCGGGCGGGGGTCGAAAAGGCGTTCCGTTCGCGGTCGTTTCGTCCGGTCCGACAGGTCCGTCCGGGTCGTCGGGTCCGTCGGTCCAGCCGATTCTGACGGGGCGGAACGAACGGAACCGCAGACAGTCGAGGACCAGACATATCAGCCTGCGTTGGGGTGACCCGGTGAGGGTTTCAGAAGCCTTTTCATTTACTGGAGGCAAGGTGCGGCATAACATGGCTGAGGACCTCAACTGGGCGGTCGGAGGCGAGGCCGGCGACGGTATCGACTCCACCGGAAAAATCTTTGCTCAGGCCCTGTCCAGAGCCGGGCGACACGTGTTCACCTCGAAGGACTTCGCGTCGCGGATCCGCGGCGGCTACACCGCCTACAAGATCCGCACGTCGGTCGATCGCGTCCAAAGCGTCGTCGACCGACTCGACATTCTCGTCGCACTGACACAACGGACGATCGACGAGAATCTGGACGAGCTCCACGAGGACAGCGCCATCATCTACGACGGCGAACGCTCCTGGGAGGCCGAGATTCCCGACGAGATGACGGCGGTCGACGTCCCGCTGAAGTCGCTGGCCGAAGACGCCGGCGGTGCGATCATGCGCAACATCGTCGCGCTCGGGGCCGCCTGCGAGATCACCAACTTCGACGTCGAGTACCTCGACGAAGCCCTCGAGAAGCGCTTCGGCGGGAAGGGCTCGAAGATCGTCGAGAACAACAAGGAAGCCGCCCGGTTGGGCCAGCAGTACGTCCAGGAGAACTACGATCTGGATCTCGACTACGATCTCGATACCACTGACGAGGACTACGTCCTGCTGAACGGCAACGAAGCGATCGGGATGGGAGCTCTCGCCGCCGGCTGCCGGTTCTACGCGGGATACCCGATCACGCCCGCGACCTCCATCATGGAGTACCTGACGGGCCGCATCGAGGACTACGGCGGCCACGTCGTGCAGGCCGAGGACGAACTCTCGGCGATCAACATGGCGCTGGGCGCCGCACGCAGCGGCGCGCGAGCGATGACCGCGACCTCCGGCGCCGGGATCGACCTGATGACCGAGACCTTCGGCCTCGTCGCACAGAGCGAGACGCCGCTGGTCATCACCGACGTGCAGCGCTCGGGTCCCTCGACGGGGATGCCGACCAAGCAGGAGCAGGGCGACCTCAACATGGCGCTGTACGGCGGCCACGGCGAGATCCCGCGGTTCGTCGTCACTCCGACGTCGATCGCCGAGTGTTTCTGGAAGACCGTCGAGGCGTTCAACCTCGCCGAGAAGTACCAGATCCCCGTCTTCCTCGTGTCCGATCTGGCGATGTCGGTCACCGAACAGACGTTCCGACCGGAGACCTTCGACATGGACGAAGTCGAGATCGACCGCGGCAAGCTCGTCGACGAGGACGAAGTCGACGAGTGGCTCGACGCGCAGGGTCGGTTCCGCGCCCACGCCGTCACCGAGGACGGCGTCAGCCCCCGCGCCATCCCCGGCACGACAGACGGCGCTCACATGTCCACCGGCCTCGAGCACGACGAACTCGGCCGCCGGACCGAGGACGAGGACGAGCGCGTCCAGCAGGTCGACAAGCGCTATCGCAAGGTCGAAACCGCCGAGGAGCAGGAGGACTGGGACTACCGCGAGTTCGGCGATTCCGACGCCGACAACCTCGTCATCTCCTGGGGATCGAACGAGGGCGCGCTGCGGGAAGCGCTCGAGTACCTCGAGGCGGACGACATCGACCTGCGCGTGATCTCGGTGCCCTACATCTTCCCGCGCCCGGACCTCTCCGACGAGATCGAGGCTGCCGACGAGGTCGTCGTCGTCGAGTGTAACGCGACCGGGCAGTTCGCGGACCTGCTCGAGCACGACGCACTTACCCGTCTCAAGCGCATTAACAAGTACACCGGCGTCCGCTTCAAGGCGGACGAACTCGCCGACCAGATCACCGACAAACTCACCGAGGAGGTGCCTGCACAATGAGCTCCGACGTTCGATTCACCGACTTCAAATCCGACAAGCAACCCACCTGGTGTCCCGGCTGCGGGGACTTCGGGACGATGAACGGCATGATGAAAGCCCTCGCCGAGACCGGCAACGACCCCGACAACACGTTCGTGGTCGCCGGGATCGGCTGTTCCGGCAAGATCGGGACCTACATGCACAGCTACGCGCTGCACGGGGTCCACGGTCGCGCGCTGCCGGTCGGACAGGGCGTCAAGATGGCCCGCCCCGACATCGAAGTGATGGTCGCCGGCGGCGACGGCGACGGCTACTCGATCGGTGCCGGTCACTTCGTCCACGCCGTCCGCCGGAACGTCGACATGACCTACGTCGTCATGGACAACCGCATCTACGGGCTGACGAAGGGCCAGGCCTCGCCGACCTCGCGGTCGGACTTCGAGACCTCGACGACTCCCGAAGGACCCAAGCAGCCGCCGGTCAACCCGCTCGCACTGGCGCTCGCTTCGGGTGCTTCCTTCATCGCCCAGTCGTTCTCCTCGGACGCGCTGCGCCACCAGGAGATCGTTCAGGAGGCCATCGAGCACGACGGCTTCGGCTTCGTCAACGTCTTCAGCCCCTGCGTCACGTTCAACGACGTCGACACCTACGACTACTTCCGCGACAACCTCGTCGACCTGCAGGAGGACGAAGACCACGATCCCAACGACTACGAGGCCGCCAAGGAGGTCATCCTCGACAGCGACAAGGAGTACCAGGGCGTGATGTACAAGGACGAGAACTCCGTCCCGTACCACGAGAAACACGGCGTCACCGAAGACATGTCCGAGATTCCCGAGGGCGCGCCCGAGGACGCGATGGACCTCGTCCGCGAGTTCTACTGAGCGGCGCCACCGTCGCCGTTCGCGGTCCCGATTCGACGTCGGTTTCTTCGTTTTGCGGTTCGACTTCGACCATCTCGAGCGAGATTGTCGAGTCTCCTCGCTCTGTCGTTCTCGAGTTCGCGTTCACGGTTCGTCCAGAAAGAGCGACTAGCGACGCGTCGATGCGGCTCAGACCGAGATCAGACCGGGTGTTCGACCGATTCCATCAGCACCTCGAGGTTCGCCGACTCCTCGGCGAACGGTTTCGGGTGGCTCCCGACGAGGATCAGCAGGTCCTCCTCGTGGGCGAACGACGTCAGCGAGATTTCGACCTCGACCGTGCGGCCCTCGAACTCGGTTTCGCCCGAGAAGACGTCGACCTCGCGGCCGGCGCCCAGAATATCGAGGCCGAACGACTCCTCGCGGCCGATGTTCCGGACCGAGCCGAAGTCGTCGCCGGCGCGGTTCATCACCTCCTCGAGCAGTTCCTCGTTGCTCATGTTCTCGATCGGGTTGAACGATCGGCCGGCGACTTCGATCGCGGGAATCGAGACGGCCGCGAAGACGCTCGCGTCGATCGTCTCGCCCTGAAGGTCGCGCGCCTTCGAATAGAGCGAGAGCCACATCGACGCCCGAACGTCGCGTTCGACGCCGGCCTGAATCGTCTCGTCGATCGACTGCTCCTCGACCTGGGTTTCCTCGTAGCCCGTTTCCTCGAACGCGGCGTCGGTCGGCGCCACGCGTTCGGCGTCGAACTCGAGCGGGCCGTTCCCGAGGACGAAGTCGAGACAGCCGGCGGTCAGTGCGAGCGCACTCGTCGTGCCCGCGGCGAGTAGCGAACGGCGAGAGGGAGTCATGCTCGAGTAGTTCGACAGGAGCCGTATATTAGTTGCGGCTTCTGTGATTTCGTAGTCAAGACGGTTTCTATCGACTGATTATCACGTATTGCGAACGGTCGTCGATTCGGACTCGAGGACGAACACAGCAAGCGTTATCGGGATCGACTGCGCGCGTGTAGCATATGACGGAGTTCTCACAGCGGGTCGAACAGGTGTCGATCAGCGGCATCCGAGAGGTGTTCGAGGCCGCCGGCGACGACGCGATCAACCTCGGGCTGGGCCAGCCCGATTTCCCGACGCCCGCCCACGCTCGCCGCGGGGCGATCGAGGCCATCGAGAACGGGCTGACCGACGCCTACACGTCGAACAAGGGCACGGAGAGCCTCCGCGAGGCCATCGCGGCGAAGTACGACCGCGACTACGGCCTCGAGGTCGAGCCCCGCGATATCATCGCCACCTCGGGCGGCAGCGAGGCGCTGCACATCGCGCTCGAGGCCCACGTCGATCCCGGCGAGGAAGTCATCTTCCCCGACCCCGGATTCGTCTCCTACGACGCGCTGACGAAGCTCGCCGGCGGGACGCCGAAGCCGGTCGGACTGCGCGAGGACCTGACGCTCGATCCCGAAACCGTCGAAGAGAACATTACGGAGGACACGGCTGCGTTCGTCGTCAACAGCCCCGCCAACCCGACGGGCGCGGTCCAGAGCGAGGCGGACATACGGGAGTTCGCGCGCATCGCCGACGAACACGACGTGCTCTGCATTTCCGACGAGGTTTACGAGAAGATCGTCTTCGACGGCGTTCACCGCTCGCCGATGGAGTTCGCCGAGACGGACAACGTCGTCGTCGTCAGCGCCTGCTCGAAGACCTACTCGATGACCGGCTGGCGGCTGGGCTGGGTCGTCGGTTCCAACCGCCGCATCGAGCGCATGTTGCGGGTCCACCAGTACGGCCAGGCCTGCGCCTCCGCGCCGGCCCAGTACGCCGCCGAGGCCGCGCTGACCGGTCCCCAGGACCCCGTCGATGAGATGGTCGACGCTTTCGAAGAGCGGCGCGACGTCGTCCTCGACGGCCTCGAGGACGCCGGCCTCGAGGTGCCGACGCCGTCGGGCGCGTTCTACGCGATGCCGAAGGTGCCCGAGGGCTGGGTCGACGAGGTGCTCGACCGCGGCGTGGTCGTCGTCCCCGGCGACGCCTTCGGCGAGCACGGCGAGGGCTACGCGCGACTGTCCTACGCGACCGGGATGGAGGACCTGAAGGAGGCCCTCGAGATCATGGACGAGGCGACGCGGGCGGTGCAGTAGTCGGCGCGTCAACCGAAGCCGTCGTCTCCACCTTTTTGCCGTCGCGCGACCAATTCCAGACCGAAATGAGAGCCGTACGCCTCGAGGAACACGGCGGTCCGGACGTACTGCAGGTCGAAGAGATCGATCGACCCGAACCCGCGAACGACGAACTGCTCGTCGAGGTCGCCGCGGCGGGAGTCAACCCCGTCGACACCTACTTCCGGGACGGGTCGTACGAACCGGTCGACGTGCCGTTCACGCCCGGCGTCGACCTCGCCGGCACCGTCGCGGAAACGGGCGACGCCGTCGAGGAGTTCGCGGCGGGCGACCGCGTCTACGGCACCGGTATCGGAAACGGGTCCTATCAGGGTTCCTACGCCGAGTACGCGACGGTGCCGACGGACCGCGTCGTCGCGCTCCCCGACGGCGCGGACCTGGCGGAGGCCGGCGCGGCGGGCGTCGTCGCCGTCACCGCCTGGCGCGCCCTGATCGATCACGCGGACTTGAACCCGGCCGAGCACTGCCTCGTCCACGGCGGCTCCGGCGGCGTCGGCCACGCCGCCGTCCAGATCGCGGACGCGGTGAGCGCCCGCGTCATCACCACCGCCTCAGAGGATTACCACGGCGGCCTCGAGGCGATGGGCGCCGACACCGTACTGGACTACGCTCGCGACGACCTCGCCGACGCCGTCCTCGAGGCGAGCGACGGCGGCGTCGACGTCGTGTTGGATCACCGGCTGGACGACTACCTCCAGTTCGACGCGGACGTGGCTGCAACCGGCTGTCGGGTCGTCGGGATCGGCGAAAACAGTCCCGACCCGGGCTTTACGAACGACGGCGCGGCCCGCTCGAAGGACGTCAGCTACCAGTTCATGAGCATGTTCAACACGCCGGACCTCCGCGTGCCGCTGCGCGGGGCCGCCCACCTCATGGACGCCGGCCGCCTATCCGTCGAGATCGACGAGCGGTACGACCTCGAGGAGGCCGCAGAGGCCCAGCGCGCCGTCATGGAGGACAGCGTCTTCGGAAAACTCGTACTCGAGCCCTGACGAACATCGACGCTCACCGATCCTGAAGAATTTCGTCGCAGCACCGGCGGGCCGCCTCGAGGTGCTCGTCGACCGCTTCGTCGCCGGTGTCGCCGACTTCCGAAAGCAGTTCGCGAACCTTTGCGACGCGGTTGCGGGTCGTCTCCGCGTCGAGGTCGTTCGTCGCGACGTCGCGGGCGACGGCTTCCGCCTCGCCGATCCAGCGACTCGCGGTCCGGTCGAGCGGCAGTTCGGCCGTCGCCTCGAGGTGGTCGTGGAGTCGTTGCGTTCGTGCGTTCAGTCGCTCGTGGGGCTGGTTGTCGGACACGCTCGAGTGGACGGACTCGAGCGCCGTGAGCGTTCGTGCGACGCGGCCAAACGTTGATACGCAGCGTGGCCGACGTACGCATATGACACGCGACTGCTCGTTCCTCGAGGAACTCCCGCTCGAGGACGATCAGGTTTCGTTCGCCGAGAGTCGGCGCGAGGACCGCGCCGCCGACTGGGGGTCGGAACAGCGCGGCCGCGAGGTGCTGCCCGACGCCGTCGTCTGGCCCGAAAGCACGGAAGACGTGTCGACCGTCTTGGCCGCGGCGACCGAGCGCGACGTCCCGGTCACGCCCTACGCCGCCGGAACGAGCCTCGAGGGCAACGCCGTCCCGGCCCACGGCGGGATCAGCCTCGACTTGACGCGGATGGACGATATCGTCGACTACCGGCCCGACGACTTCCAGATCGACGTCGGCCCGGGGATCATCGGCAGCGAGGTCGACGAGCGCGTGGCGCGCGACGGACTGATGTTTCCACCCTTACCGTCGTCGGGCGACATCTCCACGATCGGCGGGATGATCGCGACCGACGCCAGCGGGATGCAGACCGTCCGCTACGGCGAGGTCGCCGACTGGGTGCTCGGCCTCGAGGCCGTCCTGGCCGACGGCACCGTCATCGAGACCGGCTCGCGGGCAAAGAAGACCTCGAGCGGGTACAACCTCACCGACCTGCTGGTCGGCAGCGAGGGGACGCTGGCCGTCGTGACGGAAGCGACGCTGGAACTTGCGGGGCGACCGCACCAGATCCGCGGGGGGCGCGCAGTTTTCGAGACGCTCGAGGACGCCACCGGAGCCATCGCCGAGGCGGTCCGGACGGAGGTCGCCGTCGCGCGGATCGAACTGCTCGACGAACTGAGCGTCCGGATGACCAACGACTACCTCGAGACCGGCCTGCCGGACGCGCCGACGGTCTTCCTCGAGTTCCACGCCAACCACGGGATCGAGGAGGAGATCGACCTCTGCCTGACGATATTCGAGGACCACGACGTCCTCGAGTTCGAGATCAGCGCGGACGACGACGAGATGTCCGAACTCTGGGAGGCCCGCCGGGAGATCGCCTTCGCGGTCGAGAACTACGAACCCGAACTGCACACCTTGCATCCCGGCGACGTGACGGTGCCGATCAGCGCGTACCCCGAAATGGTCCGCGAAGCGAAGCGCCTTGCCGAGGAACGGGACCTGCTGGCGCCCTGCTACGGCCACGCGGGCGACGGCAACCTCCACCACAACGTGCTGGTCGACCCGGACGATCCGGAAATGGTCGAACGCGGCGAGGAAGCGTACCGGAAAACGGTCGAGAAAGCCATCGAACTCGGCGGCACGGTCACCGGCGAGCACGGCATCGGCGAGGGGAAACGACAGTTCCTCGAGGACGAGCACGGCGCGGGCGCGGTCGACGCGATGCGGCGGCTCAAGCGAGCGCTCGATCCGACGGACACGCTGAACCCGGGGAAGATCTTTCCGGAGACGGCCGAGGGCGAGCGAGTTCGGGACGACGAAACGTGATATTCAAAGACTACTTACAGGCTCGTAGTTCGTATTAGAACATCTATATGAATCGCCGTCGGTTTCTGGCAATCGCTGGTTGTGCCACGGTATCGGTCGGTTCCGGTTGCCTCGACGATCCCGGCTCGAACGGCGGATTACTGGAAGTGTTACGAACGACCGAACCGCCGAACGCGACGATCACTGACGCTACCGACGAGCGGATTCGAGCCGTCGATCCGGTTCAGGAGGGACTCCAACAAGCGGCAAACGCGCGGGATTCGGTCGCGGAGATCGAAGTAACCGAAGCCGAGTACGAAACGGTCGCACAGGCGCTCTCCGAACGACCGTGGTACGACCGATCGGAGTACGGGTCCCGCCAACCCTCCGGTGTTTACTTCCGCTACGAAAACGAGGCTTACGTCGTCACCCTCACGCCGTTTTGCGCGGACTCGCCGCTCGTCGACGCCGGAAGCGAGCGCGGAGAATACGGCTGGGGTGGCTGTTACGACCGCGAAGAGTGGGGATACGCGTAACGACGGAACACCGCTCCGAACTTATCCGTCGTAGCTGACCCGACGCGCGAACTGCGACGGCAGTCAGTCGTGCACCAGCACGTCGAGCACGTCCACCCCCTCGCGTGAGAGGGCGTCCTCGAGCGCGCCTTCGATCTCGTCGGGCTCTTCCACGAGGTGACCGCGAGCGCCGTGGCTCTCGGCGTTTTTCGGGATGTCGACGGGCGGTTCGAAGTCCATCCCGACGAACTCGTGGTCCCCCTCGTCGCCGCCCAGCAGCTTGAGCGTGTTGTCCTTCAGGATGCGGTAGTTGCGGTTGTCGGGGATGACGACCGTGAGATCGAGATCCTCGCGGACCGCGCTGTAGATCGAGTTGGGGTAGTAGAGGTAGGAGCCGTCGCCGATGAAACAGATCACGTTCCGCGGGTCGTCGCGGTGCTCCTCGGCGATCGCTGCGCCGACCGACGCGGGCAGGCCGTAGCCGAGGCCGCCGCCCTTGTTCGAGACGAACTGCTCGGGCGCGAAGTCCCAGCGGGTCATGATGGGGTACTTCGACGTGACGCTCTCGTCGACGACGTAGGCGTCCTCGGCGACCGACCGCATTGCGTCGATGAGTTCGGCCTTCGACGCGCGCGGATCGTCCCGCATCTCGCCCTCACCGATGTCAGCCAGTCGGTCTTCGATCGCCGCTTTGCGATCGCGAACCTCCTTGAGGCGCTCACTGACGGTCTCGTCGTCGATCTTCGGTCGGACGCGTTCGATGAGTCCCTGCAGCACCAGACCGGGATCGCCGACGACGGCCGCGTCGGCGGGCTGGTTCTTGCCGACCTCCCACGGGTCGTCGCTGACGTGGATCAAGGTACCGTCGAGGTCGACGAGCGGCTCCTCGTGGCGGGTCAGCGTCGTGTTCGTCGACGTGCCGACGAACAGGATCGCGTCGGCGGAGAGCAGTTCCGCCGCGCGCTCCTCGTCCGGCGGCACGTAGGAGAGCCACTGCTCGTGGTCGGTCGCGAAGTCGATCTCGCTCACGTGGACCTCGCCGTGGACGCGCGCGCCGGTCGACTCCGCGAGCTCGACCGCCGCGGCGACCGCCTCGTCGCCCGAGCGCGCGACCCCGTCGCCGACGACGAGCGCGAGGTCCCGGACGTCCGAGTCGGCCAGCAAGTCGGCCGCGCGCTCGAGTTGTGCTGGGTCCCCGCCGCCGGCGTTGGGAATCCCGCCAAGTCGCTCGGGCTCGGCGTCGGTCTCTTCCATCATCACGTCCAGCGGGAGGCCGAGGAAGACCGGGCCGGTCGGCGGGGTCAGCGCGACGCGGACGGCCCGCCGGAGCATCGTCGGCAGCGCCTCGACGTCCATCACTTCGGCGGACCACTTGCAGAACTGGTCGGCGAGATCGACGAGGTCGCCCGCCAGCGCGGGCTCCTCGTGGCGGAAGTCGGTGCTGTGGTTGCCCGCGGTGACGAGGACCGGCGCGCCCGCGCGCTTGGCCGCGTAGAGGTTTCCGAGCCCGTGGGCAAGCCCGGGCGCGACGTGGAGGTTCGCGACGCCGACGGGGTTGACCGAGTCGTCGTGGTGGGCGTGGTACCGTCGGGTCTGGGCGTAGCCGCCGGCCATCCCGACCGCGACGTCCTCGTGGAGGCCGAGCACGTACTCGAGGTCGCTGTCGCCGATCGCGTCGGTGACCGGCAGTTCGGTCGTCCCGGGATTGCCGAAGACGTACTCGACGCCGTAGGACTCGAGGGCGTCGACGAAGAGGTCGGCGCCGGTGTAGCCGTCGGAGCCGTCGTTAGAGTCGTTTGACATACCTCCTTCTCAACGATCCACGCAATCAAATGGTGGGCCGGCCGTCGAAGGGTTGCTTCCGATACCGCGAGTTGCAACCCGCCGCCGGCCCGGGTATTATATATCAGTTCGTTGTCGCTCGAAACATGGCCCTCGCGAGAGACGGGACTGGAATCAACGCGACGGCTCGAGCCTTCTGGTCGCAGGTCCACCCCGTGTTCATGACGCCGCCGCTGGCCGCGTCGCTGTTCGGCGCGATCCTCGCCGACGACATCACGCCGACGCTGGCGGCGATCCACGTCGCCGCGATGTTCGCCGCGGTCTACACCGCCCACGTCAAGGACGGCTACGTCGACTTCTACGTTCGCGGCGAGGACGACGACCACCCGCTGACCGAGCGGGGGTGTCGCGTCGCGCTCGCGTTGTCGACGACCCTGTTCGCGCTGTGCTGTCTCCTCTTAGGCGTACTCGTCAACTGGGTCGCCGTCGCGCTGACGGTCCCGACGTGGCTGATCGCCTACCACCACGCGCCCCAGCTCGACACGAACCCCGTTACTGCGACGACGGGCTACCCGCTGGGGATCGCGCTCTCGCTGTTCGGGGGGTTCTACGTGCAAGCTGCGGCATTTGCAGCCGTCCCGCTCGGCTTCGCCGTCGTCTTCCTCGTCCTGCTGTCGGGGATCAAGGTGATCGACGACGCCCAGGACTACGACTACGACCGCTCGATCGAGAAGCGAACCGTCGCCGTGGCCGTCGGGCCGACTCGAGCCTACGACCTCGCGTACGGGCTGATGGTGACGGCGCTGCTGATCGTCGTCGCCTTCGCGGTCGCTCGCCTCTTTCCGCCGACGGCGGTGCTGGCCGCGCTCGCGTTCGCGGCGGTCGCGCTCGCCGCCCGCCGCGCCGGGCCGGAGCTCGCGACCATGCTGCTCATCCGCGGCTCGTACGTCTTTCTGGCCGTCCTCGTCGCTGCGGTCCGGTTCGAACCCCTCGCCGGATTCGCGTGAGGGGGCGTCGATCTACTCGGCTTCGGCGCCCGCGGCATCGCCCGCTTCGGAGACGTTCGACGGGCGCCAGTCCATCTTGATGGTCACCGACTCGCGCTGCCCTCGCAGGATCGACGACCGCTCGCGGACGCTGACCTCGTACGCGATCGGTGACGGCGGCCGAAGCTCGACCGTCTTGTTCCCCGCTCTGACCGTCGACGCGTCGCCGCTCTCGAGTTCGTCGGCCAGTTCGCGGAGTCGTTCGGCGGCCTCCTCGCGCTCGAGTTTCTCGGCGGAGACTGTGTCCACCATGGCCGGCCGTACCACGAACCGCCGAAAAAGGAGTCTGCCTAACGAGCGTATCGGTTTTTGACTGTCAGCGTCGCTTACTCGTCGGTAATCAGATGGATTGTGGTAGTCGCCGGCTCGAGTCGCGTGACGGCCTCCCACACCGAGCGAAGCCTGAAGGACGAGCGATCGGGAGTGATCCTATGGAACTCGTCGAAGCCACCGCCGACGACCTCGAGGCGCTCGTCGACCGGTGGTACGCCCTCGCGAACGCGATGGAACCGTATTCCGAACTGAACGAACTCGACGTTGACGGGACCGAGGAGAGCATCGAAGACGGCTTCCGCGATCACCTCGAGGACGAGGAGATCACCGACTACCTCGTCGTTCTCGAGGGCGAAACGATCGGCTTCGTCACGCTCCGCGAGGGCCGCCACCCGTCCCGGCGGTACTCACGGTATCTGCGTCTCGTGAACCTCGCTATCGACGATGCACATCGGAATCAGGGCTACGGCACAGTAGTCGTCGAGCGCGTGAAAGAGACGGCTCGCGAGCAAGGTTGTGACCACCTCAAGGTCTCCTGCGAGTGGCACAACGAGGACGCGCGACGGTTCTATCGCGACGCGGGCTTTCAGCCGAAGCAGGTCGACTACGCGCAGCCGCTCGAGTGAGCGTACTACTGGAGCGGCCAGCATGAACTGTTAACTCCAGTTGGGACGACACCTCTACTATGGCGACCGAGGAAGGTTTAGAGTCCGGTCCCCGCTCGATGAGGTGATGGCGGACAGCCGACGAGAACTCGTCCGGCGGGTGGCAGCGGCTGACCGAGACGCGAATCGAGAGAGCTACGACGCGCTCGAGAACGAGTAACCGCTTCGACTCTAATTTTATCAGTTCGTGCTGACGATCTTGATCACGTCGCCCTCCTCGAGTTCGTAGTTCTCCCCCACTTCCCGATTCGACTTCGCGTTGACCGCGTGCAGGTAGCCGTCGCCGATGTCGGAGTGGACCGCGTAGGCCAGATCGACCGGCGTCGAACCGTCGGGCAGGAGGTGGGCATCGGGCAGAATGTTTCCGCTGCCGTCGGACCACTTCGCGGCGTCCTCGACCGGGTAGGCCGTGATGTGCTCGAGCAGGTCGTAGACGGCGTGGTTGAGCGCGCCCTGAACGCCGGTGCCGTCCCACTCGGCCATCGTCTCGCGGAGATCCTCGAGGGCCTCGCGCTGGGCGTCGTTGACGTCGTCGCCGATCTCGAGGGTCTCGTCGCCGGGGTCGTAGTCGACGAGGCCGTTGTCCGCGGCCCGACGTAGGGCGAGTTCGCCCTCTGCGGTCGTCGGGATAACCGGTTTATCGAGCTCGAGCAGGCGCTCGACGTTCTCCTCGGGGGCGACGTCGATCTTGTTGGCCGCGACGACGATCGGCTTCGTGCGCTCGCGGACCAGCCGCGCGAGTTCCTCGCGGTGTGCGTCCTCCCACTGGATCGGGTCCTCGGGGTAGTCGAGTTCCCGCAGGACAGTCGCGATCTGCTTCGGTGAGGCGCCGAATCCGGAGAGCATGTCCGCCAAGACGTCGTCGATGTCGAAATCGGGTGAGCGCGATTTTCGCTCGACGGATTCCCAGTTGCGGTCGACGATACCGGCCAGCCAGAGGTCCATCTCCTCCTCGATGAAGTCGATGTCCTCGAGCGGGTCGTGCTCGCCGATGTCGACGGGTTCGCCCTTCGCGTTGGTGCCGCCGGAGGCGTCGACGACGTTGACGATCACGTCCGCGTTGGTCAGTTCGTCGAGGAACTGATTTCCGAGCCCCTTCCCCTCGTGGGCGCCGGGGACGAGGCCGGCGACGTCGAGCAGTTCGATCGGGACGTAGCGCTTGCCGTCCTCGCAGTTGTCGGCGTTGCACCGCTCGTCGCGCTCGAGGCAGGGGCAGTCGGTCCGGACGTAGCTCACGCCGCGGTTGGCGTCGATCGTCGTGAAGGGGTAGTTGGCGACGTCGACGTCGGCCATCGTCGCCGCGGTGTAGAACGTGGACTTGCCGGCGTTCGGCTTTCCGGCAAGCGCGATCGAGAGCATGCCTGTCCGTAGCACCGTGGTTTGGAATTGTCTTTCGATTACCGCTCTCAGTGGCGCTCGCGTCGCCGCGGGGGTGGTTCGGTCGCGGCTCGGCAGATCCTTTCCCCTGAAGGCTGCAGCCTGATGGGACCGACCGGCCAACGCGCGAGTATGCAGTACGACGACTTCATCGGCGAAGTCCAGCACCGCGCGCAGCTCGACTCGCGCGAGGCCGCGCTGAGCATCTCCCGCGCGACCCTGACGACCCTCTCCGAGCGCATCCAGCCGGGCGAAGCCGAGAACCTGGGGGCCCAGCTGCCCGAGGAACTCGGGCGCTTCCTCGAGGAGGTCGACGACGCCGAGCGGTTCGAGTTTGACGAGTTCGTCGATCGGGTGGCCGAACGCCAGGAGGTCGGCGAGGACGACCCGGCCGACGCGGCGTTCCACGCGCAGGTCGTCGTTGACGTCGTCGACGAAGCGGTCACCGAGGGCGCGATCGACGACGTCAAAGCGCAGTTGCCGGACGACGAAGGTTACGGGACGCTGTTCGAAATCGCGGAGGCGGCGGAGAGTCCGGCGCCGGACTCACAGGACTAACGCGGTCGTTTTTCGACCTTCGACCACTTCCGGCGGCAGTCGCCGACGCCGTTTCTTCGCTGCCGCCGTGACCGCCGTCGCGAGGCTATAGCTCGACCGCCATCATCACCTCGTCGACGTAGTCGGCGTCGAGCTTGTAGTGATCCTCGCGGACGGCCTCGGTCTCCCAGCCGTGGGCCTCGAGGAACCCGATCGCGTCCGCGTTGGTCGCGGGTACGCTCTGGTAGACCTTCTCGTAGCCGCTGGACGCGGCCCACTCTAACCCCCGCTCGAGGAGGTGCGAGCCGATGCCGCGGCCGCGGTAGGCCTCGAGGACGCCGACGGTCAGTTCGGCGGTGTGGCTCAGCTTGTCCAGCTCCGGCGCGTGGAGGTGGACCCAGCCGACTACCTCGTCCTCGACGGTGGCGACGAAGAACAGCCGCGACTCGAGGTCGTTGTGCCGGAGCAGCGCCTCCTCGTGGTCGATCTCGTCGGCGACGGTCTCGGCCTCGATATAGGTCTTCTCCGCGGCGACCACCCGGATCGCGCCGACGATCCCCGTCAGATCGCCCTGACGCGCCGGCCGGATGTGGAACTCGAGGTCGTCGGCGACGTACTCCTCCTCGGCGCCGGCGTCGATCGCGACCTGCAGCGATCCGTCCCGCTCCTTGAGGCGGCCGTCGCGTTTGAGGATCGCGACGTGGTGTCTGAACCTGGCCGGTTCGATTGCGAGTTCCTCGCGGGCGTCCTCGGCGTCGACGGCGCCCCGTCGCTCGACGAACTCGTAGATCGTCCGCCGGTCCGCGTGGTCGAACTCGAGGCTATTCTTTTGCGCCATGTCATAACACACCACGGGTACCTATTTAATGGTTAGAGCCCCGCGGATGAGCGCTACTGCAAGCGGGTGTGGCAGGAGCCGACTTAATACGCCAATACGTACAGCCCGCCGAACTTGCACCGGCAGGCCGACGGGACGAGTGCGCGGTGGTTCCGACGGGATCGAATCCGTCGAACCGGTTCGCGCACGCTATGATCGGGATGGATCCGGCTCTGACTGTGGTGGTTGCTGGGTGCGCACTCGCCCTCTCGGCTGCGGTCGGGCTGGTCGCTCACGAGTCAGCCCACGCGCTGGTCCTCCGCCTCGCCCGCGTCGAGTACACCGTCTCCTACTTTCCGGGCCGCGACGGCGTGCTCGGCCGGGTGGCCAGCTGTCCGTGGGCCGTCGTCGAGCCGACCCCGACCGGCCGGGAACCGGCGTGGATCCTCCGCTTCGCAGCGCTCGCCCCGGCGCTGTTGGCCCTCCCCGTCCTCGCGGCCGGCCTGACGGTGGATCTCACCGCCGAGACGCCCGTCCTGTCGGCGGTCGCGATCGGCTGGCTCGCCTGCTCGATTCCCAGCCCGCAGGACTTCTCTGTCGCGTTCTACGCCCACCGACTCCTCGCCGACGCGAGGGGCGCGACGAACGCAGCGACGCCGTTCTCCCGCGCAGACTGACGGTCGCCGGGACGTACCGCTCCGTGCTCGCGTTTCTCGAGGAACTGGATACCTGATCGACGGAGAGTATCGCGGAAAATCCGGGCGGGCCGTGGGGCACGAGTGAACTGGCCCGCGAAGGATCTACCAGCGAGCGGGTCACACAGCCACGAGTGACCGCGAGCGCTGATTGAGCACGAGTGATCCACCGGCGCTCACAGGGGTCGTTCGGGTGTCGATACGTCGCGGGTCGGCTATCGTGCCGACATCCGTATTACATAGTGTCGAACAATAAAGCTATCTATTGGCGCAACCATAGAACAATCTGAGACTTTTGTGGACAAACAGAATCGAGAGTCCAGATTCGGTTTACTTCCGAGTTTGGTCGGATGCCGGCCGAATCTCGAGCACTATGCTACCGCAGCGGGATGCTAGAGTAGAATTGTCCTCGAACCGTCGCCAGCCGCGTATGCAGCGTCCAGCGACTCAGGGGTCGATCGCGAGCGGCGTCAAGCGGTCCGACAGTTCCGCGCTGATGAGTGCCGCGTGGCTCCGCCGCAGCCGTTCCGAGAGCGCCTGGTGGGAGATCCCCAGTTCGGCGGCGAGTTCCTCGAGGGTCACCTGTCGCGGCACGTCGAAGTAGCCCAGTTCGTGGGCCTTGGCGATCGTTTCGTACTGGATCTCGGTCAGCGGCGTCCGGACCCGGTCGAGGTCTTCCGTCCCGCTGACGCGCGTGACTTCGACGCGGTACTCGTACTGCTCGAGGAGTCGGTGTGCCGTCGAGACCGATTCGCGGTCGTGATACAGCAACTGCAGCGCCCACCGACCGTCCCGGCCGTTCGCGGAGAGGATCGCGCCGTCGTTCTCCGAGACGATCTCTTCGAACAGTTTCAGGCGCTCGCCGAACTCGAGTCGGAAGAGCCACCGGTTGCGGTCGGTGCCGGCGTCATCGTCGACGTCGGCATCGGCGTCGGCGTCGGCGCCGGTTCCAGTGCCAGTATCGGCACTCGCCTCCGTTCCGGAGCCGCCGGTCACGTTCGCGATGACCTCGACCGACGGATCCGCCTCGAGCGCTTGCGCGACGGTTCGTCGGTCCGGCCCAGAGACGCGGACGAGCGGCGGCCCGTCGCCGATCATGCCGCCGATCTGGCACTCGAACGTCGGGACCCGATCGAACGCGCGGGCGAGTCCGAGGCGATCAGCCGGAACGTCGAGTTCGACGACCGTCGTCATCACCGAAACCCACCACGAAGACGTATAGACGCGTTGGGTTTCCGGTAGCCTTTCCCGCCACCCAATCGCCGTGAGAGTCCGCCTATCCACACATTTCGATAGCATAACTGGTCAGCCAACGAACGTGCGAGACGAATCACAACGGCTGAGTGTCACCCGTCGGAACGCGCGCCTATGGAGTCGGATACGGACGCGAGTACGGATACGACCGCGGACGCGGACACGGGTACGGACTTAGAATCGTTCGTCGCCACGAACCTCGAGCGCTACGCGGACACCCAGGGCGTCCTCCCCGAACGACTCGAGGAATTCGGCGCGACCTATCGGGAGCAGGGGTATCTCACCCGGAAGCAGTTGTACGACATCGCCTACGAATCCTCCACCCGCAGCGCCTACCACGTCGAACGAAATCCGCCGGAGCGGTGTCGTACCGTCACCGCGAACGTCCTCGCGGTCGACGACGACTTTTCGAAGATTCAGCTGCTGACCGGCCTTACCGGGTTCAAGGCGCCGACCGCCTCGTGCGTGCTGACCGCGTCCGACCCCGACCGGCACGCCGTCGTCGACACCCGCGTCTGGGCTTCCCTCGAGCGACTCGGCTATCTCGAGGGGCGCAAGGAGTCGTTCGACGCGGCCGACTACGTGGCGATGATCGAGCCGATTCGAGCGATCGCCGCGGAGACGGGCTACAGCGTCGCCGACGTCGGCTACGCGCTGTTCGCGTACGATGCGGAGGTTCGGGAAGGGACGTTGCACTGAGTTCGTTCGACCGGACCCTAGAACCGCGCGAATTACAGTGCGCGTCGGTCCTCCCGCTGCGCGCTCCCTCGAGCAATCGAGCGACGGAGCCCGTATTCCGGCGTGTCGGCCAGTTCAGGCGTTCTGTTTAACCGAGTCTGTTGCCAAGCGTCGGTGATGAATATTCCTACCGACCGGCTCCTCATCATGGTCGTCGTCGTCACCGCGTTCGCGGTCCTGTTCGTCGGCTGGGCGGGCGGACTCGTCGAAGCCGAAGCCGTCGGCCTGAGCGAGCTCGGACTCCAGGTCGGGCTCGCCGCCGTCTTCCTCGGCGTGATCGCCGGCATCTGGTACCAGTTCAGCCGCATCGACGAGGAGCGCGGCGACCGCTGATTCGCCGGTACCGGAATCGAAACCGCTTTGCCGCCGTTTTCGATGGTATTGGATCCTGTGTAACTCATCGCAGCCGGACCTTGCAAGTCTCCCCCACACGCTTATTCGGGGTTCACCTGTCTATCGGGATATGCGTCGCAGAAACCGGGCGGGACCGTCGGGTCCTTTCCGCCGGTCGCTTTCCCGTGAACTGGCCGAGTTCGAGGACGAACTCGAGAAAACCAAACAACACGTCGTCCAACTGGAAAACACGCTCCGGGGCGTCGTCCGGGACGCGAACGACATTTCGGTCGGCGGTCCCTGCTCGTGCGGCGAGAGTCTGCTGCTGATCCGGCAGCGCGTGATCTACTGCCCGCAGTGCGAGTACAAGCGGACGATCTGATCGAGAGACGTCGCGCGAACGCGGGCAACGGCGGGCGAAGCTGCCGGCCGGAGATTTTTGAGGCGCACTGCCCTGTACCGTATATGGCCACCCGACCCCCGATCGAATGCCCCATCTGTCACGACGATCTGCCGCGCGATCTGCGCCTCGAGGACCATCTGGTCGGGACGCACTCGAAGCGAAAGTTAGCGAAGTTCGTCGTGTCGGAAACGGAGGCGCTGCGCGAGGGCGATATCGCGGAATAGACACGTCCCGTCGCTCACCGGTTACTCGTCGCTTCGCAGCCGAACACCTCGACTACCGCTCGAGCCTCGAGACCCAAACCAGCGCGCGGTACGGTAACTCGGAGGGCACTCCCCTAGTGTATTTTGACGTACATTCATGGCCTGTGCTACCAAATTACACCCGATATCGCTATTCATCAAAGTCACCTATGTCAAGTTTCAGAGTTTCTTCAGCACGAAGTTCCTCGAATTCCTCCCACTCACTCGCTCGGTAGTAGTGGCGACGGATCGTTTCCGGCCGCGCGTTCACCCGACCGGCGACCGTCTCGATCGCGAGCCCCTGGAGCAACTGCCACGTGATCGATCCCGTTCGAATCGCGTGTGGACTCCGTGACGACGGACACTTGCTCGCGTGGTTCCGACGGGCATAATCGCACGTCTCGCGTCGATTCCCGTGCGGACACTGCGTGACGTGACACGGGAACGTGCTCATGTACGACCATGCCCGGAACGTCGTATCCGACGGCCGTCCCTGACGTCCACAGAACAGCGGCTCTCGGCCTTCCTCGTCGCGCTTGTCGAACCGCTCGCGAGCGATGTACGTCCGAAGGGCCTTCACAACCGGTTCCGAGATTCCGACGACACGCTCGCCGTCTTCCTTGTTCTTCAGTAGTGTCGGCGGCCGGTGGCGAAACTCGAGCGTCTGTCGATCCGGATTGAAGTCTCGAAGATCCAGCGCGCGAATGCCGCCCATCCGCGCGCCCACGTGCCACGCAACCTCGAGAAAGGCGTGTCTCGGTGTCCCGAACAGCGTATTCGAATTCCGGAAGTACGACAGTAACGCGTTCGCATCTTCGGGCTTAAGCATCACATCGCTCGATTCCTCCGCTTTGCTGAGCGACGGGATGTTTACCTTGCCCGGGAGATCGTTGTCGACGACATCGATCGACGCACAGTAATCGAGCAACTGTTTCAGAGTCATCAGCTGCCCTTTCAGCGTCGTAGGTGCGATGTCGGCGGCCTCGCGATCTGCTCGGTACTCATCGAGATCCCAGCCGGTCAGTTCCGACATCGACTCGATTCCCTCGTCTTCGGCCCACTGCACGAACCGAGTCAGTCGGTTCTCGTAGCTTCGGACTGTCTTCTCGGTGTTCTCTTGCTTTCGTCGCGAAAGGAACCGATCACGGGCCTCCCGTGGAGAGAGATCTCGGCTCACAATTGATCACCGTCTCCGGAGCCATCGGTTGCAACGACCTCGATCTCGCAAGCGTCCGCGAGCCGCTCGACACGCTGGTATAGCAGCCCATGCCCATCGTCCGTCAGCACATACTCGTTCGTGCGCTTGTCCAGCGTAGATTTCTCGACAAGCCCACGTTCAACGAGCGAATCGAGGTTCGAGTACAGTCGCCCGTGATTCACCTCACCGTACTGGGGTTCGAGCTGGCGTTTGATCGCAAGTCCGTAACTGGTCTCGTCGGCGATCTCGAGGCGTGCGATCGCCTCCAGGACGTCGCGTTGAAATCCGGAAAGATCAGCCCACGTTGTACCGCCGTCGGCGACGAGTCGTTGATCAGTAGCGAGCGATGCGTCTGTCGTGTCGGGGCTTTCAAGGCCCCGCGAATCATCGGCGTACATGGCTTCGGTACCGTGCTTACCGGAGCCGCGCGGACCCGGTGGAACCAACACCGGCCCGCAGTTTTCGTAGTGCGGACCCAACGGACAGTCGGGTCCACGTGAAACCCCGGTTAGTCCTGTAACTATAGTCCACTGACTTATATCCTTCGTAGATACGAAGATATAGAATACTAAATACGCATCCGCGAATGACAGTATATGCGTATACGAGTTTTCAGAAATGGATGTAGGGGTTCTAAACAAGCGTGGGCCCGCTCTCGGAACATGCGAGAGCGGGCTGACTGGATGGTGCCTCTGGATGACGCTATCCTGGAATATGTGAGAGACGCAGGTGAGGTACCACCAGCAGTCATCGGCAGGAACATCGACTCTCATCCGAACTACACCGGACAGCGATGCCGTATCCTCGCGGATCACGACCTTCTTAACCGAACTGACGACGGATACTATTCGCTGGCTGAACTCGGCGAAAGGTATCTGGAGGAGGACCTCGCTGAAGGCGAACTGGATTCGTCCGAAGAGTAATCTGCTCACGCCTTCTCGACCCCCTCGAGTCCGAGTCGCTGAAGCGTCGGTTCGATCCATGCCGGCAGCTCGTCGTCGGTCCGCTGTCCGTTCTCGTTGAGGACCATGAGCAGCCCCGCGGTCTGATTCTGGACGGCAAATACCCAGTGCCGGCCGTTCTCGACGCGAATGTCGATTCGGCGTTTGTTATCCGGCGAACCAGTAATCTCGACGTCGACCGAGCGACCATCGTCTAATTCAGTACTCAACCGCGGTTCCGCCGCGCTCGAGTCACCTGATTGAATCGACATACTCGAGCGAAAGCCGCAGTTGCTGATAAGTCCAGAGCGGAGGTGAACGGAAATCAGCCGAAAACGCCTCTCGCTATCGAAATCAGCAGAGATATCGGCCCTATCGCAGTGAGCGGAAACTGATCGGAATGAACGGAAATCTCAAAACTCGGGGACAGCGTAGACCTTTCCTCTCCCGTTTCCGTTCGATTCGATCAGCCCATACTTCTCCTCGAGGTTCGCCAGGTATCGTCGACGGGTGCTCCTCGCCTTCGGATCCTGTGCTCGCTCTTCATAGGTCTCGTGCAACTCCGTCGCCGGAATCTCACCCGCTGCCTCGATAATATCGTAGAGAAGTCGCTTGTGCGTTCCAAGATCTTCGACGCGCTCTAAGTGGATCTCCTCGAGAGCCGCTGCCCGGACTTGATTGATGACGCCCGTCGTGATTTGTGAGCGGTCGTCGTCTCGTGAGACTGATCGCGCTGCACTTCGAAGGATCCCGATTGCCTCGCGAGCATCCCCCGCAGCGACGTCGGCGATATAGTCGATCGCATCGGGGGTGATCGTCCCCGGCCGCAACCCGGCCCGGATTCGGGCCTGCAGAATGTCGACCAGCTGGTCGTGCTTGAATCGATCCAATGTGAGTGTCTCCGCGCTGCGGAGTCGGCTTTGTACTCGACTATCGAGGTGCGCGAAGAGATCGTCCTCGTTGATCGTGATCGCAATGATCGTCACGTTCGGGATCTCGTAGAGCGCCTGGAGAGTCGTGTCGTCCTCGAGGACATCGACTTCATCGACGATCGCGATGACGCGCTTGTCGCTCTCCCGGATCCGATCGATAAACGCCATCGTCGGCGAACCTGTTTTCTTGAGATCTGCACCGAGCCCGGCGTCTCGCATGATCCCATAGAGAACTTCTGTTTTCGATGATCCCGAGATACAGTTGTGGTATCCCCACCGGAAATCGAGTGTCTCGCGCTCGAGTTTCCGAACAACGAACCTCGCGAGCGTCGTCTTCCCGGTTCCACTCGGACCGAAGATCAGTACATTCTCGCCTGTGTCACCGTCCGCAATCGGCCGCAGCGCATCGGCCAACTGCCCAATCTTTGCGTCCCGATGATAGAGATCACTGGGGACATGGGACGGTTTGAGGGCTCGAGCGTTATCGATCATATGATGTAAGATAGGCAAAGGACTATTCAATCTGTTCTTGGGAACCAATATGTTCATCTAACGAGGAACTCTATGATCTGAATATGAGTGGATCGGGACTTCGAAGAAAAGTTGGGTGGGCGATTAGAGAGGGAAATACTTTTCAATGGTTTGGTGCATGGGGAGTGAAATTATCAATAGAATACTCCGTGTCCTTACTAGTTAGCGGCGTAGCCACCGGCCTTGGATATAAATATATGATGTTTGACGAATTCAACAGGTTAGTTGGCGTGAATACGCAAAAGGGTATGTTGGCACTGATATCCGTTCTTGTTTTGACACAAATATTCCTCTGCAATTACGATATCTACAACAATTAGAAAACGGTTTTAGCGTCAACAGCGGCTGCATCTGCCACATCTGGTGACGTCCCAGACACTATTGAAAGAACAGTCAGCATCCAACGTGCGGTGGTGTACCCCAATACTGCAAATGACATATTGTAATTCCGCCCGAGATACGCGTCGATGCTTGGGTAAATAGCTGCGAATATAATACCTGCTACAGGGTACCCCAAGCTAATAGCCACACCTGCTGAAAGGATCGCAATAGCACTAACCTGCGCGGAAATCATGAACACAGTCAGAAATACCAAGTTAAGCAGATATTGAAGTCGCTCAACTTTATCTAACTCCTGTATTCTATCAATGATATCTGGATCTAAGTTATTGTCCTGAGCGTGCCCAATGACGCCAATTACGGATACTGTTAGTACTAACCAAGCGAATGGGATTGCATCGGGATAACCCCAAGAGAGGAACACAAAGGCAGGAGCTGAAAGTGCTCCTACTACAAGGCCATATATTAGGAGGCTCAGACTGGTACCAACAGTCTGCTGAATAACCCATTTAAATGTTCCTGGGGGGTTGGTCATAATACTAGTCCGGGTCAGTCAAAGATAGTAACTCGTCCATTGTAAGTCTGACTACTGAAGTAGCTCGCTGCGACATTCCCCATCGAATTGTACGTCGACAAAATCCAATCTCTGATTTTGTACTTAGATCTCGAGCTGAGTTGGGTAAAATCGGTCTTAAGTTAAATCAGTCGTCAGAACGGATTCCTCGATCCTCAATTGGATCGGCCGCACATTATATAGGATCGACATTTGAGTATCTATGAACACCTATGACTTTAAGGGGGTTGTGCGAATTACGACCCAGACAAGTTCGAGTACAGCGAGTAGTTACTCTTCTCAATAGCTAACGGAAAAAGTCAAATTGTGTGGCTGATACGAACAGGTATCAGCATACATGGATTTGGATGACTATCTGCAGGAAAAGGAGTCTGTCGTAGCGCGTGTCGAAGCCTACGACGACAAAGACGCGATGACTGATCACCGGAAAGGCGAGCTGGCAGTCACACCCAATCGAGTGGTGTTTGTTCGAAACAAGGTTGTCTCAGATATTTCGCTCAACGGTGTAGACTCGATAGAGTATCGAGCACCGAGTTACCCCTACCGGTATCTGTACTGGGCCGGTGGCTGTTTCGGCTTCGCTGCTCTGTTTTTCATCCTTGGTAAGGAAATCGACCCTATTGCTCAATTTTCAGGGTTGTTGGGCTTCACGGCGGTGTTTGCTGGCATAGTTCTGCTGGTAACCGGTCTGTTTCTTAAGCGTGCTATGCTCTCCCTCCACACCTCTAATGCAACATTTGAGTTTGTCTCCAAGGATAACTCGCTCGCAGCAATTGCACACGCACTTCGGGGACACGAAAACAGATAGGTGCTATCGCCACTTGCTTTCGATCGACGTTCGATACCGAAGCCCGATTACTGAGGTATTCGCGATTGCCTGAATCGTCTCAGGATCGAACTCACCTCGAGCATCGTCGATATTCTGTTCACTCTCGACCAGGTGTGTGAGCGCGGCATCGATCACGACACTCATCGGCGGGTCGTCGTATTCGTCCTCGGCCACGATCGCGCTCGCGCGATCGAGTTTCCGCTGGCGTTCGTCGGTGAGCTTCAAGCTGGTGCGTTTGGTCATGGTTTAAGCGAAGGTATGCACGGGGGGTTGATTCGCGTCGCTCGCGGGTGAGCGACCGATCGACCCTTTATGAACGGGAGCCTGGATGCAGCGTGATCACGGGAGATGCCCTTCAGATCGGTCCTGATTCTATGCACCCACGCGGCCCACAGCCCACGTCGGGGTGCATACATCGAGGTTGTCGTATACATCTGAGTACGACCCCGTGGGGTCGGATCTGAAGACCCCATTCCAGCGGTTTCAGTCACGGCTCGATCTCCTCGACTAATTCGACCGACCACTTCCCGTTCTCGAGGTGGCGAATGTGAAGATAGTGATCGCCATCGATCTGCCCATCGTCGTCGAGCAGTCCCTCGAGGCGAAGATCGTCTTTCGGTAGGGCGAGTCCGGCGGAATCGGAATCTAACTGGCGGAGTTTATTCAGCGCCATATCCCGGCGGGCAACCCGATGTGTGTTAAATCTGGTGACTGTTGGGTATCCCAAGGGATTCCTCAGTTTTTCCCTGCCCTGGGTGCGACGCCACTGCGCATTATGGCTCTTTCAGGCCTGACCAACGCTGTACCGACTAACGTACGGCGGAAAGACGGAATCGACTTGTTAGATAGTCTGCTTGCCCCATTGTTCGTCGCGGCAACATTCGTCGTCTCGGGACTGGGGACGATCGGTATCGACGACCCGTTCGACTGGTACATGAGCGATGCGATCTACTCGGCCCACGGGACCGAGTTCACCTGGGCGTTCGTCATTACGATGATCGTCATCGCGACCGCCTGGGTTTCGAACGATCAGACCTCGCTCGACGACTACACCGATGAGGAGCTGGCCGTGATGTTGGCGATGTTCATCTTGAACATCCTCGCGGCGCTGGTGCCCGCGGTCAACATCGCGCTCGCGTCGTACTGGTGGCTGGGACTGTTTACGATCATGCTCAACGGCGCCGGCTTCTACCTGCTGGCCTACCGCTGAACGGAGGTGATAGGACATGGAACACCAATCTTCAGAGAGTACTGCCAACGAACTACTCGAATCGGATGCGAGTCGCCGCACCGTTCTGGTCGGACTCGGTGCTGCCGGCACCTCGATCGCCGGCACGGCGCCGGTCGCAGCGGCCGCCGAGGACGGAAACACCACGAATAGCAGTGACGACAACGAAGACGAGGAAGACGACGACACGATCGACGCGGTCGACGTTGCGACTGCGGGAGCGATCGCCGGCTCACCGGCTGGTGCAGCTGGATACGCCGCCTATCAAGCGGCAACCTGGGTGGCCGGTTATTTCGGAACCTCCGAACAGAGCGAATACCAGCAACTGAATCGGCTCGGTCACTGGGCCGAAGTCTATCAGACGGCACTACGGAACCGTGCCGCGTCGCTCACCACGACTACGCTCGGCCAGGATGTCGGCGAGATGTCGCGCCTCCAGTGGACGATCGAAGCCACACAGGAAGCACTGATCGCCGCTGAAGACGGTGCCAGCCGTCAGGAAGCGATCAACCAGGGCGTCGAGTACGTCGAGGAAGGACTCGCTGGCGTCGAGCAAAATCTCATCGACGAAGGCCACGTTCACATCCTCGATTTCGTCAATGCTCTCAAAGACGCTGAAATCCTCGAGGAGTTGGAACCGCACGAACTACTCAAGTATACAGACGACCTCAGCGCTGACGATCCGAGTTACGACTATGTTCTGGAAGAGGGATCTGTTGAGGAAGCGGGGACCGTCGAGTACGAACTGCTAAACGGCGAGACGATCACCCACACGCTCTATCAGTTCACCGAAGACTACTATCCGCAAAACGACGGGAGCGGACCCGGTGCGGGTGACAATCTGGTGTTGAATGTCTCTGGACTCGGCGGTGCTGAAATCGTCTCCGACGTGAGCCCTGCAGCCGAAAATTGGGAAACTGCTGGGTTCCGTGTCCCCGACTGGCCGCAAGACGAGTACGACCAACTCAGCGAAGAGCGTCAGGAGGACATCGAGCCCCCGTCGATCAACGAGCGGTGGGACGACCCAGTGTTGCTGCACCTTGGGCTGTGGGCGGAGGCGATTGAAGAGATCCGTACCGTCGTCGACGACGTGACCGCCGAGATCGAGGCGTTCCTCGACGAGGCGTACGAGGACATCGTCAACGGTGATCGCGACGCTGCAGACTTCTTCACGCCCTCGATGTTCGCCGCCTCGTCGCCCGAGAATTCGACGTACGCCTTCTCCGGGGCGGCGCTTTCGACGATGGGCATGTCGCTGCCCGAGGAGACGGTGACGGTCGAAACCGAACTGCCGGTCGGCGAGGACGGCGCGTACGAATCCGTCGAGCTATCTGGCACCCTTACTGCACGGCCACATCCCTCAGGCGGGTTCAGCGTCGGCCAGACGATCGATCCGGCCGACCTCGAGTCGAGGTTCTACATGAGCTATCACGTCGAGAACGAGGGAGAGGTCCAGTCGGATATTGTCGAACTCCGGCAGCCGTTCACGATCACCGACGCGAAAGAAGTCGATCCGGAGACGGGCGAGGTGAACGACGTCGAGGAACTCACCTACACCGAAACGGAGACCTCCGAAAGTCCAGCCGACTACGATGCGCTCATCCAGTCGATGGAAGAGCTGTCCCAATTCGAGCGAGACCTCGAGACCGAACAGCAGGAAGTCGTCGTCGAACTCGAGGACGAGCGGAACGGGCTGTCGCTTCCCGGCAACCCGTTCGATTTCGAATCGGGGAATTCGATGCTCGGACTCGCGATCATCGCAGGGGTTCTGTTGGTCCTCGTCAGCCTCGTAACCGATCTCGTCCCGTTCCTGGGTGACTGACCATGCGGCGGCTTCTTTTCTGTGCCCTCGTCGTAGCGGCGGCGCTGGCGATGGGCATGGGCGGGACGGTCGTCGCACAGGACAGCAACGAAACCGCAGCCGACGGTTCCGAGATCGAATTCGGCGATGATCTCCGCATCCTCGAGTACGACCTCGAGGACGGGGAAGCACGGATCACGTTCGAGGCGGAGCAACCGAAAACGGTCGTTGTTTCGGACGGACTTGCTGGGGTCGACCAAGACGGCGCAGTGCAAGTCCCCGAACAGGAATACGATCTCACCCGCGGGAGGACGCCGATCACGATGGACGTCCGCGAGTACCAGGGCGGTTCGATGGTCAGCGTTTCCGCCGACGGGCTCGCGGTCCGGCTCTCGAGCGAGTTCGATGACGAGCCGAAGGATCCGCTGCAGTACTTCGGCGGACTCTCCGGACTGTTCACCGGGATCGGGATGTCAGTCGGTCTCGCGGGCACGGCGGCAATGTACGTGCTTCGACGCGAGGACTCCGGGGTGATTCAAGCATGAGCGAGACCAGCGGCACGTTCGGCGGCTGGGCCGATCGTCTCACGTACATTCTAGCGCAGGGCCAGCTCGTCGCGCTTGGCGTTCTGTTCTCGCTGGGTGTGGCGTTGTTCATCTGGCAGCCGTCGCTTCCGAGTGTGCCGCCCATCACACAGGGAATCTTGGCGGCGCTGCTCCTATTCGGGCCACCGCTGTTCGGGCTGTTCGTAACCGGTGTACGGAAGCTTCGAGAGCGGCGTATGATCCCAGTTCACCATATCAACGGCGTCACCGATACACGCGAGAAGTACTACGTCGAACCGAAGGTGTGGGATGAAAAGACCGTCGAGGGACCGTCCCCGTACAACGTCAACGACGGGTCAGCATTCGAAGTTCGGGAGTTCGATTGGCACGACGACACGGAGACGCTGGTCGTTCGTGGCTGCTACTTCAGCCAACTCGCCGACTCGAAACTCGTCACGGTCCAGGCCATGCTCAAGGACATTCACAGCGATCTGGTCGAAGAGTACCTCGCAGCGAACCGGCTCCGCGGGAGGATTTCGAAGATGGGTCTGCAGATTCAGAAAGACGTCGTCAATGAGGAAGCGGAAGCCGACGAGCGCGGGCTGATGAATCCCCGCACAACGGTGAAGAAACGGTTCGAATCGGCTCGCGAAGACGCCGAACAGAACGCCACGGACGACATTCAGGATATCAACGGATTTGTCGAGGACTACGCCGACGAGCACGGCATCGAGACGGCGAGCGGCCCGCCCATGACGCAAGAACAGGCAGCAGAGCAGGCGGCAACCGACGGGGGCCGCGAGCAATGAGGGCGATCGGCTTCGAGACGATCCGGTCGGCGCTCCCCGAGGCGGCGATCGAGGCGCTGGGTGTCGCGACGCACCTGGGCGACTACTCGGTCGTCGTGCTCGTCGGGATGATCGGCGTCGCCGTACTCGAGGAGGAGGGTGACCGAGTGCCGTTCGCCGTCGTCGTGTTCGGCGGGATCGGACTGGCGACCGTCGCAAAGATTGTCTTCGGACTGCCCCGGCCGCCCGGTGCGGGCATCGGCGGCTACGGCTTCCCGAGCGGCCACGCGCTCGGTTCGACGGTCGTGTACGGCCTGCTGGCGCATCGAATTGGGACGCGCCACGCGGTGATCGGCGCGGCGGTTGTCGTCGCGATCGTCGCGACCTCGCGCATCGCGATCGGCGTGCACTACCCGACCGACGTGCTCGCTGGCGTGGGCATGGGCGCGGCGTATCTCGTCCTCGCGCTATCCGCGCTCGAGGAGTGGCCGCAGCCGGAGCGAGAGGTGTCGAATGACCGACTAGCGACTGACGGAGGTTCTGAACGATGAGCGACGAGCAAGACAACTACACGGTCGGCGGCTTTCGCGAGTACCAGGCGAACAACCTCGAGCGCGATCCCGACGAAGTGCTCCCGCACTCGGGATTCATTCGCGACGAGCAGGTCGATCGCCAGCTGACCATGCGGGCAATCCACCACGACGTAGACCGGTGGGACGGGAAGGCTGCGAAGGACTACATAGCCGTCAGCAAGAATCGCGATATCCTGCAGGCAGAGGGCAGCGAGACTGCCCGCAACGCCCTCGAGAACGGTGACACGCTGACGTTGAAGCACTATATCGGCGATCCCTCGCAGCAGGCTGACCTCGCGGGGATCAAAGCGGTCACGCGCTTGCAGGAGATCGTCGCCGGCCCCGCACCGGTGATCATCGTACTCGGGGAGATGGGCGCGGGGAAGACTGACTTCGCTGGGCTGTTGGGCCAGCTGCGCGAGCGGTGGGTCGACGGCGACCTCCTGGTCGGCTCGAACATCCGGACGCTCGACCGGCTCGACGACTGGGTGCGCGACGACGGCACCGTCGAGGACGGCTGGATTCCCCACTACCCGCTCCTCGAGGAATGGGCGACACAAGACGGCGATCCGGTCGAGAATCCCCAGCAGCCGAAGCTCTTTATCGGCGACGAGTTCTCGACGAACGCCAGCGGGACCGGCGCGGACGGTCATAAGGTCCGCCAGAAGATGGGGCCGCTGGTGTTCAAGATCCGCAAGTACGGCGGCGCACTCATCTATATCGGCCACGACGAATCGTCGATCCATCCGCTGCTCTGGCGTGTCGGCACGATCATCAAGAAGAAATCGAAGAAGCAAGCCGTCGTCGCAGACCGCGTTTCCGGCGGTAAACTCGTCGACGTCGATCCCCGTCCCCTCGAGGGCATCCCGCCGACGGACTGGAACTTCCACACGCAGGACGAAGCTGATTGGGCGTGGGAAGCGCCCGAAGGCGACGATAAGGAAGGCGAGACGATCGCCGAGAAGGACGTGAAGCAAGTCGCCGCCTGGACGATGGAGGAGTGCCGTCGGCAAGGAATGTCCGCGCGCGAAACCGCCGAGTTCGTCCCCTATAGCCACGCTACCGTCTCGAACTGGTGGAAAGAGATCGACAACGGCGGCGAAAAGGCCGACTGGGTTAACACCGTCGAGCAGGTGATCGCATGACCGCGTCGGGGTGTCAACCCGTCAAGCGAAACTCCCCCGGGTTTACTGTAGCCCATCGCCGACCGCCGTCGCTCCCAAGCGGGAGCGACATGACCGATGGGCGGACGCTTCGCAGGCAGCGGAGGAGTATATATAGCGGCGCGCGATGCGCGTGGTCCGCGTGAACCGCTCAAAGCGCGCCAACCACTTCGGGACGATCTGCGAAAAGCGGATGGCCCGGAAGCGACGGTTTAATCTCGAGCGAGCCAGCTGGCACGACGCCCGATTCGGGAACGGAACGCCTGTCGAAATCAAGAGCACCATGCTCGAACATTCGAATGGGCAGCCTGGGAATTTCAAGGTTTACCGGGAGTATCACGAGAAGCTACGGCGCCACGACGGCTGGTACTGTTTCGTCGTCTACCGTCCACATGGTCGTTCAGGGCTGACGATCGTCAAGGACAAGATGATCCGGGCGTGCGATCTCCCACTGCTCCAGTGGCATGGGGGCGGTGATCATCGTGGTACACAGCAAGCGAAAATCCCTATCAGAGACATTTTCTAATCTGGCCCTGTTGAACTCTTAATTTCTGATAATTATCGGTGGTCGTGCTGAATACAGGGCCCATATCAGTTAAATCGCCAAACAAAAATATTGATTAAATTCACAGTAATTGTATTTTGTATATTTATTTTAAACTATATATTAGTGATCAGTCAATCTCGACTGTTCAGGTTCGTCTGTATCTTCTCTATCCGCCTGAGGAGGAGCTTGAGATCGGAATGTTACGTTGCCTCCTTGTTCAATGTAGATGGGTGCGTCTAGTCCCTTGCCCTCCAGTAGTTCCTCAACCGTGATTATCTGAATTTTGGGGTACGTTTGATTCCCCAACTCAGCAGATTCATATCGACCATGAGAGGCTGCTTCTTTTTCCATTGCATCCGTGGGTTCTTCAAGAGTAATAAATACGCCCATTGCAGCATCCTCCCTTCGAACAGTTCCGGCAAGGTCCCGAACATCAGATGGGCCTGTGTTCCCAGACTTCACACTAAACAATATTTCCTCAGGTTCCATAGCCTCTGACTTGTCGGGGAAAAAGCGGAGTTGACCGTCTATACCCTGATCTGGCCCTTTCTTTTCTTCTAAGGGACGTGCATTGACCAAACCAAGAGCCCACCACTCAAATTGGAAGCGGTCTTCTTCAGCCAATTGTTCTGCTCCAGCAAGATCAACCGGTTCTCCGATCACGTCATAGTCTACCTCATACTCGAATCCAGCCTCTAGCCGGTGTTTCATCAAACTTATTGCAAGATGAGTGATGTCAATTCCGACCCATCGGCGGTTCAATCGTTCGGCAACAGAAACCGTTGTACCGCACCCACAAAACGGATCCAAAACGACATCACCTTCATCCGTCCCCGATTTAATCACGCGCTCTAATAGTTCCTCAGGCTTTTGGGTTGGGTACCCGAGATCCTTATCTCCTGATTCTGGTGGAATATCTGTCCAAATGTCCTGTAGAGGGACTCCAGGCATTTCTTCTGCGTACTGTTTCAACCGAGGCATTCCTGTCCGTCGATGGTGGAGTTTATCATTCCTAGCAAACTCCTTCATGTTCTCTTTCGAATACGCCCAATATCGACCACTATACGGGTCAACCTGCTTGTACTCCCATCCTGGTTTTGGGTCTTTGTATTCTTCGTCTAGATCTGCTTCCCAACCCGAGTCACCCGATTTTTTTCGTTTTACTGGCCATTTATACTCAGTATCTCCGCCTGGTTTGTTAGCGGTTAGATCAGTTTCCTTATAATATCCCCGTTCATCTTTGTTATTATACTCTTGTTCCAAATACTCCTCTGAGTAAGGTGTATAAACGGTATTCCATTTGTATTCGTCAGTTTTGGAGTAAACAAAGATAATATCGTGAATACGACCACATCTTTCCATTCCCTGAGAAGCATCGCTATGAGCACTGGAACGCTTCCAAACAATTTCATTCAAAAACTGCTCAGGACCAAATACACTGTCGAGAAGGAGTTTTAGATAGTGGCTGGCGGTGGGATCGCAATGGAGCCATAGAGTACCTGTATCTTTCAACACTCTATGTAGTTCCTTCAATCGAGGAGCCATCATCGAAAGATAGGCCAACATATCATTCTTTCCAATTGTTTCTCCCAAACCTTTCAGGGTATCACCCACAGGTCCGCCTTCCTTTACTACCTCCTGATACGTTTTTGCACTTTTATGATCCCACTGCCAAGTGTCCTCAAACGCTTGCACCTGTGCATGGGCGTCAGCACTGGCTTGTTCTTCAAAAATGATATTATAGTTCCTATTGCTGTTGAATGGAGGATCTAAGTAGATTAGATCTGCCATCTCATCGTCAATATGTTGTCGCAGAATTTCCAAATTGTCCCCATAGTACAGTTGACTAGAGTCGGTCATCGTTCTAGCTTGGAAGTATAAGAAAGGATGGTAAAATAGGTTTTGACGAGTAGATCTTATGATAGGTACTGGTCTATTAGACGGTATTCCCTATATTGCACAGTATCCTGAAAAATTATATTCCGTTTCCTATTTTTGATGAGTATTTGTTTTGTTGCTGCTATATACATTCTCTGTATTCAGCACACAGACCGTATCAGGTGCAGAGGGTTTCAACAGATTCTCTAATCCCGCTCAATAGTTACGGTCTTCTCAATCTGGAAGTTCGTTACTCGAGTCGACAGCGTTTCGGTAATCTCCTAGCGCTGCTCGTGAGTGAGATCGTCGCGCTCGAGGATCTGACGTGCAACCGCAACGAGACGGGGGACATCTTCGCAAGCCAAGACAAAGGCTTTCGTCTTGTTACGATCGTAGAAGTCGGCTGTTCGTTCGATTGCATCCTCGAGATAGGCGTAGTCGCCGTCGATTCGAATTCGCATGCTCGTACACACGACTCGGGAAATTCTAGTTTTTTCGACTCACTGGACCAGCCCATACAGTCCAAAATGGGGGTGCTCCTATCACCTTACCAGAACGGTCGACAGGATCGTCACGGCGATCGCCGACCAATATGCACACGGCGCTACTCGACTTGTGTGCATATTCGAGAAACGCATTCTGTCGACGTACAACCCCAGGCAGGAAGATAGAAATGAAGTGAGCTAACTCCACTTAGGCAATTGCGGAAGAGGAACCATCAATAAGATTGATCATCTCTTCAACCTCATCTCTGAGTCCAATTAAGGAAATATCTCCTTTCTGAGATTGGTATACGAGTTCATCAGCTACAGATCGACTAACAAATTCTACGTTAGATAGATCAATCTCATCACATCCTATCTGACGAGCATCTCTTCCGATTTCTCGTGCCCGATTGCGGGTGATAATTGCATCGTCTTCGACCACGAACTTATCGGGCATGGTTCTGGCCACAGATTGGTAACAGAGGGATATAGTTGTTCGCCCTTTACTCGCCGATACCAGTTATATAATCGTTTAATCTAAAATCATCTTCTGGGATGGACATTCTACAGACTACTATTGTTCCTGGCCAATCAACAGGATAATCCCTTGGAACCTTAGTACTATTTTTCTGGAGAATTGTACCATCTCTTGAAGCGATCAATATTGAACCATTCAAACCTTCACAGACTAAATTAACAGTCGTCTTAATCCCATAACCTCGATCGACACCCCGTCCTTTGGTTGAGACTTTTCCTTCCATAGCCATTTCAATAGCATCATTATCTGAATCAAAATCGACGCTATGATTTTCAAAATTCTTGGGTATCGTAATACCATCATCAACAATACCAATATCAATAAAATCCTTACTTCCATAGTTTTGAACTAATACTGCACCCAGGTCGCAATTTGAGTGCTGATCAATATTATCTACGATTTCATAAATTGGCAAACTAATTCCTTGTCTTGCAGATGGCGATAATGAATCATATTCCTTTTTCAAGAGAGATCGGAGCTTTTGACTGACATTCTCTGCTGCACCACTACTGGGACTTTGATTAAGTAGACAAAGAGGTAAAGAATTAGAATATTGTTGACTAGGATCTGTAGTCCCCTCTGGGAAGTTAATTTGACTCAAATACTCTTGCATAAGGTAATTAGACGGGAGATCAACGTCGATTTCAGTACCATTTGTCACTTTCTTATTATACGCAACACAAAGTGGTACAAGCGAAGCTGGAGTAAACCATTCCGACTTCGTCAGATCAAGAACTAAATCGTCATCTCCATCATAGGAACGTATTTCATATGCAACATTTATCGCCCTTTTATAATGAGTTAGAAGTGAATCTCCTGTAAATCGTGGTGCAGAGATACGTACCATTAGTTATGACAACGCAAAGGCTCTGAATGTAGTTAACGGTTAGTAGGAAGTGCTATTACTAAATATATGTTCAATTAGTATAAATATTTACACCATTGTATTATAACTAAGGTTTATTCTATGTCTAGATTGAATACGTACCCAACCACGTTTCGTGAGTTTCAACTGGAGATTTCGTGCGGAAGAAGGGCGGAATGCTGTAATTTTTTGGCGCTGTCGCCTTGGCGACACCCGCCAAGGGGCGTTTCGCGCTCCGCGCGAAACCGACCCGCAGGCGAGCCGGCACGATCGTGCCGGCGACCTCCCTCGAGGTCGAAACTACAACCAGAATTGACTAACAGGCGCTATTACACAAGCAGAATTGCCGAAAATAGGTGTCAGAATAGTGTTGCCACTCACGAGGGCCGTGCTACCAGTCGGCGATCGCACCCACGCGGTGGCTGTCGCGGCTGCCTCCAGGTGTCCGCCAGACCATCGACACCTTGCTGAACGGCACTACGTCGTTTCCGGAGTGACGCCAAGCGTCGATCGCCTCCTGGGCGACACGGCGTGCGTTCTCGAAGCTATCGGCCTTCTTCAGCGACAAAATCGCGTCGATTCGGAGCTTCTTCGGATTGCCGCTCTCGTCGAATTCGATTTCAGCGCCGTTCTCTGCAAGCCACTTCTGGAACGGCGACGACTCGGCGATATGATCGGCTAAGCCCATCACGTGCTGAATCCGATCGGCGAAACTCTCGATCGCGTACTCGGCTGACTCGACGAGCGCGCGCAACTCTTCTTGGTACTTCCGCGCCCGGAAGGAGATCTCGCCCTGGTCCAGCTCGAGGATGTCGCCGAGGTCTTCGATCGCTCGGTAGATCGTCGAGGGGTGCTTGCCCAACTCGTCAGCGAGTTCGTCGACGGTGCCACCGCCGTCGGTCGCGACCGTCTCGGTTACCTCGCGGGCGGTCTCGCCCATGTCCCGTAGCGTCGTCATCAACAGGTGGTCCGTCTTCGCCTCAAGGCGCGGCGTCGGATCTTCGTAGAGTTCGACTGATTCCTCTCGAGCGACGGCGTCGAAGTGATCGTCCGGCACGTACACGTCGTTGCCGTCGGGTCCGAGCGGGATATCTTCCCAGTGGAGCGCGTTCAGCAGCGTCTCTTCGATCTGCTGGGTTACCTCGTGGCGATCGGCCCATGCCCATGCCTCGCCGTCGTTATTCGACTTGTTGACCAGCACCTCCACCTTCGGATGGTATGACGGATGGTCTTTCGAGACCGCGTCCGGATCGGCCAGCTGGTAGATCTCGAACTTCCGGCCGTAGGTATGACCCGGAAGAAGCTTCGCAGCCGACGTAGGATCAAGCATCAGCCGATTCTGGTGGTTGATCACTTCCTCGTTATCGAGGTGCAGTTCCGCCTTCACGCCCTCGAGGTCGGAGAGGTAGTGAACTACTTTCTGCAACACGCCGGCTGACGCGAGCTTTTCGGCCCACTGCCGACGGATACGAATGTATCGCTCGTACGCCCACATGCGACTCGCTGGGTGCGGGTCCGTCCGGAAGTATTCGGGATGCACGCGCTCCTCGGCGTGGTCGAAGATCGCCGCGAAGAACTCCGGCAGCAACTCGAGGCCGCGATCGGGCTCGATGTTACTGACATGGAACTCCACGTCGACGCCGTCGACTTCACCGACTTGATTCTCCCAGGGGAGATTCACCGGGTCGCCGGTTTCCCAGTGGCGCATGTTGGGAAACCGTGGTGAGATGTTGTACGATGCCTTCCGCTCGCCGCGGCCGCGACCACGAATGTCCCACTCGTACAGCCGCTCGGCGTTGATCCCGTCGGACAGCCGTGGCGCGAACCCCGACTTGCTGTAACTCACCTCGAGGTGCCAGGGCTCGCCGTTGACTTCGACGTCCAGCTCCAGGTAGCCCTCAAACGGCGGCCCGAGCATCACCGATGAGAGGGCGTCGTACGGGCCGCGGCCCCAGTCGGGCCACTTCCAGCGGCCCTCGATCTCGTGGGGCGTCGTCTCGACCTGCGTCATCGCAGTCCCTCCCGATCGGTGAAACACGACGGGCAGAGCGGCACGCCGCTCTCGCGACGAACCTGCACCTCGTAACCAACGTATCCGCAGTCGACACACTCGCACCAGACTCGCTTGTCGACGTCGTCAGCCTCGTTACCCTCATCCGGTGCCGAGTCCTGCGGCTCGAGTCCGAAGGCTGTCAGGCCCATCGTTAGTCCCCTCCAGCCTCCGCAAAGTCTCGCAGTGTGGCCGTCTCGTCGGTGCTATCGTCGGGTTCGCTGTCCCCGCTATCGACAGGAATCGTCAACGGGTTCGGGTGATGAGCGACGTCACTCTCCTCGAGGCGATCGACGACGACGTTCGCGAGTAGTCGCCGGTGGCACCAGCGGGCATCCTCTTCCCAACAGACCAACCAGAGATCCCGTTCGCGAGCGCAGTCAGCTAACTCGTCAATTACCGCTTGAGGACCGTCCCGCTTGAGGTACTCGAGGTACCGGCGTTCGTACTCGACCGAGTTCCAGGCGATCGCCGGCGGGTTTGACTCGCCATTTTCCTCGGCGGCGTCCTCGACGGTCTTGTACGCGTTCAGCAGGTCCTCCGGTGGCGCGACGGCTGGGATATTCCGGTCGGTGACCCGCTCGACGAAGTCCTTCGGGTACCGAACTACGCCGAAGACGTCGTCTTCCGTGTCCGGATCGAACTGTGAGAGACCGCCAAAGTAGGTCGTATGGACCGTCACTGACAGTCACCCCCGTCAGATCGCACTCGGTGAGCGTCGACTGCGTCGGCGAGCGTTCGTTGGGTGAACTCCCGGTCCGTCGACGGCTCAAAATTCATGATCAGCCGCTCGTCTGCCGTCTTTCCGTTGCCTGCCGCGGAGTGAGTCACCGTTCGCTCGACGTCGGTCCACTCGTCTCCGTTGTACAGTTCAGGCGGAATCTCAGTATAGGAGACGAGTACGTATCCGTCGATATCCCGAAGGGTCTGCTCGAGGGCAGCGTGCTCGGCAGACTCCCGATAGAGGTCTTCTTTCTGGTAGTACGGCGGATCGACGTAGAAAACCGTCTCCGGTGAGTCGTACCGCTCGACGACCGCCTGATAATCCTCATGCACGACCGAGACGCCGCGGAACCGCTCGGCGACGTACTCGATTCGCTCGGGTGCGTTGATCCAATTTCTCGCGTTCCGGCTTCCTTTCTCGTCGCGAGGACTCTCACGCTTAAAGCCGCTTTTGCGCGCTACTTTCCCAGCGTACTGACTGTACCGAAGGAACAGCCACTTTCCGGCGTGCTCGAGTTCGTCGTCCGGCCGCTCACCGCTGAAGAACTCGTCAGCCCACTCGTCGTGAAGCTGTTCCGAAAACGGTGTATATCGGCACCACTCCGCGAGTTCGTCCGGCCGCTCGCGAGCGACCCGGAAGAACGTCACGACGTCGCTGTCCTTGTCGTTGAAGATCTCGACGTCGCTTCGCGGCTTGTTCAACAGCACCGACGCTGACCCGCCGAACGGCTCGACGTAGGTGGTGTGTTCCGGTAGGTGGTCGATCACCCACTGCGCCAGTCGCGTCTTCCCGCCGATATACGGGAACGCACTCTTCACAGCCACTCACCCCCGACGCTATCGAAGACAGTCGTCCAGGGGAGCTGTCGATAGTGTTCGGCGCTGCGGCCACCGTTGCCACAGTCCCACCAGTTCCCGTCAATGATCTGGTCGACCGTCTCGGCGCTCGTTAGTGCTATCCGCAGTATCTTGTCTGACTCGCGCTCGAGGACGACGAGGATATACCAGCCGTCGACGTCGACGAGCCGCTCGTGGTTCTCCCGGCGGATCCACCAGCGACCCGCGCGCCCGTCGTAGGTCGCGTAACACGACTTCGCCTCGGCGACCTCGCCCGCCGTCGCGATCACGCCGGCACGGTCACCGACGACATCTTGGACGAACTCGAGATCGTGCCACTCGGCGCAATCGTCGTCGACCCGTTCGAGAGGCCAGCGGTCGCAGGCGGCGGTCTCGACATAATGTCCGCGCTCGCGGTTCTCCGCGACCGTCATTGGGCCGAGTCACCCCCGTTAGTCCGAATATCGCAACCCTTGAGCGCACGGCGAACGTCGTCGCTCGCTTGATGGGCCGGATGGACGATGGGCGTCCGACTCGCGACATCGTACAGGCAATTCGCCCGCACGAACTCAGACATCGGCCTCACCCCCGTGCCGACCAGGTGACGTTTCCGGGTCCGGAACCTCGACGTCTTTTCCGGCTGCGGACCCGCGGGTCAACCGCGCGTAGGTGTCGCATTCGGAACAGCGGTGAACGCGGTCGCTCTCGTCGCCGAAGACACGACGGAACCGATCAGTAACGTGGGCTCCGCAGTGTTTGCACGTCGAGGGGTCAACCGACGGCCATGGTGCGACCGTCACGCCGACCACCTCCTACTCGAGAGGTGTCGAGATAGTGGTGTGAAGAAGTGTCGGGAACCGGAGAGAAGTCGCTCCGGGCCTTTTATTTCAAATGGGGTCGGAGGGATTTGAACCCCCGATCGACTGATATCTCCGGTGCGCCTCGGAACTCCAGAGGGTCATCACACGAGCACTGATCAGGTGCTCGATCAGTATATCAGTCTGGAGTGTCGTCCCGGGCGCGTGCCTCTGGAGTCAGTCGCCATGCCTGGCTTGGCCACAACCCCGTGCGTTCCCCAGTTGGGGGATGGAACCTAAATCCGTTTCGATTCGCACTACAGCCACGGGGCCCGTTCGTCCGCGTCCCTCGTCTCGTCGCTCGGGTACGCGTCCTCGGAATCGGAGTCGGAATCGGAGTCGGAGTCGGAGTCGGAGTCGACGGCAGTCGCCGACGGCTCGTCCTCCGCGCTCGAGCCGGCTGCGCCCCCGTCCGTCAGCGGGCCGGTCCCGACCGCGGGCGTGGGCGGCGATTCCGGCTCGGCGTCGGCGTCGGACCCGCGCTCGAGCGGGAGGTCGAGGGCGAACAGGCCGGCGACCAGCAGCGCGGCCAGCGGCGCCTGTCCGAAGGCCATCCCGAGCAGCGACAGCGGCAGCAGGCCGAGCGCGACGGCGCTGCCGAAGCGGAAGCGGTCGATGTCCATGTACTCCCGGAGGAACGGACCCCCGAGCGCGATCGAGAGCGCGAACCCGACGCCGACGCCGGCCGCGAGCGCCGCGTGGGCGACGAGTTCGGGATCGGTCATCAGGGTGAAGCTCGCGCCGGTGAGGTCGACGCTCGCGACCAGCCCGAGCCCGATGATGACGGCGGGGTTCGGCAGGTAGTCGCCGATGGTCGCGCTGGCGGTCTTGGCGGCGATCGCGAGGATGACCAGCGCGGCGAACCGCGTGATGATCGCGTCCTCGAGCATGCTGCCGATCGCCGGGGCCAACACGGCCTGGACGGCCGCCAGCAGTATGAGCGGAATCCCGACCAGAAGGACGATCGCGGCCTGCTCGCGGGCCGTCCCGTCCATCTCGGCGAGGATCACCGCGACGGTGGCGCTGCCGCCGAAGATCAGGAGGCCGACCTGCACGGCGCTGAGGGGATCGTTCAACGCGCCGGCGAGGATCAGCGCCGGGAAGACGCCGTCGATCAGCGGCAGCATCATCACGACCGCCAACAGCCTGGCGTCACCGCCGACTACCCGCTCTAAGCGGAGGGCTACCGGATGCTGAGAGGTACTCATTGGTCAGGGTCGATGGCCATGACCCGAGGCCGATGGGTAATGAGGCGGACGATACCGTAATTGGTGACGTGCGAGGGGCCACCAATTCGTCCGATTAGGGCCTCGCGCTGTGAGTTTGTATTTGAAGGGATTCCCGAATGTAAAGCTGGAGTCGGAGGTAGTCGTCATCCGACCGGCGATTCGGGATTCGCTGGAACTCACAGCGTACATACTCGAGCAAAGGTTGGGATTGTCAATAAGCGTTGTGTGAGACGCGGTTCCACGATCCATATGTTTCCCGACACTAACGCCCACGATCGGACGCTAGTGTACGGATCTGTAACGATCGATAACGGCAGTTGCCGAGGGAGCAGCGGTGGCGACGGTTACGCGGCTGATCGAACGAGAGCACTGCCAACGTGAGAGACGAGAAAAGACGGCCGAAAGCCGATTAGCGGTCGGGGACGACGACCGTATCGCCGCGGCTCGAGACGGTTATCTGACAGTCCTGGTATTCGAAGCTGATCTCGACGTGCTGGTCGCGAGGGGTCGACGGGGCCACGAGCCGGTTGAGCGCCTCGGGGTTGATAGTGTCGAACAGGGGCGGCATGTCGATCGGGTCCTCGCCGGTCACGGTCGCGACGGCTTCGACGATCGCCACGACGATCGAATCGGAACCGCCGTCGAAACTGGTGTGGAGGACCGCAGGGGTGTCGTCACCGTCGGTTCCGACTTCGATGTGCCGGAACGAGGAGGAATCCGAGTGGGTCGTGTTGTCGCTCATTACTGTTCTGAACGGGTGCGACCGTGGTAAGGGTGGACGCTGACTAGTCAGTGACCCCGGTCGACCTCCTCGAAGAGGTGCTCGAGGACGGATCGCTGGGCCTTTCGGAGGTGCTGGTTGAACGTCTGGCGGGTCACGCCGAAGCGGTCGGCCAACTCGCCGCCGGTGCTGGTTCGTGGCGTATCGAAGTAGCCGCTGAAGTAGGCGGCGTCGAGGGTCGCGAGCTGTCGGTCGGTGAGCGCGTCGGCGACGATGTCGTACAGCAGGTGCGGCGAATAGACGAGGTCCTCGGAGACCAGTTCGACGTTGTCGTGGAACCGGCGAATACCCTCCGCCGCCAGCCGGTGATCGACGTCGCCGGGTAACTCGCCGAGAAATCGGACTTCGTCCTGTGCGATGATGACGGCGCGTGGCTGGCCGCCCAGCGACTGGAACACCTCCGAGACCGTCGCCTCCTCCGCGCGGGCTTCGATGCGGCTGTACCCGTCAGACGTACTGAGGAGCCGAACGTCGACGTAGTGGGGCACCTCCTCGACGGCGGTGACGAAATCGCTCGCCGAGAGGTCCGACGTGCCCATGTACTGAATCGTCTCATCGTCCGGCAGCGAGACGACCGATTCGACCTCGATCCGCCGCTCGCCTTCCTCGACGCGGAGCGACGGCGGCACCGCGGACTGATCCGCGCGGAACTCGAGCCGTCGCATGTGGTCGCTGAGCAGCCGCTCGCCGCGGCGCTTCAGGTCGGTGACGTCCTCGAACGCGACGACGACGTACTCGACGTCGCCGGCGTCGTTCGCGACGGGTCGGGAGTTGGTCACCAGCCACCGCTCGGTCCCGTCGGGTAACTCGAGCCAGTGTTCGAACCCGTACTCGGGCTCGCCGGTGTCGAAGACGCGCGCGACGGGGTGCTCGTCGACGGGAATGGGCGTACCGTCCTCGTAGGAGATGTTCCACTCGGACGGCTCGTACGCCCGCTTTACGATTTCGTCGCTCGAGAGGCGGAGCGTTTCGATCGCCCGTTCGTTCGCGTAGACGATCGCACCCGCCGAGTCGATGACGACGGTACTGATCGGACTGACGTCGAAGAGGCGGCGGGCGAGATCCGGCGGCGGGAGGCGTCGATCGTCGCCGGGAGCCGACCGCGATCCGTCCCGCTCCGCGTCCTCCGCGTCCGTCCCCGTTTCGAAGAACGCGACCTCCGTCGGTTCCGATCCCGTCATCGTCCCACCGTCCGTCCGGCGTCACCGGTGCCCGAAGCGATCGGGTCCCCCTCGAGTGCCCCTCGATTCATAGCGTCACATACGGCGTCCACGGATAAGTGTGCCTCGCGAATGTGAGTTAGACTGTCAGTTCTCACGTTCCGCGGGAGGCAGTGCGGTAGTCAGCAGCGACCGCTCACGCGTCCGCGTCGGGGAAGATCTGCTCCGGCAGGTAGGCTGATACCGTCCAGTTCGGCGCGTTGACCACCTGATTGAGCTTCAGGTCGACGGCCGCCGAACACAGGATGTAGGCTTCTTCGCGCGTGAGCCCGCGCTCGGCGTGGCAGTGGTCGATCATCCCGCGGATAGCGTCTTTTGCCGCCTCGCGGAGGTCGTCGCCGACTCCTGTCGTTCCGTACATCGGTTCGTCGCGCCCGGAGGATGTGAACGGGCCGTCGGTCTCGAACTGGGGCCGCTCGAGGTCCATTTCCGAACGGAGTTCGAACCGGCAGGTGACCGACATCGGGGCCTCGACGCCCGAGATGCAGACCTCGCCGTCGCCCTGCGCGGCGTGGCAGTCGCCGATGCTGAACAGCCCGTCCTCGACTGCGATCGGGAGGTACATCGTCGACCCCGCCGTCAGGTGCTTGATGTCCAGATTACCGCCGACGGGTCGGGGCGGATTCGTGTCGTGCACGCCCGGTTCTGCCGGTGCGACGCCGAGAGTTCCGGGGAACGGATGCAGCGGCACCTCGATTCCGTTCACGAAGCGCGCGACGCCGTCCTCGAGGTCCCAGACGTGTAGCGCGGGTTCGGGAAACTCCTCGGGCAGCAGTCCCATTCCCAGTTCGCCGGGCAGCACGAGCGTGTACCCCCAGCCGCGGTGCTCGAGCTCGAGTATCTCGACTTCCAGCACGTCGCCCGGCTCGGCGCCGTCGATCGCGATCGGGCCGGTCAAGGTGTGGACCTGATCGACGTCTAACTCGGCGAGGTCCGCAACCGTCGAGTCCGGACCGAGTTGGCCGTTGGCCGCGTCCCGGCACTCGAACCGGACGGCGTCGCCGGACTCGATCGTCCGAACCGGCTCGCGAGCCCTGTTCCAGTCGCTGTGGAGGGTCTCGTCCGTGGCGTCGATCTCGTGATCTACCCTGCCGTTGGTTGACATGTGCTGTAGTAGACGACGCCGGCGTAGATAAATTGGGCTGTCGGTGGTTCCCGAGCGCCAACTCGAGCGAACGATCACCGGAAAGTACACCCGATGAATACGGACTCACCGCCCGCTGACGCGGTAATTCACGTCCGACCGAATCCGCCGATGCGAGGCTCGTCACGGGTTCTCACGCGGCTCTATCTCGCAACGTTTTTTGCGGGCGGGACCCGACGGTTTACATGGCGAACGACGTTCCCGAGCACGAGCCCTATTCCTCGAAACTGCAGGTACCGGAAGCGCTAACCTTCGACGACGTCCTTCTGCGCCCGAAGGAGAGCCGCGTCGAACCCGACGACGCCGACCTCACCTCGCGCGTCTCGAAGAACGTCGAGGTCTCCGTCCCGATCCTCTCGGCGGCGATGGACACCGTCACCGAGAGCGACATGGCGATCGCGATGGCCCGCCACGGCGGCCTCGGCGTCCTCCACCGGAACATGAACATCGACGAGATGGTCGAGGAGATCGAGCGCGTCAAGAGCGCCGACGAACTCATCATCCCCCAGGAGTCGGTCGTCACCGCCGACCCCGAGATGTCCGTCCGCGAGGTCGACGACCTGATGGCTCGCGAGGGCGTCGGCGGCGCCCCCGTCATCAACACCAACGGCGAAGTGCTGGGCATCATCTCGAGTACGGACATCCGCCCGCACCTCGAGGTCAACGAGGACGACCCCGTCACGGAGGCGATGACCGACGAGGTCATCACCGCGCCGGAGGACGTCGACGCCCGCGAGGCGTTCGACCTGATGTACGAGCACAAGATCGAGCGCGTGCCGGTCGTCGACGACGAGAACCTCCTCGTGGGACTGGTCACGATGCAGGGCATCCTCCAGCGTCGCGAGTACGGCGACGCGGTCCGCGACGAGGACGGGCGCCTCCGCTGCGGCGTCGCCGTCAGTCCGTTCGAGGAGGACCGCGCGCTCGCGGCCGACGACGCCGGCGCGGACGTCCTGTTCATCGACACCGCGCACGCGCACAACCTGAACGTCATCGACGGTGCGCGCGAGATCAAAGAAAACGTCGAGGCGGACGTCGTGGTCGGCAACGTCGGCACCCGCGAGGCGGCCGCGGAACTGGTCGACTTCGCGGACGGCATCAAGGTCGGCATCGGGCCGGGCTCGATCTGTACGACCCGCGTCGTCTCCGGCGCCGGCATGCCCCAGATCACGGCCGTCGCGCAGGTTGCGGACGTCGCCGCCGAACACGACGTTCCCGTGATCGCCGACGGCGGCATCCGGTACTCCGGCGACGCGATCAAGGCGGTCGCCGCCGGCGCGGACGCGGTCATGCTCGGCTCCTACTTCGCCGGCACCGACGAGGCGCCGGGACGGGTCGTCACCATGAACGGCAAGAAGTACAAGCAGTACCGCGGCATGGGGAGCGTCGGCGCGATGAAGTCCGGCGACAGCGACCGATACCTCAAGGAAGAGCCCGACGAGGAGGACGAGTACGTCCCCGAGGGCGTCGAGGCCGCGACGCCGTACAAGGGCTCGCTGCAGTCGGAGCTCCACCAGCTCGCGGGCGGCATGCAGTCGGGCATGGGCTACGTCGGCGCCGAGACCGTCCCCGAGTTCAAGGACCGCTCGGAGTTCGTCCGCGTTTCCTCGGCCGGCCAGGCCGAGAGCCACGCCCACGACGTCGTCATCACCGACGAAGCCCCGAACTACTCGCCCGATAACTGAACTGAACTAAACTGATCGGCGCCGCCGAGCCGACCGACGAAAACCGCTCGCTCGGAAACGCAACTCGGAGCGAGAAATCCGTCGCTATTCCTCTTCCTCGGGGACGTCGATCGACCGATAAATATCCGACCGTAGTTCCGACGCCCGATCCTCGTCGAGTATCTCGTCGGCCTCGAGGTCGTCGATGAGCCCGACGATCGCGTCGCAGAGCAGTTCCGGACGGTCGATACGTGCGTCTTGATTGTCGTCCATAGGATTCCGACCACCGTGAGCGTCTTCAAAGGTGGTGCCGGCGTCGTCGGAACACGCTTCACATGCGACGCTGGGGAGAAAGCTACGATGGCGTTCCGCCGGTTGTGCTCGAGAGAAAGAGAGAGCGGCGAGACGGGTCGGACGGTCCGATCGATTACAGGTCCACGTTCGGCGTCCGGAACGCGCCCTCGTCGATCGCGGGCTCGTACTCCTCGATGGCGGTTCGAACGAGTTCGAAGACGCCCTCCTTCCCCCAGCGGGCCGTGTTGATGTTGAGATCGTAGAACTCGCGGTCGTCGATGTCGATGTCGTAGTACGACTGGTAGCGGCCGGCCTCGCTGACCTCGCGGACCCGCATCTCGGCTTCGGTCTCCATCCGATCCTCGATGCGCTCGAGGCGGACGTCTTCGGGCGCGTCGAGCCAGATCCGCAGGTCGGCCCGGTCGCCGGCGAGCCAGCCGGCCAGCCGCGACTCGAGGATGAAGGGCTTGTTCGCCATGCCCCACTTCTCGGCGATCTGCTGGAGTCGCTGATCGAGCGCGCGGTCGATCCCGTCGGACTCGTCGGCCTTCGCGGTGAGCTGGTTGAGGCTCATCTCGCGGTCCTCGGCAAGTTCGCGGAAGATGTCGCCGCCGGAGACGTACGGGCAGCCGATCGCGTCGGCGAGCCGTTCGCACAGCGTCGTCGCGCCGCAGCCCGGCGGGCCGGAGACGGTGATAAACAGTGTCGTTTCGATCTCGGGGTCGCTCGTTGCGGACTCGGTCGTTGCCATGTCGGAGCAAGGACGCGCGATTTGAAAAGGTGTCCGACTCTCGACCCGAGTGATAGTTGGTGACAGTATCTCCTCGAGGCGGGGCCGGGACCGCTCTACGAGATGGCGGACGGGAAGAGCAACGCCTACGGTCGTCCGGTCCCGAGTGCCGACCGTGAACCGCCGAACGGTACTTCGATCCGCGAGCGTGCTCGCGACGGTGGGGCTCGCGGGTTGTATTCAGGGAGTTCAGGAACACTTCGGACTGCAGGGGGTCGTCCCGGTCGAGATCCACAACTCCGGGAGTCGCACGTACAACATCCAACTTCGGGCCCGCGAACTCGGTAACGACCGCCAGAGCTACGACGAGCAGTACTCCGTCTCGCCCAACGAAACCGCGTATCCGCCCCACCTCGGGCGGACGGAGCAAAGTCTGCAGGTCGTCCTGTTCGGCGAGAACAACGAGCAGGAGCAGGTCGAAGCGGTGTCGATCACGTCCGAGACCGAATTCGTCTCGATCGAACTCACCGACGCCGGACTCGTGATCGAAGTCGATCGGGCCGGCGACGCCGCGAACGAAACCGTGGGGAACGCCACGAACGGTTCGAACGACTCGAGCGCCGCGAACGGTTCAAATAACTCGACCACCACGGAGAACGAGACGGGCGATTCCGACGCCGAATCCGCTAGCTGAGTGCTCAGGGGTACGGGTGGAACGCCCGCTCGAGGCGAGATTCGAACCCCAACTCGTCCGGCACCGTCCGCGCTCTGTCGCCGAAGAACGGCTCGCCCGTGAACAGCGGCTGCGCGCCGGGGACGACGACCCGGACCGCCTCGAAGCCGATCGACTCGACGTCGCGGGTCGTGAGCCGCGCCGCGTACGGCGTCAGGTCGGCGTCGCCCGCGCGCTCGAGCAGCGACTCGAGGGCGTCCTCGCCCGACGGAACCGGGTCGGGACCGACGCTCTCGGCCGGCACCCGATCGCCGCCAACGGCGACGAATTCTTGTGCTGGCGTCGGGAACGCGGCGTACTCCCCGATCGCGCCCGACTGATCGGCCGCCTCCTCGGGGCCGAGATTCCGCAGTTCCATCCAGTTCTGGAGGGCCTCCTCGAGCGCCGCCGTCGCGGCGGCCGTCGCGTCGAGGTCGGCCGCGGAACCGGCCGCGAAGGCGGGCCAGGCGTCGTCTTCGGGGTCGATTTCTGCGTCCGCGTCGAGATCGTCCGGCTCCCGGTGAACCGCGACTGCGACCACCGGTACGTCCACGTCCTGCGTGACCAGCAGCGGCGTCACCGACAGGCCTTCGCTTCGCGCGCGGCGCTCGAGCGTCGCGAACGCGGGGTCGTCGACGGCGAGTTCGAGCGGTTCGAACGTCGAGTACCACGCGAGCATCGTCGCGTCGCGCTCGAGGACCTCCGTCAGGCCGGACAGCAGCGCGTCGACCGTCGAGGAGCCCAGTCCGAGTCCGGTCGTGATCGCGGGGACGAGTTCCGCGCCGGGCTGGGGGAACTGCACGGCCGCCGCGGGGAGGTGGGCCCGCCCGCCGGTGACGAGGTTCTCGCCGGGAACCCAGCGGTACTCCTCGGCCGGGTCGTACTCGGACGCGTCGTCCGGCCGGACGAGGTCGGTCGGCGAGACGGGGTTCTCGAGGTCGCCCTCGCTGGCGCGGACGAACTCCGCGTCGCGGTAGACGCCGGCGCAGTACCGCTCGAGGCCCTCGCCGACGGCCTTCATCAGCGCGGCGTTCCAGTCGTCGGCGACCCCGGCGGCCTGGCGCGGCGCGCTGGCGTCGCTGAAGGCGGTCGTGTTCGCGTTCGTCGCCAGGTAGTAGGGGACGGGGAACGACTCGACCTCGCCGATGCTCGCGACGACGCCGACGCGGTCGTCGATGGCCGCCTCCGCGTGGTCGACGGCCGAATCGAGGGCAAGGGAGTCGTCGTCTCGCTCGAGCGTCCGATCCCGCTCGCTGTCCGCACACTCACAGCCGGGGACCGGAAGGAGGCGTCGTCGGGCGTGTGGGAGTTCGACGACGCGCCCGATAATCGACTCGTCCTCGCCGGAGAAGACGCGCACGCACTCCCGGCCGGCGACCGCGCCGGCGAGACGGGCCGCGGCGCGATCGGCTTGCGGCCCGTCCGCGGTTTCTCCCTCCTCGAGGTTCGACGCGACGCGAGCGCGAAGACAGTCGAAACAGCCGGTTCCCGCGCCCGGCGCGAACCCGGACGCCGCGGCGTCGACGGACGACAGGGGGTAGCCGCCGACGCCGCCGATCTCGACGGCGATCCAGGGCGTCGACCCCGCTCGAGCGGCTTCGTTCGCCCGTTCGAACGCGTCCGAGCCAACGACGCCGCTGACGACGCCGAACCGGGCGTCGGTGAGATCGGCGGGCTCGGCGTCCGCGACGTCGATATCGACGTCTCCCAGCGCGGCGACGACGGCCTCGCGGACCGGATCGTCGCCGACGACGTGGACTTGCATACGGGAACCGTCACAGGCCGCGAGTAAAAGCGCCGCGCTCGAGACGGCGGGGCGTCGTCGAATCGAGCGCTCGGCTGACCGACGACGAGGTGCCGCAAAGACGGCCGGATATCCCAACGTTGATTGATCGGTCAGCGGTATCCCCGCATCATGGTTCAAGGCGGTCCGGCGCTCCAGATCGGCGTCATACTCGTCTCGGTGCTGGGTCTGTGGGTCGGCGCGCGGCTTCTGGTCGACGCCGTCGTTCGACTTGCTCGGCGGTTCGGGCTCTCGGATCTCACCATCGGGCTGACGGTCGTCGCGATGGGGACGTCGACGCCGGAACTCTCGGTGTCGATCGACGCCGCGTTCAAAGGTCTGGGCGACATCGCGGTCGCGAACGTCCTCGGTTCGAACATCTACAATCTGGCGTTCATTCTGGGTGTCGTCGCGCTGGTGACCGCGATCCCGGTCGCGGACTCGGTCGTCCGTCGAGACGGGACCGCGCTGTTGGCGAGCACCCTCCTCGGCGGACTCGTCCTGTTCGATCTCCGGGTGACGAGGCTCGAGGGGGTGATCTTAGCGGGTTCGTTCGTCGCCTACACGGTCTATTTGCTTCGGGCCACCCGGCGGGAATCGGACGGAACTGCGGATCGCTCGATCGGAGACGGCGAAGCGGTGCCGCCGGTGACCGAACGGGTTTCCTTTCGCGGCCGAGACGCCGTCTTTCTCGCGGGCGGCTTGGCGCTGGTGCTGGTGAGCGGCGACTACATGGTGGCGGCTTCCTCGGAGTTAGCCCGCGACGCCGGTATCTCCGAGTGGATCATCGGCGGAACGATCGTCGCGGCGGGAACCTCGACGCCGGAGTTCGCCGTCTCGCTGGTGGCGATCCAGCGGGGGAGTTTCGGCGTCTCGGTCGGGAACGTCATCGGCAGTAACATCTACAACCTCACGGGTATCCTCGGCGTCGCGGCGGTCATCCGGCCGCTCGCGACCAGCGCCGCGTCGCTCGAGTCGGTCGCGTGGCTGGCCGGAATTGCGCTACTGATGGTCGCCGCGCTCTGGACGGATCGGGTGCTCTCTCGTCTGGAGGGCGCCCTGTTCGCGGCCTCCGAAATCGTTCGGTGGATTCTGGGGCTCCTCGGGGTGAGCGGCTAGCGTTTCGTGCGACCGAGCGTCGGCCGCTAGTCCTGTTCCGTTCCGCCGTCGGTGTCGGTATCCGCTTCGTCCCGCTGGCGCGTCTCCGAGATGTCGATGACCTCGCCCGTCGACTCGGGGGCCATATCCTCGCCCTCCTGGATCGCCTGGGCCTCCTCCTCCATCGCCTCGACGTCCAGTTCGGCGTCCTCGATGTCGCCGATGATATCCGCGATGTCGTCCAGTCCGATCAGTTCGCGGGTCTCCTCGTCGAAGTCGAGACTCTCCAGGTCCGTGCCGTCGGTCTCGACGTCGCTGCCGGAGAGGTGCTTGCCGTAGCGGCCGACCAGCGAGGTGAGTTCCTGAGGCATGACGAACGTCGTCGACTCGCTCTGGCCGATCCCCTCGAGGGTTTCCATGCCCTTGTCGATGATCGCGCGTTCGCCCATCGATTCCGCGGAGCGGGCGCGCAGGACAGTCGAAATCGCGTCACCCTGCGCCTCGAGGATCTGGCTCTGTTTCTCACCCTGGGCGCGGATGATGTTCGACTGCTTGTCACCCTCGGCCTGCTCGACGGCGCTGCGGCGTTCACCCTGCGCCTCGAGGATCATCGCGCGGCGGCGTCGCTCGGCGGAGGTCTGTTCCTCCATTGCGCCCTTGACGCCCGCGGAGGGGGTGACCTCGCGGACCTCGACGGATTCGACGCGAATCCCCCACTCGTCGGTGGGTTCGTCGAGTTCCTGGCGGATCCGCTCGTTGATCATCTCGCGGCGGCTCAGCGTGTCGTCGAGTTCCATGTCGCCGATCACCGCCCGCAGCGTGGTCTGGGCGAGGTTCGAGACGGCCCGCTCGTAGTCGTCGACCTCGAGGAACGCGCGGGTGGCGTCCATCACGCGAATGTAGACGACGGCGTCGGCGGTCACCGGCGAGTTGTCGCGGGTGATCGCCTCCTGGCTGGGAACGTCGATCGTCTGCGTTCGCATGTCGAACGTGTACACCCGCGAGACGAACGGCGGCACGACGTTCAGTCCGGGCTCGAGCAGTTTGCGGTACTCCCCGAAGACGGTCAGTGCGCCCCGGTCGTAGGCGTCGACGATCTCGACCATCGACCAGACGGTCGCGACCGCGAGGACGAGCACGAGCGCCCCGACGAGCAGCAGCGGATCCTCGAGTAGCTGCTGGGCTTGCAGGGGCTCGAGTATGGATGTGGTTGCTACCATTACACACGGTACGGCCTCCGGGCGAATAACTCTTGGCCGTAACTAAACAACTGCGACGAGTACGACCCGTCGGATCTGGGTCCTCCGCGGTCCGTGGAACGGGTGCGGTCGCTCAGTCGTGGACCGTCGCCGATGCGTCGATATAGACGAGTTCGTCGGCCCGCTCGAGCAGGCGAACGCCCCAGGTAACGGTGACGGGGACGAGCGCGGTCGTGAAGATGGCGATGAACACGAGGATGGAGAACATCGACTGGTCGATGACGCCGGCCTCGAAGGCGACCTGCGCGATGATGATCTCGACGGTGCCACGGCCGTTCATCCCGAAGCCGACGACCAGCCCCTCCCGGGAGGTCAGCGACGTCGGGAGCGCGAACAGCCACGAGCCGACGATCTTCCCGAGGAAGGCGACGGCGACGAGCAGCGCGAGGATTCCGAACGAGTCGACGAAGACCCCGAAGCCGATCTCGAACCCGACCGTGACGAAGAAGATCGGCGCGAACAGCCCCATCGCGAGGTCGTACATGACCGTGTGCATGTGGTCGTAGAGGTCGGGTTCCACGTCGGCCTGCCGGAGGAACATGCCGGCCATAAAGCCGCCGATGATCATGTGCAGGTCCGCGAGCGTCGCCAGGTAGGCGAACAGCAGCGACACGAGCAGGGCGAAGGTGAAGGCGGTCGTCCGGTCGACGAAGCCGTACCGCTCGCGCTGGCGCTCGATGTGGTGCCACGCGACCGGCAGGAACCGGTAGCCGAGCACGAGCGTAATTGCGAAGAACGCCACCGTCTTCCCGAGGATGATGCCGATTTCCGCCGGATCGAGCGCCCCCGCCGTCACGTAGCTGTCGACGCCCGCGAAGGCTACGAGCACGCCCACGTCGGAGGCCAGCGCGCCGCCGAGGAGAACGTTCGCGATCCGCGTGTCGAGCAACTCGAGGTCGGCGAGGATGCGCGACTTCGTAGCCAACGAGGTGGCGGCCATCGCGAGACCCAAAAACAGCGCCGCGCCGACCGAGACGCCGAGCCAGATACCGGCGACGTAGCCCAGGCCGAACGGGATGACGAACGCGCCGAAGGCGATCAGCAGCGACTGTGGGCCGAGTCGGAATAGCTCGCGCAGGTCGACCTCCATCCCGACGAAGACCATCAGGAGGAAGACGCCCAGATCCGCGAGGTTGCTCAGCAGCGCCGAGCCGTGGAGGAGTCCCAGCAGCGGCGGCCCGAAGACGATGCCGGCGAACAGCTCGCCCATCATCGTCGGGTAGCCCAGCCGCTCGGCGACCGCGCCGAAGATCCACGCGACCGTCAGCACCAGCAGGAGGCTCAAGATGTCGATGGAAACGGCTTCGACCATCGGTTACCACCTCGCGTCGCGAACCCGCAGACCGGAGCGGCGGCGCTGGTCGTCCGTCTCGATCCCCCGACGCCTTTGCTTCGAGCTGTCGCTCCCCATTATTGTCCGGTGGTCGGTGCTGTCGCGGCAGAGATACTTCAGTGGTAGGGGGCTGGCAGTCCTCGCCGCGTTCTCGGTCCAGCTTTCGTCAGTCATCGGCACCGACCTCCGCATCGGCCTCGAGGCCGCGGTCGTCGCCGGCCTGCGGGCCCGGACCCGGACCGGGTGCAGCGTCCCGGACGTCAGCGTCGCGCCAGGTGCCGCGGCGGTACCAGACGTAGGTGAGCCCGGCCCCGAGGACGTTCGAGACGGCGAAGGCGATCCAGATGCCGCGGGAGCCGAGTCCGGTCTGCGCGAGGCCGGCGGCGACGGGCAGCCGGACGAGCGCGTAGATGACGATGACGATGCCCGCCGCGGTAAGGGTCTTGCCGGCCCCGCGAAAACTCCCGTTGTACGAGCGCATGATCCCGATAAAGCCGAACGTCGGCGCGACGTACCGGAGGAAGGTGACGCCGACGTCGACGACCTCGGTGTTGTCGGTGAACGCGGCCATGATCGGCTCCGCGGCGATCCACGCGACGACGCCGAGCGCACCGAGGATGAGGAACATGGTCCGAGCGGCGAAGTCGGCAGCTTCCTTCGCGCGGTCCGGCTCGCCCGCGCCGATGTTCTGCCCGGTCATGGTCTCGACGCCGCGGGCGACCGCGACAGCCGGGAGGAAGATGACCGAGAACACGCGCGTGCCGACGCCGTAGGCGGCGACGACCGTATCCGGGAAGATGGCGACGATCACCAGCAGCAGGTTGATCGACAGCGCGCGTCCCATCCCTTCGATCGACGCCGGGAACCCGATCCCGACGAGCTTTTTCGCGAACGAGAGGTCCGGCCACATCTGCCCGAGACGGATCCGAACGCCCCGCCGGCCGCGGAACATGATCGCCAGCCCCACGACGAGCGCGAGCGCCCTCGAGAAGACGGTCGCGACGGCCGCCCCCTGAATGCCGAGTTCGGGGAACGGCCCCCAGCCGAAGATCAGGAACGGGTCGAGGACGACGTTGAGCAACACCGAGCCGAACATCACGAGCATCGGCGTGACGGTGTCGCCGTAGCCCCGCATGAGCGCGATGAAGACGAAGAAGCCGAACATGAAGGCCATGCCGAGCGAGATGACCTGCATGTACTCGGTCGCGGGCGGCAGGACGGCCTCGGACGCGCCGAGCAGCGCGAGCAGGTCGTCGACGAGCCCGTAGCCGACGACCCCGATGAGCGTCGCGCCGACCAGCGACAGGACGACCGTCTGGGACGCGGCGTACTCGGCTTCCGCCTCCTCGCCCGCGCCGATGTGCTGGGCGACGAGGACGCTTCCGGCGACCGACAGCCCCATTCCGACCGAGATGAGCAGGAAGACCATCGGGAACGCGAAACTGATCGCCGCCAGCGCCGTCGTGCTGTACTGGCCGAGCCAGAACGTGTCGATGAGGTTGTAGGCAGTCTGGAGCAGGTTCGTGACGACGATCGGCAGCGAGAGGAAGAACAGCGGCTTCGCGATCTCGCCGGAGGTCAGGTCGACCTCGTCGGGCCCCTTGAACAGTCCGGAGACGCGCTCGAGTTGCGTCCGAATCCGCGCGACCAGTCGGTTGAGGAGACTCATCGGGACCCCTCCTGTCCACTCGCTGCGGTCGGTTCGTCGACATCGACGTCAGCGTTCCCGCCGTCGTCCGCGCGGAGCGCTTCGTCGATGTAGTCGTGCACGTACGCCTTCGTCCGCTCCGGCGACCGATCGACCGCCGCCGCCCGCGTCTGGGCGCCGTGGAAGACGGTCACGAGAAACTCGCCCGTCGCTTCGGGGTCGATATCCTCGTGAAACTCGCCGGCTGCTACGCCGTCGGCGACGAAATCGGCGATCCGATCGCGAAGCCGCCGATCGAACTCCGCGAGTCGCTCCTGATAGGCCTCGTCGTACGGCGACTGCGCCTTGATCTCGAGCATGGCCGTCCGGAACGCCGTCGCCGAGTCGTCGTCCGCGGACGAAAGCAGTTCGTCGACGAACGCGTGGAGCCGCTCGGCCGGCGTCTCGCCGGGAACGGTCTCCGTTCGCGCCTCGAACTGCTCGATGAGGTGCTCGAGGAAGGCCTCGAGCAACTCTCGCTTGCCGTCGAAGTGGTAGTGAAGCGTCCCCTTGCTCTTGGTCGATTCCGCGGCGATATCCTGCATCGTCAGCTCCGCGTACCCGTGCTCGCAGAGCGCCCGGTACGTCGCGTCCATGATGTCGTCGATCGTCTCCTCGCTCATTCGGCTCGAGTCTATCGGACTTACTGACCGGCCAGTCAAAAGAGCTTCGGCACCGGAAGCTATGTCGTATGGCTCGGAGCGGCGTCGAACGGAAAAGAGCCGAACACCGCCGACGGCGAACTCGAGTTAGTCGTGGGTCTGCTCGCGCAGCCGCTCGAGAACCTCCTCGGCGTTGGCGACGGCCTTCTCCTTCTTCGCGGGGTAGGCCTCGACCTTGCCGCGGAAGGTGATGCCGTCGCCCAGTCGAACGTCGCCCTCGAAGGCCGCCTGCTTGTCGAGTCGCAGGAAGAGCTCGGTGTTCTCGGTTACCCGCTCGTCGAGTTCGTCCATCAGTTCGTCGAACGACTCGAGGTCGGCGAGCCGCGAGAGGACGTGGCGGACGTCGTCGGCGTTCTCGACGCGGGCCGAGAGGACGAGGATGCGGTCGCCGTAGTGGCCCTCGCTCTCGGCGCGCTCGATCGGGAACGGTTCGTCGGCATCGTCGCCCTCGCGGTCGGGAAGGAAGGTTCGCAGCGCCTCCTCGACTCGCTTTTCGTCCTCGGTGGCGTAGCAGAACGTCCGTAAGTCGACGTAGTGAAGCGGTATCTGTGGCATTTACGATTCGGAAAGTGTGAGCGTGAACGCGAACGCGGTCCGCTACCGACGACGCGAGGCGGACGGTTGGAGCCGGTCGCGTCTCGGCGGTCGTTATTCCTCGTCTTCGTCGTCGGCGTCCTCGTCGGCCGCCTCGAGGGCGTCCTCGGGAATGCCGGTCTCCTGTCCGTCCTCGAAGCTGACGGTGTAGGTGACGTCGCCGAACATCGATTCCATCGTCTGGGTGACGGTGCCGGTCTCGCCGTCGAACTCGCTGTGCTCGTCGTGCAGGACGACGCGATCGTCTTCCTCGAAGCTCATGTGCTGGAATTCCCCGCCGTCGCGTAAAAAGGAACTGATTCGGATATTCTATCCGTAATGGGGTCAGTAGTACGGAGACTGCTTACACCCTATTCGAATCGGAACGGATATTCCGGCCACAGCAACCATTATATGGTATGTAACGCGTTATGTTTTGTGTAAAGAATGGATGTTAAAGTGCGGCTGCCATTACCCGACGAACAGATCTTTCGATACGGAGCGATGGACGATATCGTGGAGATCGTTGCTCAAAACCCTTCGTCCGAATTTTCGAACCGCGACTTGCAACGACTCACGGGGTACGGCGGACCCAGCGTCTCGAACGCACTCTCGCTGCTCACTGGAATGGAACTACTCGTTCGGCGAGATACCGGTACCAAGACCCTGTATCGGATCAACGAACGACGGCTTTGCAACGCCGACGATCCGTTCCTCGAGATCCCTCAGACAGAGTTTCGAGAACCACTCAAACGATTCGTGAGTCGGGTCAACAAAGAGCTCTCGACCGTCGCTGGAATTGTTTGCTTCGGAAGCGTGGCACGTGGCGAAGCTGATCGAATGAGCGACATCGATGTCTTTCTACTCGTCGCCGATGACGACGAGTTGATACCGACACGGCGAACCGTTTCGGATATCGCACGCGAACTGGAGGAACAGCCGATCGACGGGCAGCGATACGAGTTCGAAGTATTTGTCGAGTCCGTTGAGAGTGCTCGGCGCCGCGGTAACGACCTTCAGCGAATTTTCCAAGAGGGAATAGTTCTCGCAGATAGTGAACCGCTGCAGCAATTCAAACACGATCTCTTCGGAGGGAAACTCGAATGACCTCGAACGAACTCGAGGCAGCGCTCGGTGACGCGGAAGACGCGTTCCAGCGCAAACCGGATGTTCCGGAGGTCGGCCTCGAACACGTCTCGAATTCCGCAGCGCTTCAATTGCGCAAGGCGTGTCGCCTCCTTGATGCTGCAGGCTTCCTGTTGGATCGTAACGGTCACTTCACGGTCATCATAGAGTCGTCTTTCGTCGCCATCGAGCGATCGATCCAGTTCTACGTCGAGGAGAAGGGATACGACGTCGCTGGACAGCGGCATACGGAAGTGTACGATCTAGGGGTGCAAGCCGGGTTGTTCTCCCAAACTATCGCTGATCGACTCGAGGAACTCTGGCTCGAGAACCGTTCGGAATCGTACTATCGAACGGGCGTTGCCGGCGAATATCGAGCACGAACGATCTTTCAGCTCGCCACGACGCTTCACGAAGAGATCGTTCAGCTAACCCGGACGCAAGAGTGTCTCTGTTAGTACCACGCGAGGTCAGTCAGTTCTCCATCGACTCACTCGAGCCGTCAGGTCCGTCGTCTGTTCGAACCTCGTCAGTGTCGCCCTCGAGCACGTTCCCGTGCTCGTCGATCTCCCCCTGTACGATCCGGGTGCTCGAGATGACGTCTCCGTCCTCGGCTTCCACGTGCGGCACGACGACGACCTCGAGCGGCTCGTGGCCGCGTTCCCGGCGGAGCTCGTTGATCCGTTCGCCGCCGTCGCGGGTCTCCGGCGAGACGACCAAGTAATCGAACTGCGGTTCGGTCGCGATGCCGGTCGGGTCCTCAAGCGGGCGAATCTCGAACTCCCGGTCGTACTCCTCGGCGATGGGCTCGAGTTCGGTCTCGAGGGCTTCCTTCCGTTGGTCGTACGGTCTGACGTGTCGCTCGACGTGGCGCGTCTTCGGCGCGAGGTCGTCGCTCGTCAGCCCGACGGTCACGTCTCCGAGTTCGAACGCCCGGTCGAACAGCCGGCGATGGCCGTCGTGAACGGGGTCGAACGTCCCACCAAGCGCGACGTCCATACCCCACGTCACTGGCGCGGCGCGTATAAAACGGTCGACTCCGTGGATCAGCCCGGTCGTCCGAAGACATCGACATCTGTCGAACCCCACCTCCACATTATTTTTAATGGTGGCCGTCGCTGTCGATGATATGGGACTAGACGAGGACTCACTCGAGTACCACCGCACAGATCCGCCCGGTAAAATAGAGATTTCGACGACCAAGCCGACGAACACGCAGCGGGACCTCTCACTCGCATACTCGCCCGGCGTCGCTGCCCCTTGCCTCGAGATCGACGAGAACGAGAGCGACGCCTACACGTACACGGCGAAGGGCAACCTCGTCGGCGTCGTCTCGAACGGCTCGGCCGTGCTCGGCCTGGGCGACATCGGCGCGCAGGCCTCCAAACCCGTCATGGAGGGGAAGGGGGTGCTGTTCAAACGCTTCGCCGACATCGACGTCTTCGACGTGGAACTCGACGAGGAGGACCCCCACAAGCTCGTCGAGGCCGTCAAGATGATGGAGCCGACCTTCGGCGGGATCAACCTCGAGGACATCAAGGCCCCCGAGTGCTTCACGATCGAGGAGCGGCTGCGCGAGGAGACGGACATCCCGATCTTCCACGACGACCAGCACGGCACCGCGATCATCTCCGGCGCCGCGCTCATCAACGCCGCCGATATCGCCGACAAGGACCTCGAGGACCTCGAGGTCGTCTTCTCCGGCGCCGGCGCGAGCGCGATCGCGTCGGCCCGCTTCTACGTCTCGCTGGGCGTCCAGAAGGAGAACATCACGATGTGTGACTCCTCGGGGATCATCACGACTGAACGCGCCGAGCGCGGCGACCTCAACGAGTACAAGCAGCAGTTCGCTCGCGATCTCCCCGAAGGCGACCTCTCGGACGCGATGGAGGGCGCCGACGTATTCGTCGGCCTCTCGGTCGGCGGCATCGTCTCGCAGGACATGGTCCGTTCCATGGCCGACAACCCGATCATCTTCGCGATGGCCAACCCGGACCCGGAGATCGGCTACGAGGAGGCCAAGGACGCCCGCGACGACACCGTCATCATGGCCACCGGGCGCTCGGACTACCCGAATCAGGTCAACAACGTCCTCGGGTTCCCCTTCATCTTCCGCGGGGCACTGGACGTCCGTGCCACCGAGATCAACGAGGAAATGAAGGTCGCCTGCGCCGAGGCGCTGGCCGAACTCGCCCGCGAGGACGTCCCCGACGCCGTCGTCAAGGCCTACGGCGACGAACCGCTGCAGTACGGCCCCGACTACATCATTCCGAAGCCCGTCGACCCGCGGGTGCTGTTCCGCGTCGCGCCCTCGATCGCCGAAGCCGCGATGGAATCCGGCGCCGCCCGCACCGAACTCGACCTCGAGGCCTACGAGGAGGAACTCGAGGCCCGCCTGGGCAAATCGCGCGAGATGATGCGCGTCGTCCTCAACAAGGCCAAGAGCGACCCCAAGACGGTCGCGCTGGCCGAGGGCGAGAACGAGAAGATGATCCGCGCGGCCTACCAGATTCAGGAACAGGGGATCGCAGCGCCGATTCTCATCGGCGACGAGAGCGAGATCCGCTCGACGGCCGCGAACCTGGGGCTGGACTTCGAGCCGCAGGTCGCGGATCCCTCGGTCGGCGATTACGAGGAGTACGCAGATCGGCTCCACGAGCTCCGGCAGCGCAAGGGGATCACCCGCACCGAGGCCGGCGAACTCATCGAGAGCGACTCGAACTACTTCGGCAGCGTGATGGTCGAACAGGGTGACGCCGACGCGCTCCTGACGGGGCTTTCTCACCACTACCCCTCCGCCCTGCGGCCGCCGCTACAGGTCATCGGCACCGCCGAGGACGTCGACTACGCGGCCGGCGTCTACATGCTGACGTTCAAGAACCGCGTGATCTTCGTGGCCGACGCGACGGTTAACCAGGACCCCGACGAGGAGGTCCTCGCCGAGGTCACCAAGCAGACCGGTAAACTCGCCCGCCGGTTCAACATCGAACCGCGCGCGGCCCTGCTGTCGTACTCGAACTTCGGCAGCGTCGACAACGAGGGAACCCGCAAGCCCCGCCGCGCCGCCAAGATGCTTCAAAAGGACCCCGACGCCGACTTCCCCGTCGACGGCGAGATGCAGGCCGACACCGCCGTCGTCGAGGACATCCTCGAGGGCACCTACGGCTTCTCGGAGCTCGAGGAGCCCGCGAACGTGCTGGTCTTCCCGAACCTCGAGTCGGGCAACATCGGCTACAAGCTGCTCCAGCGGCTGGGCGGGGCCGACGCCATCGGCCCGATGCTGGTCGGGATGGACAAGCCGGTCCACGTCCTCCAGCGGGGCGACGAGGTCAAGGACATCGTGAACCTGGCCGGCGTGGCGGTCGTCGACGCCCAGCAGGAGTAGCGCGGTCCGGAGCGAATGAAATGACCGAGAACCGCGAAGAGATGAACGGCGAACGAAGTGAGCCGTGAGTAGCGAGGGATCGGAGATCCCTCGAACGAACGGGTGCTGTGCACCCGTGAGTAGCGCGGTTCGAAGCGAACGACTCGAAGTACGGTTTTCGATTTTCACGTCCGGATAGCGGCGCGACTGAGGCGACCGGTTTCGCGGGCACAGCAGTCCACGAGGTCGGCGAACACCGCGGATCCGAACCACTATAGGGGAACGGTTCGTCGCCTCGACACGATGGACGGAGACGGCGACGGAATCGGGGCCGAAACCGACGAGGACGCCAGTGATCGCGGCGCGACCGTGGGCCGACCGACGCGACGCCAACTGCTCGCGACCGTCGGCGCCGGCAGTATCGCCAGTTTCGCCGGGTGTAGCGCGGCTTACGGCCGCTCGGTCCCCGACTGCGCGGGCGCGATGGCCGACGACGGCGATCCGATCGTTCCCCGCCCCGTCGACGACGAAATCTCGATGTTCCGGCGCGGGCTGCGCCGGTACGGCTACTACCCCGAGGAGACGGTCCCGGACACGGTCAGCGTCAACTGGGAGTTCCCGGTCAACCGGATCGGCCACACCGCGGCCAAGTCCACGCCGCGGCCGACCCCCAACGGCGAGACGATCCTGATCGCAAGCGATACGGGTCGGATCCACGCCGTGACGCCCGACGGCGAGCGCCGCTGGCTGCTCGAGACGGACGCAGGGACGAGCCTCGGCTTCCACGGCACGCCGGCGATCGTCGACGACACCGCCTACATCGGCGGCTACGACGGCGCGCTCTACGCCGTCGACATCGACGCAGGGGAGCTGATCTGGCAGACCAATCCCCGCGACTTCGACGGAGCGATCGCCATCGGCTCGAGTCCCGCCTACATCGACGGGACGCTGTACATCATGGCGGAGTACAGCAACCCCGCCAGCGGGGCGCTCTGGGAGGTCGACGCCGAGACCGGCCGGCCGACCTGGCACGACGACGATATCTGGGGGATGCCCCATCCGTCGCCGGCGATCGACTGCGACGCCGGCCGCCTCGTGTCGGGGTCGAACGACGGCGTCGTCTACGGCTGGGAGTTCCCCTCGCTCGAGCGCGCCTGGACGTTTCAGGCCGGCGGCGAGGACGGCCCGGACGGGGATCCGATGGCCGACGGCCGGTTCCACCTCGGCGCCCAGATCAAGGGGACCATTCCGGTCTACGACGGCGCGGCGTTCGCGGGCTCGTGGGACGGCCGCTTCTACCGGCTCGACCTCGAAGACGGCAGCGAGGAGTGGTCGTTCGAGACCGGTCGCGTGATCATGTCGAACCCGGCGATCGATCCCGAGCAGGGAATCGCCTACGTCGGCAGCGACGACCACTACGTGTACGCGCTCGATACCGATACCGGGGAGGAGCTGTGGTCGGCGGACGTCGGCGGTCGGGTCATCGGCTCGATCACGGCCACCGCCGAGACGATCCTCGTCGGCTCCTACGACGCGCACCTCTACGCGCTCGACCGCGAGACCGGCGAGCGACGGTGGCGCGTCGAAAATAGGGGCCACGTCACGAGCGGCGCAATCCCCCGCGACGGTCGGATCTACTACGCCGAACGCGGCGTTTTCTCGAACTACTACGACGATGACGAAGCGACCGTGCTCGAGGCGCCCGGCCACGCCTACTGCTTAGTCGCCGACGAGTGAGCCGTCTCGAGGACGTCATCGGCGAATTCTAATTCTGGCTCGAGCGAGTCAGCGGTTGGTTGTCGGTGTGCGTCAGTCGCTCGAGCGGAAAGCGTGCATTCAAGTATTCGCCGAGACTTTTCCCGCGTATGCAAGACCAGGGACGCTCTACGCGCAAGCGCACCGGCGGTCGACTGAAGAACGTTCGCAAGCGCCGCAAGGACGAACTCGGGCGCCTGCCGACCGAAACGCAGGTCGGCGAACCGCGCTTCCGAACCATCGACGTCCGCGGCAACGGCACGAAGACCCGCGCGCTCGCGACCGACATCGCCAGCGTCAACAAGAGCGGCGAAACCGTGTCGGCCGAGATCGAGGACGTCGTCGAGAACGAGGCCAACCCCAACTACGTCCGCCGGAACATCATCACGAAGGGCGCCGTCATCGAAACCTCCGAGGGCCGTGCCCGCGTGACCTCCCGTCCCGGTCAGACCGGTCAGGTCAACGCCGTGCTCCTCGAGGAGTAACGACCAACCCACTTCTGCGATCCGCTCGCTTCGCGACGGATCAGTTCTCGTCTTCGATAGCGGACGCGCCGCGGTTCTCGAGGCGAATCGAGCTTCAAACGAGGAATTGAATCAGGGCCGCGGCGCCGCCTTCTGGAGCGCCGTCTCGGCGATGTTGCCGCCGTAGTCGGCGCTGCGGGACAGCGAGTCGACGATCAGCCCGAGCGACTGGGCCTGCACGGGCGCGAGGTCCCGAAGCATGTCGTCGATCCGGCGCGTGTGTTCGTCGATCTCGAGGACCGCCTGCCGGGCTGCGTGACCCAGTTCGTTCGCCTCACCGCTGTCGTCGGCGAACAGCGCGTCCATCGACTTCTCGAGGACGTCCGACGCGTCGGCGTGGAGGTCCGTCAGCGCCTCGGCGACGTCTTCGGGAATCTCGTCGAGTTTCAGCGCGAGGTTGCTGATCTTGGCGGCGTGGTCGGCGACGCGCTCGAGTTGCCGAGCGCTGGAGTGGAAATCGAAGCAGTCCTCGCGGGGGACCCCGAGTTCCTCGGCGGCCCGCGGCGACCGCAGCGTCGCCCGGAAAATCCGCGAGACGACGAGCCACAACCGGTCGACGTCGTCGTCGCGCTCGATGACGTCCAGGGCGATGTCGTCGTCGTTCTCGACTAAGGCGGTGACCGCGTCGGCGAGCATCGAGGTTGCGATCAGGCGCATCCGGGAGACGGCGTTGACGATCGACAGCTCCGAGGAGTCCAGCAGATCCTGGATGACGACGCTGTCGTTGGTCTCCTCGAGCACTTCGACGCCGACCAGGCTCTGCGTGGCGTCCCGAATCGCCCGGCGCTGATCGGTCGTGATCCGGCCCGCCTCGAGGCGGATGATGTCGAAGCCGCTGACGTACATCGTCATCACGGCTCGAGTGAGTCGCTCGCCCTCGAGGTCGGAGACGTCGAGGGTCCCCTCCTGGCGTTCGCTCTCGCTCCGGGGCGTCAACAGGAGCGAATCGTCCTCGGGGTAGAACTCGACGGTCGACCCGGAACTGACGCCGTTGTCGGTCGCCCAATCCTTCGGCAGCGAGACGGTGTAGGTCGACCCGCCCGTGACCTGTACCTTGCGCGTCTCCATACTGATCGGTTGCGGCCGTATCTCTATAAGTCTCTTCTCCTCTATAGTCGAGTCAGTGCGGCAGTTCTGGACTGGTCTCTGCCGGACAGTGGCGCCCGAGAGAATCGAACGCCGAATCGTTCTCGAGCCAGTAGACAAACGGTCGGATACGTAGTCGAGCGGCCGACTCGGTCGTCGATTCAGCCCCGTCGCGCTGACCGGACACGAGTCGACGGGTCGATCGAAACTGCACTCGTTGAGACGCGGCCGGTCGTTCGACGGCGTCGGTCCGTTTCGGAGCGGTAAGCCGGACTGGGTGACGAGCGTTCGACCGTCGTTCGAACGCGCCGTCCGTTCCGATCGGCTCACGTTGCGTTTCTGTAGCGGGTACGTTCCTTGCACGTATCTATTACCGGAGATAGCTCGGCGATTCGATTCCCCATATAGTTTCTCTGAATCTATAGTCGAACTCGTATATACTGACATACGTACGGATATGTAGTTTATCTAAAATTAACGGATACAGCAACAGCCGTAGAACGGCCGATAGAGCGCCCATAGTCCCGGATAGAACGATCTGAATGTGTCTACATCGGTGTGGGTAGATCTATATAGCTAACATAGCATTGTATTTCTTTATACGGTCAAAGGTTGACCTGATGGCTGATACCCAGACGGAACGTTCGGTTCGATCGGTTTCTCGACGGAAGGTTCTCGCGGCGACGGGCGCAGTGGGGGCGCTCTCGCTCGCCGGTTGTACCGAAAACAACGCCGGTGGAAATAATTCGAGTGGAAACGGCGATAGCGGAAACGAACGGGTCGTCGTTACGGGCAGCAGTACGGTGTTCCCCGTCTCGGACACGATGGCCGAGGCGTTCATGGATGAAAACGACGTAAACGTCACCACCGACTCGACCGGGACCGGCGGCGGTTTCAGCAATAACTTCTGTCCCGGCAACTCCGACATCAACGGCGCATCGCGGCCGATCCAGGAGGAAGAAGTGAGCTCCTGTAACGAAAACGGCGTCGAACCGATCGAGTTCCAGATCGGCGCCGACGCGGTCACGATGGCCGTCCACAACGATTCGCCGATCGACTGCGTCACCTACGACGAACTCGCGCAGATCTGGTCCGAAGACGGCGCCGAAACGTGGTCCGACGTCAACTCCGAGTGGCCCGACGAGGAGATCGAACGCTACGGGCCGCCCTCGACGTCCGGCACCTTCGACTGGTTCAGAAACAACGTGATCGGCGACAGCGGGAGCCACGTCACCCAGTACGAAAAGACCGAAAACGACAACGAACTCGTCCAGGGGATCTCCTCGAGCGAAAACGCGATCGGCTACTTCGGCTACGCGTACTACCGGGAGAACGAGGATCAGCTCAAAGCCCTCGAGATCAAGGAAAGCGAGGACGGCGAGTGCACCCCGCCGAGCTTGGAGGCGGCCAGCGAGGGCTCGTACCCGATGGCGCGACCGCTGTACATCTACGTCAGCGAGCAGTCGCTTGAGCGGGAGTCGGTCTACAACTTCGTCGAGTTCTACATCGAGGAGTCGGGGACCGACACCGTCACCGACGTCGGCTACGTCCCGGCGAACGACGAACAGGTTCAGGAGAATCTCGACAAGCTCGAGAACGCGGTGAACTGAGGCGGCCAAACCGAACGATTCACGATGGCAGTTCAACAACCAGCCAACGATGAGTGAGCGAACGACAGACGTCGATCTGACGCGGCCGTCGTCGGGTCAAGTCGTCAAAGAACGCATCTACAAGTGGCTGCTGTTCGCCTGCGCCGCGCTGACCGTGTTCGTGACCGTCAGCATTATCGTCACGCTCACGCGGGACGCGCTCAAGTTCTTCGAGATGGTCCCCGCGACGGAGTTCTTCTTGGAGACCGAGTGGTTCGTCCGCGGCGACGGGGGGAACTTCGGCGTCTGGCCGCTCGTGAGCGCGACGATGGTCATCACCGTCGTCTCGGCGATGGTCGCCGTTCCGATCGGCGTCGCCGCAGCCGTCTACCTCAGCGAGTACGCGAGCGGGCGGATGCGGTCGGTGCTCAAGCCGGCGCTCGAGGTCTTGGCGGGCATTCCGACGGTCGTCTACGGCTATCTCGCGCTGGTTTACCTGACCCCCGCGCTGCAGGCGATCGGGATCCCGGTCAGTACGTTCAACCTGCTGAGCGCTTCCATCATGGTCGGTATCATGATCATCCCGATGGTGTCCTCCCTCTCCGAGGACGCGATGAGTTCCGTTCCGGACTCGCTCAGACAGGCCGGCTACGGGATGGGTGCGACGAAGTACGAGGTGTCGACCGGTATCGTGATTCCGGCGGCCATCTCGGGGATCTTCTCGTCGTTCATCCTCGCGCTCTCGCGGGCGATCGGCGAAACCATGATCGTCGTCATGGCCGCCGGCCTGCGGCCGCGGATGTTCGACTTCTCGAACCCGCTGAACAACCTGTTCAGTTCGGGACAGCCGATGACGGCGGGGATGGTAAACGCCGTCACGAGCGACGCGACCGGCGGCTCGGCGACCTACCTCAGCATGTTCGCGCTCGGGCTAACGCTGTTCGTGATCACGTTCTCGATGAACCTCGCGAGCGACTACGTCGCGGCACGATACCAGGAGGAATACCAATGATCGTCACCGACGAACCGACGGAGGTGTACCGATAATGGCGACCGACCAGCGCACCCACGAGTGGTACGGAACGGACGAAGCGGTCAGCCGCCTTCGCGGCCAGGCGTTCAAGTCCCTCTGTCTGGGTGCCACCCTGCTGGCCCTGATTTCCGTCTTCGTTCTCCTCCTGTACGTCGCGAACGACGCTTTCAGGCCGCTCTCGGCAGATATCGGCTGGCTGCTCATCTTCGCCGCGACGGTCCTGCTGCCGATCCTCGGCGCGACGGGCTACTACTATACCCGCGATACGAGAGCCGGCGAGACCGCGGCCATCGCGCTCGGACTCCCCGTCGTCTCGCTGCTCGTCGCCGGCGGCGTGTTCATCACGTTCGAACACATCGTCAGCGTCTACCGGTGGCTCTCGATCCTCGTCGCGCTCGCCCTTGCCGGCGCGGTCGTGTACGCACACAGCCGCGTTCGAACCGAAGCGAGCCTCGAGCGACTCGTCGTGCTGATCGCGGTTCCGGCCGCCGCGCTCGCTCTGGTCCCCGATATTATCCTCTCGCTGCCCGTCCTGCCGACCGAGGGGATCGCGCTGCTCGCCTCGTTCGTCGCGCCGGTCTCGCTCGTCGCCGGCTGGTTCGTGCGACGACAGCGCGAGAGCGACCGCGACGGGGCGATCGCCGCGGCCCTGACGCTGATCGCTGCGGGAGCCGGACTGGGGATCGCGCCGCTCGTCGGTCTCACGCCGGTCGTCTGGATGCTGCTGGTCGCCGTCGCCGCCGTCCCCGTCGGTCTCTACGTCGAAAGCGTCGTCCGCCGCGGCGCCGGCACGACCGGACTCGCGTTCCCGGTCATCGTCACCGGCGGGATCGTCGCCGGCGTCCTCCTCACGGACGCGCTCGGCTTCGCCGGTCCCGACCCGTGGCTCGACTGGAGCTTCCTCACGAGTTCCCCGTCGCGAACGCCCGAAGACGCCGGTTTCTACCCGCCGCTGGTCGGCTCGGTGATGATGCTGCTCGTCATCGTCGTCTCCGCGTTTCCGGTCGGCGTCGGCGCCGCCGTCTACCTCGAGGAGTACGCCCCCGAGAACGGCCGGTGGGGTCGCCTCGTCGACCTGATCGAGGTCAACATCGGGAACCTCGCCGGCGTTCCGTCGGTCGTCTACGGCATCCTCGGGCTCGCGCTGTTCATTCGACAGGGCGGGTTCGGGTCCGGGACCGCCTTAGTCGGCGGATTCACCGTCGGCCTCCTGATCCTCCCGATCGTCATCATCTCCTCGCAGGAGGCGATCAGCGCCGTTCCCGACTCGATGCGACAGGCGTCCTACGGGATGGGCGCGACCAGATGGCAGACGGTCCGGAACGTCGTCCTCCCGGAAGCGTTGCCCGGCATCATGACCGGCAACATCCTCGCGATGGGACGGGCGATCGGCGAAACGGCGCCGCTGCTGATCATCGGCGCACCGGCGGTCGTTCGGATCGCGCCGGACTCGTTTACGAGCAAGTTCAGCGCCATGCCGCGCCAGATCTACACCTGGTCGAGCGAGATCGACCCCGCGTTCCAGCACGGCGTCCTCGCGGCCGGCGTCATGACGCTGCTGGTCGTCCTCCTGCTGATGAACGGTGCTGCCATCATCATCCGTAACAAGTATCAACGCCGAGACTGACCATGACACGAGATCAAATGAGTGATCCGGATAGCCGCACTGACAGCCAACCGACAGAGGGAGAGAACGAACGACTCGCGAGTAGCGATGTCGGGGCCTCCGACCCGACGACTGAACCCCTCGTAGATTCGTCGATCGACGTCGACGGGAGTGCGGCTTCGTCCGGTGGCGAGAATCGAACCGTGATCGAGTCGAAGGATCTCGACGTGTTCTACGGCGACGAACAGGCGCTTCGCTCGATCGACATCGAGATCCCGGCCGAACAGGTCACGGCGATCATCGGTCCGTCCGGCTGCGGGAAATCGACCTTCCTCCGCTGTATCAACCGCATGAACGACCTCGTCGACGCCGCGCGGATCGAGGGCGAACTCCGATTCGAAGGGAAAAACGTCTACGACGACGACGTCGATCCCGTCGCCCTGCGGCGCAAGATCGGCATGGTGTTCCAGCACCCGAACCCGTTCCCCAAGAGCATCTACGACAACGTCACCTACGGGCTCGAGGTGCAGGGGATCGACGGCGATTACGACGAGATCGTCGAGAAGGCGCTCCGACGCGCCGCGCTCTGGGACGAAGTGAAGGGACAACTCGACTCGAGCGGACTCGATCTCTCCGGCGGACAACAACAGCGCCTCTGTATCGCCCGCGCGATCGCGCCGGATCCGGAAGTGATCCTGATGGACGAACCGGCCTCGGCGCTGGACCCGGTCGCCACCTCGAAGATCGAAGACCTGATCGAGGATCTCGCCGAGGAGTACACGGTCATCATCGTCACGCACAACATGCAACAGGCCGCCCGCATCTCGGACAAGACCGCCGTCTTCCTGACCGGCGGCGAGCTCGTCGAGTACGACGACACGAGCAAAATCTTCGAAAACCCCGAACACGACCGCGTCGAAGACTACATCACCGGCAAATTCGGATAGCGAGCGTCATCCGCGTTTCTCGCTCGAGTAGTGTCATCATTTTCCCGATAGCACGCACGCATTGAGCATCGGCGACTGTCCGTGACGTCTCGAGTCGCGTCGGTCGGTTTAGCCGCCAGCATTATTTCTGGCAAACTGGTGTCAGAATAGCCACAAATATAATGAGGACCTGATAACTACGGGGAGAGTACGCACGCATGAGTCTGGCTCACCGGTACGCTGTCGCGTTTCTCCTCGTCCTTCTCGTATCGGGGGCCGTACTCGCGGTGACGTTTACCGCCCATCGAACGGACGTCGCGGAGGGAACGGAAGCGACGGTCGCCGACCGCGCCGCCCAGTCGGCGACGATACTGGACGGCCGGATTCAGGCCCACCGTCAAACGGTCGCCGTCGGCGCGGCGGATCCGACCCTCGCGGCACACGGCACGCCGCGACAGCGACGGGCGCTCGAGGCGTTCGTCGATCGGTCGGCATTCGAGGGGGCATCGGTGGTCGACGAGACGGGCCGCGTACAGTGGCTCGTCACCGGTCACGGCGAGTCGATGGACGTCATGGAAATGAATATCAGCGACAGGGAGTACGTGCAGCGGACGCTCGAGGGCGAGCAGTACGTCAGCGAACCGTTCGTCGCCGAAACCGGAAACCGGGTCGTGGCGATCGCCGCGCCGATCCGTGCGGACGGCGAGGTCGTCGGCGCGCTCACCGGAACCTATCACCTCCACGGGACCGATCTGTTCGAACCGCTGCGCGACGAGCGGGCCGCGACGACGGTCGAGGCGGACGACGAGGTCGTGTTCTCGACGGTTGCGGGGACGGATGGGGCCGGAACCGAAGACGAAAGCGGCGATGAGAACGGAAACGGAATCGAAATCGGAGGCGTCGGCGAGAGCGACCCCATCACCGCCGAGGCCGCCCTCGAGACCGTCGACTGGACGGTCACCGTCCGGCGCGACCGAGCGGCGATCACGACGCCGCTCGCGGATCTCCTGGCGCTGCAGGTCGTCTCCGGCGTGACGCTTCTAGGATCGGTGATCGCGTTCGGAATCTGGGTCTACCGATCGCAAGTGCGCCGGATCGGTCGCCTCCTCGAGCGAGTCCGCGCGCTCGAGCGACGCGAATACGAGGCCGGTCCGTCCATCGGCGGCGCCGCCGAGTGGCGCCGGATCGACGACGCGCTGGCGCGACTCGGCGGAACGCTCGGCCGCCGCGAGCAGATGCTGCTCGTGCTCAACCGTATCCTGCGGCACAATCTGCGCAACACGCTCAACGTCATCATCGGCCGTGCGAGCGATCTCGAGGCGTCGCTCGAGGGCGACGACCGGGAGGCGGCGACGGAGATCCGGCGAACGGCCAAGGACCTGCTCGAACTCGGAAATCGGGCACGGTTGACCGAGGAGTTGCTCGATCCGGTCGCAGCCGAGGGAGGGGACGGAACGCCGCGAACGGACGTTGCAACGCTCGTCCGCGAGCGCGCGGCTGGATTCACCGCCAGTACCGGGGCCGGCGAGACCGGCCACTGCCGGTCGCTCGAGAACGTCACCGTCAGCGGGCCGGACCGGGCGGTCGCAGCCTGCGGGGACGAGATCGCGATCGCGATCGACGAACTGCTCGCGAACGTCGTCGATCACGCCGGCGCGTCGCCGACCGTCGCGGTAACCGTCGACCTCGACGTCGAAACTGACCGGATCCTGGTCATCGTCGCCGACGACGGTCCGGGAATCCCGGCCGACGAGGTGTCCGTCATCACCGGCGAGCGCGCGATATCGCAGGTCAACCACACCGGCGGCATCGGGCTGTGGCTGGTCGACTGGATCTGCAGCCGATACGACGGGCGGCTCGTCATTCCGCACGGGGGCGCCGCGAACGCCGGCGGACGCGAACCCGACACCGACCGGAACGCGACCACCGTCGACGGCGAAGCCGACGACCGTGACGCGAACAGCGGCGGCGGTCTGCAGGGGGCGACCGTCGTCCTCGAACTCCCGCTCGCTTCCGAGAACGAGTCCGATCCCGCGGGCGGATCGGTTCCGGCCGGCGTCTGACTCGAGACGCCCGACCCGGTTCCAGAACTGCGTCGACGCGACGTAGTGCGGTCGCCTCAATCGGCGTCGACGGTCCCGTCGAACCCGAGCCGACCCGAGCCCAGTGCCCCGACGGTCGCGGCCGTCGCGGCGCGGTGGGTGGCACAAGCTATATCTTTGCCCGGAAAGGTGGCTGGACTATGGCTCGGAAATCTTATCAGGAGCAACTCGCGGAACTCCGCGAGGACATCCTCTACATGGGCGAAGTCGTCATGGAACGGCTCCGCATGGGACTCGACGCGCTCGAGCAGAAAGACGAAGACCTCGCCCGGGAGGTCATCGAGGGCGACGGCGAGATCAACCGGATGTACCTCGAGTTAGAGCAGGACTGTATCGACCTGCTGGCGCTCCAGCAACCCGTCGCGAGCGACCTGCGCTTTATCGCGGCGTCGTTCAAGATCACGACCGATCTGGAGCGAATCGCCGACCTCGCGGTCAACCTCGGGGAGTACACCCTCGACGCGGAGGAGAACCTCTTCCCCGACGTCGACGTGCAAGAGATGGGCGAGATGACCCTCGACATGATCGAGGAGGCGATGCTGGCCTACGACACCGAAAACACGGACGCCTGCCGGGAAATCGCGGCCCGCGACGACGACCTCGATCAGTTCGCCGAGCGGGCGAGCGGGATCGTCGTCCGCGACCTCATCGAGCGCGAACTCGAAGAGCCCGACGAAGTCGAGCGGCTGCTGCAGGACGTCTCGCGGCTTCTGCTGACGATTCGGGACTTAGAGCGGGTCGGCGACCACGCGGTCAACATCGCCGCGCGGACGCTGTACATGGTCGAGAACGACGACGAACTGATCTACTGAGGCTGCGGCCGCTGTTAGCGGTCGGAAGACGACTCGAGGGGCACCAGTTCGATTCGATCGGGCGTCTCGACGGTGATGCGCCGGTCCGCGTCGGTGACCGTCACGGCGCCGGTCGTCTCGACGCAGTCGGCTACTTCGGTGCGGTCGGTAGCCTCGGACGAGGCGAACAGCGCGTCCAGCGCCGTCGGATCGACGGCGTCGTACAGCGGTCCGTACTCGTCCGCGAGCGCTTGGCTCCTCAATCCGTTACGTATCGTCGGCCAGCGTGTTCTCGAGCAGGTTCGCCTGCCCGCGACGGAGCCGCGCGGAGAGGGCCTGGTCGGAGATGTCGAACTCCGCCGCGAGTTCCGAGAGCGTCGTCTCCCGCGGCACGGTGAAATAGCCCGCCGAGTGGGCGGTGCGGAGCGCCTCGCGCTGCGGTTCGGTGACGCCGTAGCGGTCGCCGTCGAGGTCGAGATCGGTGTCGGTATCGGTATCGGGCTCCTCCTCGAGATACAGTCGCCGAAGCTTGAAGCCGACGTCCCGCCCGAGGCACTGCTCGCGGTACGCCTGCAGCGCGTCGCGGGACAGGACGCGGGCGCGAACGACCGTTTCGTCGGTGACGACGATCTCGAGGATCGCAACGTCGTGTTCGGCGGCGACGGGAGAGGCGAGTCGCGACGCCGCGTCGTCGGTCAACGCGACGCTGTACAGGCGCCGGTCCGACGCCGTCTCGAGCGCCGTGTACCGCCGAACGCTCGGATCCTCGTCGAGCGCCGCCTCGAACGCGTCGCCGTCGTCGACGGTCGCCCAGAAAAGCAGTTTCGGCTCTCCGGACTCGTTTCCGTACACTTCCCCGAGGCGGAGTTCGCGGGCCGCCCGCGCCGCTTCCCGCAGAACGGGCGTCCGCAGTTCGAACTCGACGATGAGCGCCACCGGTGACGGTACGCGCTCTACCGTAATCATTGTTAGTGATTATGTAACACAGTTTGGCCGGAACCGCCTGCACCTACACCTACACCTCCGGCGGGGCCACCAGTCAGATATACCGGCCGTCCGTCCGGACGACTATCAACCGTGTTCGAACACGTCGAGACGGTTCAGACGTCGCTCGAGGCGATCACCTCGACCGAGGGGCGGTTCGCGGTCAGCACTGGGATAATCGCGCTCGCCCTCGTGATCGGGTTCGTCGTCGCGCCGATCGCCGTCCGCCGGACGGTGGAGTACGTCGGCCGGCGGCTCCGCGAGAGCGAAGCCGGCAGCGTCCTCGAGGCGATCGACGAACTGACCGACGTCCCGTTCCCGATGCGGGCGGTGATCCGATCGCTGCAGGCCGTCGTTCTCGGGACGACCGGACTGCTCCTGCTGATCGTCTGGGGGTACGCGGACCTCGCGGCGGACGCGCTCGCGGCGGTCGAGCGCGCGGGTCCGTACGTCGTCCGTCTCGTGTTGACCGTCGGCCTGCTGGCCGGCGCGATCGTCGGCACCCGGTACCTCGAGCAGCGACTGGACGAGTGGCTCGCGGACGCGACCTACGTGACGGCCCACCAGGAGGGCGTCGTCTTCCGCGTGCTGCAGGTGACGATCTTCCTGGCGGCCGGATTGGCCGCGCTCTCGCTGTGGCCGATCGACCTCGGCGGCCTGCTGGTCGGTGCCGGCTTCCTCGGCATCGTCGTCGGGATGGCCGCCCGCCAGACGCTCGGCTCGCTGATCGCCGGCTTCGTGCTGATGTTCGCCCGACCGTTCGAGATCGGCGACTGGGTCGAGATCGGCGACAAGGAGGGAACGGTCGTCGACATCACGATCATCAACACGCGCCTGCGGAGCTTCGACGGGGAGATCATCGTCCTGCCGAACGACCACGTCTCGAGCAGCACCGTCGTCAACCGGAGCAAACGAAACCGGCTGCGCCTGCGCCTCGAGGTCGGCGTCGACTACGAGACCGACCTCGAGCGGGCCGAGGACGTCGCCCTCGAGGCGATCGAAGGGGTCGACGACGTGGCGCCGGGGCCCAAGCCGCAGATCGTGCCGACCGCGTTCGGCGACTCGGCGATCGCGCTCGAGTGTCGGTTCTGGATCCGCCAGCCGAACGCGCACAAGAAGTGGACGACGCTGCGATCGGTGGTCCACGAACTCAAAACGGCGTTCGATCGCGAGGACATCGGCATCCCGTACCCGCAGCGGGAACTCAGCGCGCGGCCGGAGGGCGGGTTCCGGATTCCCGACGCTGCCGGGCCGGAGCAGCGCACTGCGACGGCAGCCGGCGGCGCGGGCGATGAACTGCGATACTCCGAGTCCGAGCGCGAATAACTCGCATCACGTCCCAAACGCCGTGGCTCGCGCGATTGCGAATCACGGGTAAAATCGAACCGCACTCGAGCGTCGAACCGGCCTACTCCTGCTCGCGTTCCGTCGTTCCCATCGTAATCTCGCCGTCGGCCCGGATCGTGCCGTCGACCTCGGCGCCGGGCTCGAGGGTGAGGTCCTGACAGGAGACGTCACCGAGGATACGGGCGTCTTCGTCGATGACGACGTCGCCGTCGCGCGTGGTGAGATCGCCGTGGATCCGCGTGCCCCGGCCGACCGAGACGTCGCCGCGGGCGCGGAGGCTGCCGAAGATGTTGCAGTCCGCGCCGACGTCGATGGTTTCCGCGCGGACGTTGCCGTGGAGCCGGCAGTCGTCGCCGATCGTCGCGGGCGTCGAGACCCGCCAGGCGTCGTCGCCGACCGTCGCGTTCCGGGGGATGACGAGCGGTTCGGCGTCGGGCTCCTCGTCCGCTTCCTCGTCCTCGTCGTCGACGAGTTCCGAGACGAGCTGCTGGGCGGTGTCTTCCTCGCCGATGAGCAGGAGGTGCTTGAGGTAGACGAACAGGAAGACGATCGTCGGCATCGGGTTCCGGATGACGATCCAGCCGTTGGCCTCGAACCCCTCTTCGATGTCGACGTCATCGCCGATGTCGAGGTCGCCGGCGACCTTCAGCTTGCCGGCGATGTGGACCCGTTCGCCGATGTAGGCGTCCTGACCGACCAGCACGTTCTCCGCGACGTCGCACCACATGTCGAGTCGGCAGTCGCCCTCGGCCTCGATGTCGCCGCCGAACTCGACGCTCTCGCCGGCGATGACGTTTCGGCCGCGCACGCCGAACTCGATCGTCGACCGACTGCCGACGAGAACGTCGCCGTCGGTCTCGAGGGCGACTTCCTTCGCTTCGGTGCCGTCGGGGACGACGAGTTCGTCTAGCGGATCCGTGCTGAATGCCACACTCGCATCCAATATGGCCCCCCAGTAATAAACTTCGCGCGTCGTCTGACGCGTGACGGACGGTACTATTCGGTGTTTTACAGCTTGTGTAGCCGACACCGTATATAGCGTGTATATGGTCACTACGGGTAGTTTGGACGACCCAAATCATAGCAGATATAAATCCATTATACATAGCAAGTCACCTC